>JBKOZO010000096.1:0-3460 GCA_046725935.1 Acidobacteriota bacterium | reverse complement strand
CTGCAGGACCGCCTGGACCGTGCGGTCCGTGTTCTTCTGCGTCTGCCAGCCGCGGTACCGGGTCCCGTCGTATTCGAGCGTCAGTTTCCAGTTCGGCACTGGCCGGAGTTTACCGGGAGCGCGAGGAGACGCGCCGAGTCTTCAGATGCGGATCCGCGGCCTCCCGGAGCTTGCGTACTCCTTCCGCGATCTCGGCGGGATTGACGCCGCCGTAGCCGAGGACGAAGCCCGGCCGGCCGGACCTGGCCAGGTAGCTCTCCGACAGCGGATAGGCGCCGATGCCGAGCTCGGCCGCGCGCAGAGCGATCTCTCGATCTGGTGTTCCATCCGGCAGCACCGCCGCGAGGAACATCCCGGCCTCGTCGCCGAGGACCTCGACCGCCGGTCCGAAGGCTTCCGCGAGCGATTCGATCAGGGCCCCGCGACGTTCGCGGCAAAGCAGGCGCATGCGCCGGATGTGGCGTTCGAAGTGGCCCTCGGCGATGAAGTCGGCGAGGACGGCCTGGAGAAGCGTCGGCGAGAACATATCCATCGTGCGCCGGACGGTGGTGAACGGCGCCACGAGATCGGCCGGCACGACGATGTAGCCCAGGCGCAGCGCCGGGAACAGCATCTTAGTGAAGGTCCCGACGTAGATGACGCGCGAGTCCCGGTCCAGACCCTGCAGCGCGGCGATCGGGAGATTTCCGAAGCGGTACTCGCTATCGTAGTCGTCTTCGATGATCCAGGCGCCGGTGTCGCGGGCCCAGTCGAGCAGCCGCAGCCGCCGCGAGGCGCTCATCGTCACGCCGAGCGGGAACTGGTGCGACGGGGTGACGAAGGCCGCGCGGGCGCGCGGCGACCGGGCGATTCCCGTCGCCACGTCGAGGCCTTCGCCGTCGACTGGAACGGGAACCAGCTTTGCGCCCGCCAGCCGCAGGGCCTTGCGCGCTCCGAAGTAACCGGGATCTTCGATCCAAACTGGGTTGTCGGCGTCGAGCAGCACGCGGGCGGTCAGGTCGAGCGCCTGCTGGGAGCCGCTGACGATCATGATCTGCTCGGCTTCGCACCGGACCGCGCGGGCCGCGCGCAGGTACCGCGCGATCTGCTCGCGCAGGGCGGGAAGGCCCATGGATTGCCGGTAATGCAGCAGATCCGGGTCCTCGCGCCGGGCATGGTGCGCGACCAGGCTCGACCAGGCCTTCAGCGGAAACCGATCCACCGGAGGCTGGCCCACGTTGAAGGCTCCCGGTCCGCGGAACCAGGGACCGGGTTGATCCTGCATGAGCATTCGCGTGCGGTGGGAGACGATGCGGCTCCGCGGCGATGCGGTCCGGCGTCCCGGCACGGCGCGGCCGACCGGGCGCGAGAGCGAGTCGGGCAGCGACGCGGCCACGAAGGTCCCGGCGCCGACGCGGCTTTCGAAGTAACCCTCGGCCAGCAGCTGCTCGAACGCGTTCAGGACCGGGATCCGCGAGATCCCGAGCTCCGCGGCGAGGCTCCGCGTCGAGGGCAGACGCTGACCGCCGCGCAGCCGCCGCTCCAGGATGGCGTCTCGGTAGCCGTCGTAGAGCTGTCGGTAGAGCGGCTTGGGCGACGCCCGGTCGATCGCGATGACCGGGAGAATCCCGGCCGGAGCGCGTTTCACGGGGTCAAGATAATGGCCATATCGTCCGGGCGGCAAGTGGTTATTGAGCGAGACCGCTTTGGACACCAGACTGACCGCGTGAGAGCGGTGGGCGCGGCCGCGGCGGCGGTCCTGGCGATCTCCGTGTTCGCGGCCACGCCGGCGGCCACGGGCGAGGAGCCGCCCGGCGCCGCGCATCCCGTGGTCGTGGAGCTCTTCACGGCGCAGGGCTGTTCGAGCTGTCCCCCGGCAGACCGCCTCCTCACACAGCTCGGCGGAGAGAGCGCCGGGCGGATCGTTCCCCTCGCCTTTCACGTCGATTTCTGGAATCACGGGGGATGGACCGACCCGTTCTCCAGCGCCGACTGGACGAAGCGCCAGGTCGCCTACGCGCGCAGGCTCGGACTGCAGCAGGTCTACACGCCGCAAGCAGTCGTGGACGGTTCGGTCGAGCTCATCGGCTCGCGCGGAGCCGAGCTTCGGGCAGCCGTGGACGCCGCGGCGGCGCGGCCGGCGGCGGCGATCGCGTTGAAACTCGAGCCGTCGGAATCGAAAGTGCGCGTGCGGGCCGACGTAGAGCTACCCGAGGCGCTTCAAAAGAACGGCTCGTGGGAGCTGATGCTCGCCGTCTACGAGACCGGCCTCGTCACGCCGGTCCGGGCCGGCGAAAACGGAGGCCGCACGCTCGAAAATGACTACGTCGTCCGTAGCCTGCGCCGCGGGGACCGCGTGCGCGGGACCTCGACGCAGACTGCCACGCTGTCGCTGGAGAAGGGCTGGAACCGCGAGCGGCTGGGCGTGGCCGCGTTCCTGCAGGATCCGTCCACGCTCGAGATCCGCGGGGCGAGCGCCCGCGCGTTGAACGTGCCGTGAAGCCCGGGAGGGCGCTGCTGCTCGGCACCGTCACCGTCGCACTCCTCGAAGCGACGGAGACCTCGATCTTCTGGGCGCTCCGCAGCGGGATCACCCCGTGGCGGATTTTCCGCTTCATCACGAGCGGCTTCGTCGGGAAAGAAGCCTTTGGGGAAGATTCCGCGATGATGTGGCTGGGTATCGCCATCCACTTCTTCAACGCGTTCGTCATCGTCGGTGTCTATCTCCTGGCGAGCCGCCGGTTCCCCACGCTGATCCGTCACCCTGTGGCGTGGGGCCTCGCTTACGGGGCCTCGGTTCACCTGGTCATGCAATTCATCGTCATCCCGCTCTCGGCGGCGTCCCGCTCTCGGGCCGTCGATCCGTGGCTGCTCCTGCACAGTCTCGTCAGCCAGGCCCTGACGGTGGGCCTGCCCACGGCGCTCTTCGCGCGCGCCGCGGCGCGGCCTGGTCCGAATTCGCTTTCCGAAGCGCCCGCGACGGGATAGCGTCGCGCTCGAGGAGGGTTCGATGCGGAAAGCGTTTTCGGGAGCCGCGCTGCTCCTTCTTCCGGCTCTGTCCCTGGCTCAGCCGAAGCCGACGCCCACGCCCGACCATCACGAGCGCAAGGCCGACGACATCTTCCGAAAGCAGGAGCTTTCGCGCGGCGTCTACGTTCTCTACGGCGGAGGCGGCAACGTCGGCTTCTTCGTCGGGCCGGACGCCGTCCTGGTCGTCGACGCGCAGATCCGGCAGCTCGGCCCGGGGGTCGTCAAGCAGATCCAGGGCGTGACGGACAAGCCGATCAAGTATCTCCTCAACACGCATCATCACGGGGATCACACCGGCGGCAACGACGCCTTCAAGCAGTTCGCCGTGATCATCGCTCACGACAACGTCCGCAAGCGCATGCTGGAATCTCCGCAGACGATCCTGAAGGAGTACCCGGCGTACCTCGAGGAGGCCAAGAAGAAGGGCAACGCCGAGGACGTCCAGTTCCTG
>JBKOZO010000095.1:0-19472 GCA_046725935.1 Acidobacteriota bacterium | reverse complement strand
TCTGACGGCGGTTCCGACGTACCTCCAGCGGACCAACGGAGGCACCCAGACGTATTTCCCACCAACTCCTCCGCCGGCCCACGACGACAGCTGCCGGCAGCTTTCGAACGGTGTCTCTCAGTGCAAGGGCCTCTACGACCCGGTCTGGAACGTGCCCTTTGGGGCCTCGATTGCGATCACACACTCGATCACGGTGCACGGAGAGGTTTACCCGCGCTTCTCGCGCTACGACGCGGCCGGCACCGGCTGGACCGTGTCCGTCGAGAAGTCTCTCCTGCGGCACCGCTTCGCGTTCTTCGCCGGCAACCAGCGCTACGTGACCGTCGACCAGTACACTCCGGGAATCCACCCGAACCAGAAGGCCAGCAACATCTACATCGGCTTCAACCTCTACAGGGCGTGGAAGCTGATGTGACGCTTCGAGCCGCCTGAGCGGCCCCGAAGCGTCATCCCGAGCGCAGCGAGGGATCCCGAACTCGGAAAAGCACGGGATCCCTCGTCGGTTACCGCCGGCCTTCGGCCGGCGTTGCCTACTGCCGAGGGTCTATCTTTGGTGGTCGGCTCGCTCCTCGGGATGACACACAATCTCCGCCGCATGCCGCCGGACATTCCGATTCTGGAGGTTCCGCTTCTTTCACCGACCGACCGGCTCGTCGCGCTCGCGCCGATTCGCCTGAGCGACGCGGCCACGGGCGGCCGGTCCCGTCTGTCCACGTCCGTGCGCGCGGGCGTGCGCGGCGGCGCCCTCTGCGTCCGCTTCGACGCGCGCGACGACGGCGTCGTGGCGACGCTGACCGAGCGCGACGCGCCCCTCTGGACCGAGGACGTCTGCGAGGTCTTCCTCTCGCCCGAGGATCCGGCCCACGTCTACTACGAGTTCGAGGTCAATCCCCTCGGCACGCTGTTCGATGCGCGCGTCGCGTCGCCGGACCTCGAGCGCGCCACCATGCACGTCGACCCGGGCTGGACGTGCGACGGCTTCACCGCGAGCGTGACCCGGCGTCCGGGCCTCTGGTCCGCGCGACTGACGATCCCTCTCGGACCGCTCTGCGCCGGCGATCCGCCCGAGCACTGGCGCGCCAACTTCTATCGTGTCGACCGCGGTGCCCGCGACGAGTTCTCCGCCTGGTCCCCGACCCTGGCCGACCCGCCGGACTTCCACGTCCCGGCACGTTTCGGAGTCCTGCGGCTGCCGTCTATTGCGCCACTCCGTGGGAGCGGACCCACTCGACCGCGCGATCCCGGGCCCGCTTCTCCTTGAACTGGAAGAAGTGCGCCTCCTCCTTGGGATGGCGGCGGAGCGCTTCACGGAATTCCGACGGCGGATCGGGCGATTCGAGCGCCTTGCGCAGATCGCGCCGGCAGTCGGCTTCCTCGCAGTGCTCGGCGAACGCGTCGAGGTCTCCGCGCGAGCGTTCGCCCTCGTCCTTCGGCAGGGCGGCATAGCGGGGATCCGCGGAGAGCGCGGCGTGCCGCGCGGCGTCCGTGACGAGAACTTGGACGACGTCGCCGGTCTGCCGGTCGAAGAAATGCGTGATCTTCTGGGAGCGGTTCTCGAACGCGACGACGAGCCCCTCCCAGTCGATGTCGAGCGGCATAAACCGGATATGATACGGGTTTCGAGAACATCATGAAGAAGATTGCGACCTTCGACGACTGGATCGACGCCTTCCGCGCGTGGCAGAAGGACATCGGTCTGCAGCTGCCGAAGTATTCGGACTACCAGTTCGAGGCCAAGTACGGAGACCTCCGGACCGGCGAGATCGAGTACGGCGATTTCCGGGGCGCCCGCAAGTGGGAGCGGGTCACGCAGATTCCCCACCAGCCGATCCGCGACGCGCTGCTGAACCTCATCGTGTACCAGGGCGACACGGAGTTCGCGTCCGTCGAGCAGCAGCGCAACCTGCTGCTGACCTCGCCGTCCGACTACGACACCGACAGCGTCTGCCGGATCATGGTCGAGGAGATGCGGCACGGCTGGCAGATGTGCCACCTGCTCGTCACGCACTTCGGCGAGACCGGCAAGATCGAGGCCCGCAAGCTCCTCGAGCGCCGCTCGTGGCAGAACAACCGCCTCCTCGGCTCCTTCAACGTGGACGTGGACGACTGGGTGGACTTCTTCACCTACACGGAGTTCGTGGACCGCGACGGCAAGTTCCAGCTCAACATGCTTTCGACGTCCGGTTTCGCCCCGCTGGCGCGCTCGATGGGACCCATGCTGAGGGAAGAGGGCTTCCACCTCGGCACGGGACACATGGGGCTGCAGCGAATCGCCAAAGGCGGGCGCGTCCCGACCGCGCTGCTCCAGAAGTACGTGAACAAGTGGCTCTCGACGGCCTACGACCTGTTCGGGAAGGATTCCTCCTCGTCCGCCGAATGGTTCTACGTGTGGGGCCTGAAGGGCCGGTACGACGAGGCGAAGCAGCCGGCGGATCCGGACAAGGCCCACTTGAACGAGCTCTCGCGCGACCTCTACAAGCAGGAGGTCGACAAGCTCCTCGAGTCGATCAACCGGCTCCTTCCGCCCGGCGAGCGGCCTCTCGTGGCGCCCGACATGAAGTTTCACCGGTCGATCGGGGAATTCGTCGGCGGCACGTACTCCGTCACGGGCGAGCGGCTCTCGGCGGAGGACTACGCGAAGCACGCCGCCGAGGTCCTGCCGAACGAAACCGAGAAGGCCTTCATTCGCGGTCTGATGAAGGAGCCCGGCTGGATCGCGCCGCGCACGGACATCACGACCTCTTAGGATCCCGCGGCGCGGGCTCCTCGAGCGCACCGCTCTCCCGCGCGCTGCTTTCCTGGTTTCGCCGCGAGAAGCGCCAGCTCCCCTGGCGCGGAACCCGGGATGCCTACCGGATCTGGGTCTCGGAGGTCATGCTCCAGCAGACGACCGTCGGAGCGGTGCGCGGGCGGTACGAGGCCTTCCTCCGGCGTTTCCCCAACGTCGCATCCCTGGCGCGCGCGAGCGAGGAACGCGTTCTCGCGGAGTGGTCCGGACTCGGCTACTACGCGCGCGCGCGCAACCTCCGGGCCGCGGCCCGGACGATCCTCGCCGTTCACGGCGGGCGGATTCCCCGCGATCCGGCGGCGCTGAAGGAGCTTCCCGGATTCGGCGAGTACATGGCGGCCGCCGTGGCCTCGCTGGCGTACGGCGAGCGGATCCCGGCGGCCGACGCGAACGTGACTCGAGTCGTCTCGCGTCTCTTCGCGATCGAGGGCCTCGCGGGCACGCGCGCGCACGCTGAAAACGTCCGCCGCCGCGCCGCCGCGCTCCTGCCGCGGAAACGCCCCGGCGACGCCACCGCCGCGCTGATGGACCTGGGTCAGCAGATCTGCACGGCCCGCGCTCCGAACTGTCCCGCATGCCCGGTTGCCCGTTTCTGCGCGGCGAAAAAGCGAGGCCTGGCCGAGCGGCTTCCCGAGCGGCGTCGAAAGCCGAAGGCGCGGCGCGTGCACTTTGCCGCGGCCGTGGCGGTCCGGGGAGGCCGCGCTTTTCTGGTCCGCGAAGACGGCTCGCTTCTGTCCGGCCTTTGGAGCTTTCCCTCGGCAGAGGGCGGCACCGAACGCGCCGCACGCGAGCGGCTCGCACGGACCGCGGCCCGCCTCGGACTGCGCCTGGCGCCCGGGACCGCGGCGGGAATCGCCCGCCACACGATCGTCAACCGGCGTCTCGAGATTCGGGTGTACCGCGCGGAAACACGCCAGGCGCGGACGCGCGAGGGCTCCGCGCGGACGCGGTGGGTCACGGGCTCCGCGTTTCGCGCCGCCGCGATCCCGACGCTGGCGCGCAAGATCGCGCGGGCCGGCGGCTTCGACTGAACCTGCTACACTTTGCCCCAACGGAACCTCCCTTGGCGACACTGAGTGAAGGTGCAGCCGCGCGCATCCTGATCGTCGACGACGACGAGCAGGTGCGAGGTCTTCTGCGCCGCGTCCTCTCCGCGGCGGGATATTCGATCGAAGAGTTGTCGTCGGCCGAGGATGCCCTGGGCCGGATCCGGGAGGATCCTCCCGATCTCGTGCTGCTGGACCTGAACCTGCCCGACAAGAGCGGCCACGAGGTCCTCGAAGCCGTGCGGTCGGACCCGGCAACGCGCCTGCTGCCGGTCGTCATGATTACGGGCGCGGCGTCGACCGCCGAGAGGCTGCGCGCGCAGTCGGTCGGCGTGACCGACTTCCTGACCAAGCCGTTTTCCTCCGAAGAGCTGCTGCCGCGCGTGCGGGCCCTGGTTCTCCTCAAACGCTTCGCGGACGAGCACGAGCATGCCGAGAAGGTCATCCTGATGCTCGCCAAGACGATCGACGCCCGCGATCCCTATACCGCCGGACACAGCGGACGCGTCGCGGAGTACGCCGACCGCCTCGCGATCCGCATGGGCGTGGAGGTCGACGCCCGCCTCGAGATGCGCCGCGGCGCGCTGTTTCACGACCTGGGCAAGATCGTGATTCCCGACGCCGTGCTTCTGAAGCCCGGCGCGCTGAGCCCGGCGGAGCGCGAGATCGTCGAAGAGCACCCCATGGTGGGGCACGAGCTGCTTTCCCCCATGCGCACGATGCGCCGCACCCTTCCCGTCGTACAGCTCCACCACGAGCGTCTCGACGGGTCCGGCTATCCCCAGGGGCTTTCGGGCTCGGCGATCCCTCTGCCGGTGCGCATCGTGACGGTCGCGGACGTCTTCGACGCGCTCACGACGGACCGCGCCTATCGCGGAGCGCTCTCGACGGAGACCGCCTTCGAGATCCTCCGCGACGGCGTGCGCCGGGGCTGGTGGGACAAGGACGTCGTCGACATCCTGACCGCACTCGTCGCGCAGGAAGGCCGACTGGGAGCCGCTTAAGGATCCATTCGCAGGTCCCAGCTCCCGGGTCCCAGGTCCCATGCCGCGAAATAGAATGGTTGGCGTGGAGATCGACTGGAACGGGTCGCCGGCCCGAGTCCGGGAGATGGGTGAGGGCCCCACGGTCGTGCTCGTCCACGGGTACCCGCTCGATGGCGCCATGTGGTCCGGCGTCGCCCGCGCGCTGTCGTCGCGCTTCCGGGTGCTGAAGCCGGATCTGCCGGGCCGCGGCGAGACTCCGGCGGAGTCCGCGGGCACGATTGACGGATACGCCGACTTCCTGGCCGCGATCCTCGAGCGCATTCCCGACGGCGCGGGGCTCGCCGGGTTCTCGATGGGAGGCTACGCGGCGCTCGCGCTGGCGAAACGCCGTCCCCCGAACCTGAAGGCGCTGGCTCTCGTCGACACCCGGGCGACGCCCGACGACGAGGCCGGACGGGGCAAGCGCGACGAGGCGATCGCGACGGTTCGCTCCGGCGGTGTCGCGCCGATCGCGGAGGCGATGGTGCCGAAACTCCTCTCGCCCGACTCCCTTTCCAATCGGGATCTCGTCGAGCGCTTGCGGCGCATCATCTCGCGCCAGAAGCCGGCGACGGTCGAGGCGGATCTGAAGGCGATGCGTGACCGGCCGGACTCTCGCGATTCCCTGCCCGGCATCGGCATCCCGACGCTCGTCCTCGTGGGCGAGGCCGACGCCCTGACGCCGCCCGCCGACTCTCAGGCGATGGCCTCGGCCATTCCAGGCGCCAAGCTCGTGACGGTTCCGGGCGCCGGCCACCTGACGCCGATGGAGAGGCCCGGCGCGGTCGCCGCCGCGCTCGGCGAATTCTTCAGCGCCTCACTCTCCCCCACGGCGCGCTAGCCGCGCCCCCGGCTCAGAAACCCAGTTTCGCTCCGAAGCGCACCGAGAAGGGCAGCGTGCGCGCGATCGCCTTGCCGTAGGTAGCGTTACAACCGTTCTGATCGCTCCCCGGCGGGCAGATCTGGTTCGGATCCTCGAACTCCGAGGTGTTGTACCTCTGATCGACCGCGAGAACCCGCTGCGTGTTGAGGATGTTGAAGAAGTCCGTCAGGAAGGTCAGGGTCGCGGGCCCGAGCCGCAACGGATAGCCCAGGTGCAAGTCGGCGTCGTAGGACGACTGCACGCGGCCTTCGGTGCCTCGACGCGTGAGGAAGAACTCGTAGCGCGTGTAGGCGTTGGAGAACCCGATCCTGGAGATCGGGATTCCGGTCTGGTAATAGGCCACGAGGCCCACTGTGAGATTGAAGGGCGTCACGTACAGACCCGAAAGCTTGACCACGTTCCGCCGGTCGTTCGACAGGTAACCGCTCGCCGTAAACGGCTTGGCCACGCCGCCGACGACGGATCCGCTCGTGAAGAAGTCGTAGTAGTCGTAAAGGGCCGAGATGTTCGGGTCCGCGGTGCCGCGCGGCTGCGTGTAGGGAGAGAACAGGCCGTCGTAGTTGCCCTTGAGCGTCGAGTACACCCAGGAGGCGAGCAACGACCAGTTGTCGGAGAACTGCTTGTTCACGTCGAGCTGGAACCCGCGGTAGATGCGAGACGCTTTGGGCGCCGGGAACGTCGAGTTGTAGTCGAGGGAAATGAGGTTCGCCATTCGGTCTTCGGTCGGATTCCCGACGCAGTAGTCTCCGTCGGTCGTACAGAGATAGTCCTCGACGACTCGCGGGAGGTCTCGGTATACGAAGCGGGCGCCCACCGCGATCGTGGGGAAGATCTCCCGCTGGACTCCGAACATGCCCTCGCGCAGGTACTGGCCGCCCAGGCCGTTGTCCGTGAGGTCGTTGAACCCGCCGAAGATCTTGCCGCCGCCCTGCCGGACCGCATTGGGATCCGTGATCGAGCAGCAGGCCGTGGCGGCGTTGACGTCGGGCACGGTCGAGGTCGGGTCGTAGTTGTAGATGACCGCCTGGCGCTCGTTGCTGTACGACCGAATGACGAGGTCCATCGGGATCTGCTCGTAGAAGTATCCGAAAGAGCCGAAGACCTTGGTCCGGCTGTCCTTCGTCGGATCCCACACGAAGCCGATCCGAGGCGCCCAGTCGCTGGTGAGGTTGATCTGGCGCGTCCCGTCGCCCGAGAAGATCTGCTGATTGTCGTACCGGATGCCCGCGTTCACCGTCAGGTTCGAGAGAACGTTCCAGGAGTCCTGCAGGTAGAAGGAATACGTCCGTTGATAGGGCGTGGCGTTCAGCTGGGAGGTCGGCGCGTTGTCCACGGTGGCGTCGACGGTCGTCCAGTAAAAATGCTGGTAGATGTTCGGCGCTCCGGGCGTGACCACATCGGGGAAGATCGTCACCAGCTGTCCGCCCGATTCGCGCTTGATGACATCCGCCTGATCGTTCAGGTAGTCGAATCCGCCCTTGATCTCGTGGTCCGCCAGGTACCGCGTGACGGAGGCGCCGCCCATCCAGCGCTTGAACTTCTTTTCCTGGATCAGGCCGAAGCCCCCTGACTGGAGATCTCCATTGGTCGTGTCGACGAACTGGATTTCGTCACCCCCCGGCAGCCCGGGGTCGACCGAGTTCTGCTCCTGATGAAGCGCGCCCTGGCCTGCGATGACCCAATTCGAGCCGACCAGGCCGGTGTACCGGAGTGAATAATCGCTGCCGCCGAGAGTCTGCAGGCCGATGAAAGTCGTATAGGGGCCATTGACCGGGTGCGCCCCGTCGTTGACCGCGCCCGTGTCGCCGCGGGGATCCTGAAAGTAGCTCGCGACGACCGTGTTGGAGGGGTTCACCATCCAGGTCAGCTTCGCCGAACCGAGCTGCCTGAGGCTGTCGGTGTCGGCCGGCTGCCCGGCGATGGGGCCGGAGGTCACGGTCTGCTTGGTGGTGTCCTTCACATGGTCATAGGCGCCGAAGAGCCAGAGGTTGTCCTTGATGATGTATCCGCCCAGATCGAAGCCCCAGTCCAGCCGGTTGTAGCCCGATATGAAGGAGTAGAGCTCCGAGTCCTCGGGATGTTTGTTCGACGCCTGCAGGGAGTTGTTGCTGTAATAGGAGAACGCCTCGCCGTGGTACTCGTTGCCTCCCGACTTCGTGATGACGTTGATGATGCCGCCGGTCGAGCGCCCGAACTCGGCCATGTAGCCGCCGGTCTTGACTTCGACCTCCTGGATGAACTCGTAGTTGAGCTCCTTGCCCTGCGCCCCGTACTCCACCCCGCTCGTCAGCACACCGTCGATCACGAAGCCGTTTTCCAGGCCCGTCGAGCCGTTGACGACGATTGAATTGGCGAAGGCGGCCGTGTTGGAGGTCTGGGTCGAGACGCCGGGCGAGATTTGCGTGATGGACGTGTAATTGCGCCCGGTCGGCAGCGACCGGATCTGCTGGTTGTCGATGTTGGCGCCGATCGTCGTCGATTCCTGGTCGACCAGGGGCGCCGCGGCCGAGACGATGACCTCCGCCGTCGCCGAGGGCCGCAGCCGGAAGTCGCCCGTCGAGGTCTTCCCCAGGGAGACCGTGACCGTCGACTCGGAGCGCGCGAAGCCCTGCAGGGTCGCGGTGACCTTGTACGTCCCGGGCGGCAGGAGGATCAGGCGGTAAGTTCCGGTGGCGTCGGTCACCGCGGTCCGCACGCCCTGGAAGGCGGGACTGCGGCCCTCCACCGTGACGCCGGGCATCGCCCCACCCTGCTCGTCGAGGACGCGTCCCGTGATGTCGCCGGTGGTTTGCGCCAGGATCGGGGAGGAAAGGAAGAATGGGAGCGCGACGAGAATTGCCAGCAGGAACCGTCGCATGGGTCCTCCTAGATTTTTCACGATCCTAACACGCCGTTCACGACGGCTCCGCAACTCGACGCGTCGGCGCGACTGTGGTACACCGGCGCGCAATGCGCCTCTTTCGGAGAGATCGCGGTTCACCGGCTGCGGCGTCGCTGCGTCCCACGCGCCTCCACATCGGGTGCGGCGCGCAGTCGATTCCGGGCTGGATCAACATCGACAACCAGGGACTGCCGGGCGTGGATCAGGTGCTCGACGTCCGCCAGGGCCTTCCATTCGCCGACGTGACTTCGATCTACGCGGAGCATTTTCTCGAGCACCTGGGTCTGGCCGACGGACTCGAGTTCCTCAAGGAGTGTCGCCGCGTGCTCCGCCCCGACGGGGCGCTGCGCCTCTCGACACCCAACCTCGACTGGGTCGTGCTCACGCACTACCACGGGCCCGATCTCGAAGACGCCGCCGCGCGTGTGGACTGCGTCCGCTTGAACCGCGCCTTCCACGGCTGGGGCCACCAGTTCCTCTACAACCGGGCGACTCTGGAGGCGGCGCTGCGCGGCGCCGGATTCGCCGACGTCGCGTTCTGCCGGTACGGCGAGAGCGACCGGCCCGAGCTCGCGGGCCTCGAACGCCACGAGACCTGGGCCGACACGCCCGAGCTGCCCCATGTCCTCATCGCCGATGCCTCGGGGACCTCGGCCAATCCGGAGGGGATCCCGAAGGACCTGCTGGATGAGTACGTGAGGGACGTGGGAACGAGGTAGTCCTCGTCAGGTTTCCCGCATTGCCGTCGCCCGCAGGTATTGCGTCCCCTCTCCGCGCAGCTCGGTCACGCGAAATCCGCAGCGTTCCAGGCGACGCTGGAGCTCGCGCGCCGAAAACACCACGCCCGACCAGGAATCGGCGACCCAGCGGCGGACGAATGCACGGATCCGGCCGTCGACCTGAACTCGCAGGATACCGCCCGGCTTGAGCACCCGGTGCGCCTCGCGCAGGTAGCGCTCGGCGTAGCTCTTTCGAGGCAGGTGCTGGAACACGATGTGCGAGAAGACGAAGTCGAAGGCGCGATCGGGCAGGAACGAAAGCCCCCCGTCGGTCCGGTGAAACGTGATGTTGGGCCGGTCGGCGCAGTATTCGCGGCCGCGCCGAATCATCTCCTCCGACAGGTCCACTCCGACCGCGCTCTCGACGCGCGTCGAGAGAGGCCTCAGGAGCCGCCCGATGCCGCACCCGATCTCGAGAACGCTCCAGCGCGGCGAGACCTCCAACCCGTCGAGAACCTGCTCGGCGAGGTCCTTCTCCCCGGACGCCGCGAACGCCTCCGGCGTGTGGGCCGCCGTCGTGCAGATGTAGAAGGGGGCGTTCTCGCGAGCACGCTTCTCCCAGTCGGCGTGCATCGTCGAGCGGCGGCGCCAGAGCCGCCCCGGAAGCGAACGGGTGAACGGGACGTCGCGCATCCTGGGCGATGCTAGCAGCGAAGCGACACCGCAGCGGCTCGGTCCGTACAATGCACGAGATGCGATCGGCGGCGGCGGAAGTTCCCGGCAGCGAACCGCCGCCCGGCCCCGGGTTCCGCCGGGCCCGTTATCTCGGCGCCGTTCTGGGACTCCTGATGGCCGGGCTCATCGGCACCGCGATTCCCGAGCGGCCGCCGAAGGACTCACTGCCGGGATTCGCGGCCCAGAACGGACTCGACGTCCACCGGCAGGTCCTCGTCTTCTTGCTGGCGCTCGCCCTTCCCATCGCCGGCGGACTCATCGCGAGCGCGTGGGCGCGCCGCCGGGGCGGGCGCCCCTCCGAGACCGAGAGGGACACACGGGCGTTCCCCGCGACGTCGCTCGGCTTTCGCGCCTCCGCCGTCGCCGCGCATGCGGCCACGCTGTGGATCTTCGTCTGCTCCGGCTTTCCCGGAATCACGGGCGGGCTCGAATGGGTCCTGGCCGGAGTCCTCGGCGTCTCCGGGATCCTGGCCTTTCTCCTGCATCGTGGCGACTCGCGCTTCGGGATCCTCTGTCTCGGAGCTGCGTCCCCGCTCCTCCTGCTGACGCTGATCGGGAAGCGACCGATTCCGCTGTCGCGCGAAGCCGCGGTCGCGGCCGTTCTCCTGCCGGTCGCGGCGTTCGGAATCGCCCGCGCGCTTCCGTCCGCCGCCGCCTTATGGCGGGCGCTGACGATCGGCGTTCTCCTGCCGGGTAGCGTCATGTCGTTCGCGGCGGGCGCGGTCCTCGGGTCGCCGCCGATCGCCGACATCTTCGAGGACGGCCACGTGCTCCTCCCGGCGTCGGAGTACCTCCGAGGCGAGCTTCCCTACCGCGACGTGGTTCCCGGCCACGGGCTCTTCAGCGACGGCCTGTACCACGCGCTCAGCATGAAAAGCCTGGGCGACGACTACCGGGGGTTCGTCCGGGCGGAAAAGGTTCTCGGGACTCTCTTCTGGCCGGGTTTCTACGCTCTCGGGCTCGCGGCGACGGGCAATCCCGCGACCGCGTTCGCGATCGAGGCCTTCTCCTTCCTGGTCTCGCCCCAGTTCTCCTTTCCGCGACTGATCGCTTCGACACTCACGCTCGCCCTGGCGCTGTATGCCTCGCGAACCGGGAAGGCGAAGGCGTGGCTCCTGTGCGGGGCCGCAACGGTGCTGTCGTTCGGGGCTTCGGTGGATTTCGCCGCCTACGCATCGGTCGGCGTCTTGACGGCACTCGTGACGTCGCGCGGCGACCGCGGGTGCACGACCCGAGCCTTCGCGGTCGGCGCCGTCGCGGCCGCGGCCGGCGTCTTGACGGCACTCGCGGCGCTCCGTCTGATTTCAGACTTCTTCCGCATCACGTTCTCGTTTCTTCCGTCACTGTTTCCCGTCTATGCCCAGGGATTTCCCGGGCTTCCCGTCGCGCCCGGCGATTTCAACGAGACGCCGGCCCTTCCGCTTCCGTTGATCTATGCGCTCGTGGCCCTCGGCGTGATCCTGCTCGGCGCCGAGCTTCCGCGGGGAGCCCGCGTCTCGGATCCGGCGCGCGCCGCCCTCCCGGTGCTCGCGTGGCTCGTCCTCTCCATGCTCTCCGTCGCGGAGCGCCGGCACGTCGGCTACATATCCATGATGATCCCCGCAGCCCTGGTGCTCCTCGCGCAGTGGTTCTCCGCGCCCGGGCGCGCGCGGCCCGTGAGGATCGCGGCAGCGGCGTGTGCTCTCGCCGCGGTCGCGATCCCGCATCACCCGTTGCAGTTCGGGGCCGCGGCCACGCGGGTGATGCAAAACCCGGGCTGGCCTCCCGATACCCACCCGCTCAACACTCCCCGCCGCGCACGAGGCGCACTGTTTCGGCGCTACGACCGGACGCTGATTCAGAAGACGGCCGAGATGATGCAGCGCGCGGGGTTTCACGACGGCGACACATGGCTCGACTTCTCCAACGCCCCGGGCCTCTACTTCCTCTTCGACCGGCCCTGCCCGATCCGGTATTACGAGCCGGCGTTCTACGAATCCGAGGAGGCGCAGCAGGAGGTCATCGACGCGATCGCGCGCAATCCGCACGTGCGCGCCGCGCTCATCGTCGGCTCGTACCCGCCGGTCGACGGCATCCCGAACGCGATCCGCGCCCCGCGCGTGGATCGATACCTGCGCGAGCACTTCCAGCCGTTCCTGGTTGAAGACGGAATCGAGTTCTGGTTGCGGGAGCCGTAGTAGTCTCGCGGGCGTATGGCCGTCTCGATCGCGCTGGTCGCCCTCTTTGCGGCGGGCGCGGCGATCACGGCCGGTATCGCGTCGTACCTGTCCCGGCCCATCCCGCGCGCCGCGCTCGGCGCGTTCGCTCTGCTTTCGCTGCTTCCCCTCGCGGACGGGCTCCGTCCGGGATGGACGATCCTCCCTCTCGAGCACGTGACGCTGACGGCGCCGTGGCTCTCTCCGGGCACAGGGCTTCCGCACAACCCCTACCTGAACGACGTGGTCTCCCAGATCCTCCCCTGGAACGAGGCCGTGCGCCTCGCGTTCGCCGAAGGCTCGTTGCCTCTGCGAAACCGCTGGAACGGAGCCGGGATGCCGCTCGCGGCGAACGGCCAGTCGGCCGCCTTCTCGCCGTTCACCCTGCTGACGCTGATGTGGCCGATTCCGGAAGCGTTTCTCCTGGGCGCGTCTCTCAAGCTCCTGCTGGCCATGACGGGAATGTGGCTCTGGACGCGCGAGCTCTCGGCGTCGCCAGCCGCGTCGCTGCTCGCGGCAATCGCCTTCGCCCTCTCGATGAGTTTCTCCCAGTGGATCTTCTTCCCGAACACGGCGGTCTTCTGTTTCTGGCCGTGGATGCTGTTTCTCATCGAGCGGGCCCGGGACGCGACGGGACGCGGGCGCGCGGTCGCGGCCTTGATCGGGGTTCTGGCCGGCGCGGCGCTCGGCGGACATCCCGAAACCCTGGCCCTCGGCGTTCTCTTCGCGGCCCTCTTCATCCTCCTGCGCTGGGCGCTGCGCGACATGCCCGACGTTCGCATCGTCGCGCGATGCTTCCTCGGCGCGGGGCTTGCGGCGGCCGGCCTGACGGCTTTCCTTCTGCTGCCGACGGCCATGGCCATCCGCGCGTCCAACCGCATGGTGCTCGCGGAGCTCCCGTATTGGAGCCCGGCTTTCTCCCTCGTGCCGCACGGCGCCCGCTGGCGCGGGATCGCGACGGCGTTCTTTCCGAGGTCCCTCGGCGACTTGATTCACACGCCGCAGCTCGCCGGAGTGACCGGGGCCTTCCCCGAGATGGCGCTCGGCTACTTCGGCCTCCCCGTCTGGGCGGCCGCTCTGCTCTTCCTCCGTCCGGGCTCGCCGCGCTCCCGGGCGTCCTGGGCGCTGGCCGCACTCCTCGTTTGTGGCTTGGGCGTCGCCGTTGCCCTCTGGCCGTTTGCCGAGATCTTTGGGGCCATTCCGGCCGTTCGCCACGTCTTCCCCTTGCGCTTCTACTCCTGGATCGCGCTCGCGGGCCCCGCTCTGGCCGCTCTGGAGCTCGACCGCTACTCGAAGGACCGGGCCCGGGACCCTCGGGCGGCGTGGGCCTCCGTGGCCGCGCCGCTCGCGCTGGCGGCCGCCGCGGTTCTGTGGTTTCTGCACCTCCGACCCGAGTGGACGTCGCCCGTCGCTCTGAGCTACCAGAGACGGCAGCTTGCGATCGCGGTCGGCCTGATGGTCGCCGCGGCCGGCCTTTCCCTCGTCGCGGGAGCGCGCCGCGAGGCGTACGCGACCGGACTCGCGGTCCTGTGCACCGCAGACCTCCTCTCCCTGTGGCGCAGCCATTACTCGATCTTTCCGCGCGGGCTCCTCTACCCCGAGACGCCGCTCATCCGCCACCTGCGCGGCCTCCCGGCGCCTTTCCGGACGGCCGCGGCCGGAAGCGCGCTCTCCCCCAACACGAACGTCTTCGCCGGCGTCGAAGACGTCCGAACCCACGACGCCGTCGAGCGCCGCGACTACGTCGACTTTCTCGACGCGACGGCGGGCTTTCCTCCCGGCGACTACTTCAAGCGCCTCGGCAACCCGCTGTCCCCCGCGCTCGATTTCCTCAACGTACGCGCGCTCATCGTCGGGAAAGGCGGAGCTCCACCGGGCGGCCGTTGGAGGCGGACCTACTCCGGAGAGGATGGCGACGTGTACGAGAATGCCGCGGTCCTGCCGCGGGCTTTCGTGCCGGAGCGAGTGCGGCTGGTCGCCTCCGGAGCCATGAAGGAGCCGCTCATCGACGCAAACGCCGCCTTCGGCCCGGCGTTCGCCGAGATCGCGGCGAACCGGGATTTCCGGGCGACGGCCTGGGTCCTGAGCGAGCGCGAGGGCGACGCTCCCGGCGGCGACGCCGCCATCACGGCGTATCGCGAGACGACCAACGGTGTCTCCTTCGACGCGGACGTCGCCGAGGGCCCGGACGCGTGGGTCGTGCTCTCGATCGTTCAGGATGGAGGCTGGTCGGCGGAAGACGGGAGGGGTCTGTCCCTTCCGGTCTTCCGGGCCAACGGACCTTTTCTCGCGCTCCGGCTGCCGCCCGGAAAGACCAGCGTTCGCCTGCGCTATTTGCCGCCGGGCTTTCGCGCAGGAGCCTGGATATCGACCGCCACGCTCGTCGTCCTGGCCGCCGGCGCGGTTCGGCGCCGGCGACTCCGGAGAGCCGCGTGAACGTCCGCCGTCCCGGCTTGCCGTTCTGGGTTCCCTCCGCCGCGCTGCAGCGCCACCTGAACCGCACGTCGACGGGCAACGCGGACCAGGACTGGCTCTCCCACGTGCGGATGCATCACCTGGGGGCGACCCTGAGAAACGTCCTCGTTCTGAATTGCGGCCTCGGCTACCTCGAGCGCGCCCTGGCGCGTCAGGGCGGGATCGAGAAGATCGTCGCCGTCGACGCGGATCCGAACGCCCTCGCGCGGGCGCGTCTGCAGGCCGAGAGGCTCCACCTTCCGACGATCTCCTACGCGGTGCTCGACCCGGAGCGCGAAGAGCTCCCGGCCGGGCCTTGGGAGGCGGTGCTTGCGGAAGGACTCCTGCACCACGTCGTGGGCCTCGAGGATCTGTGCGCCCGCATCGGGGCGCAGCTTTCGCCGCGCGGCCGCGTGGTGTTCTCGGATTACACGGGACCGGCGCGGTTCCAACACGGCGAGCAGACGTGGCAGATGGTCGACCGCTATTTCCGGCTTCTGCCGGAGCACGTCCGGCGCGATCCGCAGTCGGGCCGAATCGCCTGGAGCCGCGAGCGCGTGGACGCGACGAGGCTCGCGCGCGAGCTCCCCGCCGAGGCCGCGCGCAGCGAGGAAATTCTGCCGCTCGCGCGCCGGACCTTCGCGCGCTGCGCCGAGCTCTCGGGAGGCGGCGGACTCCTCCATCCGCTGCTGGGCGGACTCGAGACCCGGTTCCGCGCGGGCGAGGACGAGCGGCTTCTGGAGGTCCTCTGCGCGGCCGAGGCCGACCTCGCAGCCACGGGCATGGCGCCTCCGATCTTCACGGTCTTCGTCGGCGAGCGGCGAGACGGGGTGACATAATCCGGCCGTGGACCGGCCTCTCAACGTCATCATGGACCTCACATCGCGCTGCAACCTGAAGTGCGTGATGTGCTACTTCGCGAACACGGACCGGCTCGTGTTCCCCCCGTTCGACACGGAATTGTCATCCGACGGAAACATGCCGGTGGACGTCTTCGAGAAGATCGCCGCGGATCTCTTCCCGAGGGCCTGGCGCGTGGCCCTCGGCTGCGCGGCCGAGCCGATGATCCACCCGAAGTTCAAGGAGCTCGTCGCGATCGCCGGCTGCTACGGGGTACCGGACCTCTGGTTCCCGTCCAACCTCCTGGCGCTGACCGAGCCCACCGCCAAGGCTCTGATCGACGCGCGCGTGACGACGGTGGCGGCCTCGATCGACGGCGTCACGAAGGAGGTCTACGAGAGGATCCGCGTCCCGGCGAAGTGGGACCGCCTGATCTCCTGCCTCGACACGCTGGCGCGAGCCAAGCGCGAGGCCCGCTCGAAGACCCCGCACCTGCGGATCATCTTCACCTGGATGAAGTCCAACCGCTCGCAGCTGCAGGATCTGCCTTCCTTCGCGGCGGCCCACGGGGCGCGCGAGATCGACGTCCGGTACGTCTCGCCGACGGTCGGCGTCGACGTCGGGCCCGAGATGCTTTCCGACATCGATCCCCGCGAGTTGAACGCGGAGCTCGCCTCCGCGGCGCGGGAGGCCGTGCGCCTGGGGCTGCGGATCTCCTCCTACCCCGATTACGAGCCGCCCGAGGATCTGCCCAAGAGCCTCGTCGGCCGCCTGCGGCGCGAGGCGTTTCGTCTGCGGGCCGGTCTCGACCGCCCGGAGTACTGGCGCTACCGCCGCAACCAGCGCCTCTACGGGTGCGCCTACCCGGACCGCAACTACGTCATTCGCCCCAACGGCGCGGTGAATCCGTGCATTTACTGGGAAGAGAACCCGATCGGTTTCTACCCGGCAAACACGCTCTCCGACATCGCGGCCGGCGAGCCGCTGCGGCGGATCCGCGACGGACTTCGGTCGGACCACCCCATCGGCACCTGCGCGACCTGCGGTGAGCGCCGCAACGCGCTGTACAAGCTGCACGCCCCGGCCGCACCAGCGTCCGCGGGATCGCTTCCGACGCACCCGGGCTAGCGCGGAGCGTAGGCGTCACGGAGCAGCCGAACGGTTCTCGCCGGGAGGAAGCTCCCACAGGGAAGCCCGGCCCACGCCCCCCAGGAACCGCCAGTTTCCCGGAGCCCGCGCCGCCGCCGAATGGGCTTCGTGCGGAAAGACGATCCCGAGAACCCTGTATCCGTTCTCCGCGGCCTTTGCGCGCAGCACGACGAAGGATTCGGGCGTGAGCAGGTCCCAACGCACCGGCGTCAGGTTCGTGTAGAAGCGGATCGCGCCGGAGAATTCCATCCCGATGACCAGCGCCTTCCCGTCGGGCGCGAGCGACTCGAGCCTCCGGCATCCGTCGGGATAGACGACCTGACCGCGCGCGCTGCCGAGCGGCCGCAGCCGCCGCTCGATTTGGCGCTCGAAGAAAAGGACCGTGCCGATCACGACCGCGGCGGCGACCGCGCGGTACGAGACCCTCGAGCCGCGCACTTCGAATCCGCCGTCCGGCAGTCCGCGCAAAGCGTCGCGCATGCAGAGCAGGAAGCCGATGATCAGTGCCGGCGCCGCCGGTAGAAGAAAGCGCCCGTACTTCCATCCCTCGGCCGAGCTCATCCAGAGAGAGTAGAAGACGAAGTACGACGCGACCCAGGAGAGAAGCAGAGCACGATCGCGCGCCGGGATCCATCGGTCGGCGGCCATGCCGAGGAAGCCGATCGGCACCAGCGGCGAGAGCTGGAGCAGGATCCACCAGCCGTAGCGGCCGGCGCGCGGCCCGAGATAGGCCAGGCCGAACTCGCGGGCGAACAGGCCCGCGTAGCCCGTCCGCAGCGGCGATCCGTACGCGATCTGATTCCAGAAGCCGTAGAAGGCGGCGAACGGCAATCCGCCGACGACGAACAACAACCACGGGCGTCCCCGCCGCGGGAGCGCCAGGGCGAGAGGAACGATCAACAACGCATCGGCGGGCCGCACCAGGACCGCGACGCCGAACGCCGCGCCCGACACCGTCGCCCAGGCTGCCGTCCGCCGGGCCTTCAACGCGCAGAGCACCGCCGCTATGCACCAGACGGTCGCCGCGACGTCGCTCATGGGTTGGATCGCGTGGGCGATGAACGGCGAGCACACCGCGAGGAACACCGCGGCCGCGAAGGCCAGCGGCCGGGACAGCGTCAGCTCGCGCGCGAGCCGATACGTCAGGACCAGCGCGGCGATCGCCAGGAGCGGACTGACCAGGAACGGACCCGTTTCCCAGCCCGCCACCAGCGCGAACACAGCGACCTGGAGAGGGAAGCCCGGCGGATAGAACGGCACCATCGTCCCGGGGTGCGGACCCGGTTGCTCGGCGAGTGGAACGAAGAGAGGAGACCAGCTCTCATCCAGCCCCAGTCGGGCCGGCGCCTCGACCGGCACGACGATGCGGCCCGCGACGATGTCCCGAGCCGTGTTCGCATACCCGGCCGGGTCGGACCCTCCGAGCCCGCCGCTGACGCTGTCGAGCAGAAGGGCACCGTAGCCCGCGACCACCGCGGCCGCAATCCACGATAGGGCGCGCCCGGACCGCGCCAGAGCCATGTCCCGACGTTCGATCGCCTCTCCCCGGCCGCAGCCCTAACCTGATTCCGCGCGGCGCCGGCCGCCACGGGCGAGCCGGTACGCCACCCCGAACAAGCGCGCCGCCACCGCGATGAGAATCAGGGCACGCACGAAGACGTAATCCGTCGCATGCGGCCTCCTTCCATGGCGACTCGGCGGCAGGGCCGCCGGGTTCGCGAGGATTTATCCCGGCGCGCTCGCGCCTGTCAAACGGAAGTAGCATGCCGCGTGGCCGAGAAAGAGCCCACACCCGCCGCTCCGGATCAGCTGCAGCTCGCCCTGGAGCGGACAATCGCCGCGTACGAGCGGACGCTGATGGCGTGGATCCGGACGTCGGGCTCGCTGATCACCTTCGGCTTCGCGCTGTACGAGTTCTTCGAGTGGCTGAACCTGCACGACCCGGGCCGAATCCGCAATCGCGTGCTGACGGCGCACACCTTCGGCATCACCATGATCGCCTTCGGCATCGTCGCGCTGGTCCTGACCACGCTGCAGTATCGGCGCGTCATGAAGCGGCTCGAAAAGTGGTGCCCCGAGGCGCCGTTCTCATTCGCGCTCCTGCTGGCCGGGTTGATTTCCCTGCTGGGGCTGCTCGCGCTGTTCGAGACGGTCTTCCGGCACCTGTAGAGCGGGGCCGCACGACGCAGAAAAAAGAAAGGCCCGGGCACTGAGCCCGAGCTCCAAAATAATTCCCCGGCGACGTCCTACTCTCCCACGCGGTTTCCCGCGAAGTACCATCGGGGCTGAAGGGCTTAACGGCCGTGTTCGGAATGGGAACGGGTGTGGCCCCTTCGCTAAGGTCACCGGGAAACTCTGTTTCCAAAGTTCCCCTGCTTCCACAGGGTTCAAGAGAGTCGGTATGTACTGCTATGTACAGACGATTCGCGCCTTAAATATTTTATGGTCAAGCCACACGGCCGATTAGTACGGGTCAGCTTCACGCCTCACAGCGCTTCCACACCCCGCCTATCAACGTGGTCGTCTCCCACGGGCCTTTAGGGGATTGCTCCCGGGAAATCTCATCTTGAGGAAGGCTTCCCGCTTATATGCTTTCAGCGGTTATCCTTTCGAACTTCGCTACCCGGCCGTGCCGCTGGCGCGACAACCGGTGCACAAGAGGTTCGCCCGTCCCGGTCCTCTCGTACTAAGGACGGATCCTCACAAATTTCCTGCGCCCACACGAGATAGGGACCGAACTGTCTCACGACGTTCTAA
>JBKOZO010000094.1:0-9249 GCA_046725935.1 Acidobacteriota bacterium | reverse complement strand
GTACAGGACGACGGCCAGAAGCGCGAGGATCATCACGAATCCGACCTGGAGGATCCGTTCTTTGACGCGAAGCGAAAAGTCGCGGCGCGCGACGCTTTCCAGGGCCAGCAAGAAGAGATGCCCGCC
This sequence comes from Acidobacteriota bacterium, assembly GCA_046725935.1. GTDB lineage: Bacteria > Acidobacteriota > Thermoanaerobaculia > UBA5066 > Gp7-AA6 > DAHUXD01. Next base: position 9,123 of record JBKOZO010000094.1, on the reverse strand, counting down.
GTCCAGCACCGGGATCGGCAGCAGGTTGAAGATTCCGAGCTGAAGCGAGATCGCCGCCATGAGGGACACGAGCGGCACGGCGCCCGTGCGCGCGGCCTCGCCCGAGAACTTGGCGATGTCCAGGGGTCCCGACATCGACTTCATGCTCGCCGTTCCGCGGAAGAGCCGCCCCAGGATCGAGAGGGTCATCTTGAAGTCCGTCTCGACGCGGCGCCAGCCCTCGACGAACGCCTGGCGGGGCGGGAAACGTTCCATAACCTCGGGCAGGTCCGGACCGATCTTGACGCCCACGCGCCAGACGTCCCCTTCCTTCGCGGGTTTGACCACCGCCTCGCCGGGCTTTCCGTCGCGGACGTAGCCGATCGAAAACGGCCCGGGGGCGTTCCGCTGGACCGCCGAGATGAAGCGGTCCTGCATCTCGGTCGGACCGCCTTGGATCTCCTTGCCCGCGACCGAAACGATCACGTCCCCGGGTTTCAGCCCCGCGGCTTCGGCCGGACTGCCCGACACGACCACGCCGATCTTGCCCCGCAGGCTGCGGCCGAACTCCGGAAAGATGCCGGCGTCGCCGATGTCGTACTTGCCGACCGCCTTCGGCGTGAACGTCACGATCCGCCGCTGGCCGTCGCGCTCGAGCTCGACTTCGAGCTTCTGCCGGGCGCTCATGCCGAGCACGAACTGGGCGTCGCGCCAGCGCGGCGTGGGAGACCCGTCGATGGAGACGATCCGGTCGCCGGGTTGGACGCCCGCCTGCGCCGCCGGGGAGCCCGGTTCGACGACGCCGATGACGGCGGGCGAAAGCTCGTATGCCGGCACATTCACGCCGATGGCGAAGACGGCCGTGTGGAGAAGGAGCGCGAGAACGAGGTTCATCGCGGGGCCGGCGATCAGGACGAGCGCCCGCTGCCACCGCTTGCCGACGGGAGGAGCCTCTTTCGAGGTCCCCTCGGCCAGCGTGGACTCGTCGGGCCCCAGCCCGATGACGCGGACGTAGCCGCCGAGAGGAATCGCCGAGACTCGATAGTCGGTCCCCCGCCACTTCTTCCCGAAGAGGCGCTTGCCGAACCCCACCGAGAAGACCTCGACGGGGAACCGGAAGGCTTTGGCGATGGCGAAGTGGCCGAACTCGTGCACGACCACGAGCACGGAAAGGACCACGATCAGAGCGAGGGCGTTGGTCAGGATCGTCAAGAAAGCTCCTGGAGCGTTGAATTAGCCCGGGCCGGCGACGGCCGGCGCCCGGCGGCGCACGATCGCGGCGGCGGCCTCCCGCCCGCGGCGATCGATCGATTCCGCTTCTTCGAGGGTATCGGGGGACGCCGTCGAGCCCACCGTCTCCATCGATTCGGAGACCACGTTAACGACGTCGGGGAAGGGAATCTTCCCTTCCAGGAAGGCCGCCACGGCGACCTCGTTGGCGGCGTTCAAGACCGCGGGCATCCCTCCCCCGGCGGCCAGGGCCTGCCGGGCCAGCGTCAGGGCCGGGTACCGGCGCGCCTCGACGTCGAAGAAGTCCAGGCGGCCGAGGGCGACCGGGTCGAGGCGTCCGAAGTCGTTCGGGATCCGATCCGGGTAGCAGAGGGCGTAGACGATCGGGAACTTCATGTCGTTGCGGGCGAGCTGCGCCACCAGCGAGCCGTCGACGAACTCGACGAAGGAATGCACATAGGACTGGGGGTGGATCACGACGTCGATCCGCTCCCCGGGCAGCCCGAACAGGAAGTGGGCCTCGATGACCTCGAGGCCCTTGTTCAACATCGTGGCCGAATCGATCGTGATCTTAGGCCCCATCTTCCACGTGGGGTGCGCGAGCGCGTCGCTGACCGTGATCGCGTCGAAGGTCTCGAGCCGCCTCTCGCGGAAGGGCCCGCCCGACGCCGTCAGCACGAGGCGGCGGGCCTCGCCGTCTCCGCCGGACCTCATGGCCTGGTGGATCGCGCTGTGCTCCGAGTCGACCGGCAGGATCTCCGCGCCCGTCCTCTTCGACTCGGAAAGGACGAGCTTGCCCGCGACGACCAGCGGCTCCTTGTTCGCCAGAGCCAGCCGCTTGCCGCACCGGATGGCGGCCAGGGCCGACCGCAGGCCCAGCGCGCCGACCAGGCCTCCGACGACCGTGTCGGCATCGGGATGACAGGCGGCCTCGTCGAGCCCTTCCAGGCCCGACACGACCCGGCATTTCGCGCCGGCTGGAAGCAGCCGCTCCAGACGCGAAACGTCCTCGGCGCGCTCGACCGTCACGAGCGCCGGCGCAAACCGCGCCACCTGCTCGGCGAGCTTCTCGATCGAGCGGCCGGCGGCCATGGCCACGACCCGAAACCGGTCCGGGAGGGCCGCCACGACGTCGAGCGACGAGCAGCCGATCGAGCCGGTCGAGCCCAGGATCGAGAGGGATCTCATGGCGAACGGGTCATTATATTGGGGCTCCGCGTCAGCGACCCGCCAGAAAGGCCGCCATCACCGGTCCGGCAAAGAGAAGAGAGTCGATCCGGTCGTAGAAGCCGCCGTGGCCCGGGAGGAACGTCCCGGAGTCCTTGATCCCCGCTCCCCTCTTCCACAGAGACTCAACCAGGTCGCCGATCTGACCTGCGGTCGAAGCGCAGGCCCCGGCCAGCGCGCCCCGCACTGGGCCGAGCTGTGGCAAAAGGAACCAGGTTCCCGCCGCCGCGCCGACGAGCGTGGCCCCGACGAGGCCCGCGAGCGCTCCTTCCCAGGTCTTTTTGGGTGAGACGACGGGCGCCATGTGATGGCGCCCGAAGCGCCGCCCGAAGTAGTAGGCGAAGGAATCGCAGGCCCATACCAGGAGCAGCAGCGTCAGGACCGCCCACGGAGAAACGTCGCGCAGGTAGCAAAGCGATGCCGCCGGCAGCGCGATCCCGAGCACGCCGAAGAGAGTCGAGGAAGCGCCCGAGAGCGCGTCCGCCGGAGTGACCCGCGAGACCAGCGGCGCCAGGCATACCAGGAAGACGAAGACGAGCCCCGCCGCGAACCAGAAGCCCGCGCGGCTCTTCACCACGACGCTGACGACGTTGCCCGAGGGCGTCTCGAATCGGACGGGTCCCCAAAGCAGGGCCGCGCCGCCGAGGACCAGCGCGGCGGCCGCGATCCCGATGGTCTTCGCGACCGGATGCCCCGTCTTCTCGGCCATCCGATAGAACTCCCAGACCGCGGCGAGAGCCACGAGGGCCACCAGCGCGTTGAAGATGATCGGCGGGGCCAGAAACAACGCCGCCAAAACGACCGGAATCGCGACCGCGGCCGCGAGCTCGCGTTTCAGGCCTTCCGCCGCATGTCGCCCCCGGCCTCCAGAGCACGGCCCTCGTCGATCACACCGCCATAACGGCGCTCCCGCTTCTGGAAGTCCAGGATCGCTTCGAAGAGATGGCGTTTGCGGAAGTCGGGCCAGAGGGTCGGCGTGACCCAGATCTCGCTGTACGCGATCTGCCAGAGGAGGAAGTTGGACACGCGCATTTCGCCGCTGGTGCGGATGAGCAGGTCCGGATCCGGAAGGCCGGCGGTCGAGAGGCGCGAGCCCAGCGTCTCCTCGTCGATCTGCTCGGGCGAGAGCCTTCCCCCGGCGACGTCGTTGGCGAGGGAGCGGCAGGCGTCCACGATCTCCGTGCGCCCGCCGTAATTCAGGGCGATGTTGAACGTCATGCCGCGGCACGAGGATGTCGCGGCCAGCCCGTGCGCCAGGGCCTTCTGCACCGACGGATCGAGCTCGTTCATGCGTCCGACCACGCGGAAGCGGATGTCGTTTTTCAGGAGGTTCGAGAGCTCCTTGGCGAGGTACTCCTTCAGGAGCGACATCAGGGTCACGATCTCGAAGCGCGGCCGCTTCCAGTTCTCGACCGAAAACGCATACAGCGTCAGGGCGTCCAGCTCGAGGCGCGCGCAGGTCTCGACGGCCTCGCGGACCGAGGCAATGCCGGCCCGGTGGCCCTCGACGCGCGGTGACCCGCGCTGCTTGGCCCAGCGGCCGTTCCCGTCCATGATGATCGCGACGTGGCGGGGAAGCCTCGCCAGCTCGATCTCGTCGAGGAGCTGCCGCTCGAAGGTCCCGCGTTCCGCCAGGTTGTCGAGCTCGATCACCGTCAGAGTTTAACTCCCTCCGCGCCGTCCTCGTAGGACACCCGCACCAGGCTGAGCCCGCGGGCCGGTGCCTTCGGAGACAGCAGGCGACGATCTCCGCCGGAGAGAAGCTCCTCCATGCGCGTGGGCGCCACGCGCCCCCGCGCGGCATCGGCCAGCACGCCGCAGACCGAGCGGACCATCCCGCGAAGGAATCCGTCGCCCCGGAAGAGGGCTGTGAGCTCGTCGCCCTCCTCCTCGATCTCGACGAAGTGGAGTGTGCGGATTCCGGGCTCCTCCATTCCGGATCGGACGGCGAAGATCCCGAAGTCCCGCGTGCCGGCGAGCCCTTCCGCCGCCTCGCGCATGCGCCCGACGTCGGCGGCCCTCGAGATCGGCGTGACGAACGGCGCGTGGCGCGGCGGGATCACCGCGGCCCGGCTCCAGCGGTAGCGGTACTCCTTCCACTCCACGTCGAAACGGGCGTGAAACGCGTCGGGGACCGGAGCGACGTCGAGGATACGGACGTCCCCGGGGAGTCGCCGGTTGACGGCGTCGCGGATCGTGCGCGGCTCGCGAGCACGCGTGAGGTCGAAGTGCGCCACCTGGCCGTCGGCATGGACGCCGGCGTCGGTGCGCCCCGCTCCCTCGACGCGGACCGGAGCGTGCGCGAGGACCGCCAGGGCGTCCTGCACCACGGCCTGGACCGTTCGCGACGCGTTGGCCTGGATCTGCCAGCCGTGGAAATCCGTTCCGACGTAGGCGATCGTGGCGCGGTAGCGCATCTCAGGCCCTCACCCCCGGCCCTCCGCCCTCACCCCCGGCCCCCTCCCCAGAGGGCGAGGGGGCGGTGGCGCAAGAACGCGAGGAGCGCAAAGGGAACGAACTCGAGAGCGTAAACCGCCGCCGGCGGAAGCCATGAGACCGGGTACAGCAACGCATACGAGACCGGTGCGGTGAAGGAGAGATACAGGAACGCCGGCTCGCGCTTGCGGGCCGCGAATGGAAGGATCCAGAGCAGGTACCACGGGTGGAGCGTCGGCGAGCACAGGAGCAACGCCGCGAGCGACGCGAAAACGGCCGCCTCCGTGTCGCGGACTTTCCAGGCAATCACCAGGAGAGCGGCCGCGAGAAGGATCCCCAGGATCGCTCGCGCGAGAAACCCGGAGTAGAAAAAAGGGAACAGACCTTGCGTCCACGCCGGATGTCCCATGCGCGCCTTCAGGTCCATGAAGAGATCCTTCGCGGCGGCCGGAACGGTTCCCGCATCCATCAGCGCCACCAGCCCCGAATAGACGGGAGCGTTGAATTCCCATTTCTCGGCGTACTGCGGTAGGCCTCCCACGGGACTGACTCCGCCCCGAGAGGCGAGAGCCCACAGCGCCACGCCAACGGCCAGAGCGGATGCGAGGAGCTTCCCCCTTCCCCGGCGCACGAGGGGCAGCGTCGCGGCCAGCGACACGTACTTGGTCATGGCCGACAGCGCGAACGCGACACCGGCTCGCACCTTCGGCCCTCGAAACAAGTACACGAGGCTCGCGAGCAGGAGCGCCACTCCGAGAGAGTCGAGGTGACCCTGACCCGCGCTCTCGGTAATCGGGAGCGGATGAATGGCATAGAGCGCCGCCGCGAAGCCCGCTCCGGTTCCCCCCATCGCCGCGATCAGAGCGACGATCGAAAGATCCGCCGCGGCGAAGAGGCTCTTGAAAGCCGCGTCGCCGCCGCCGAAAAGGCGGGCCGCTCGAAACACGGCCTGGGCCGCGGGGGGATAGACCGTCTGCACGTCCGCATGCGGCACCGCCGCGGCGACCGCGGGCGCGAGTCGCGACACGGCGGGATCCCAGGGCGCGTGGGCATAGGGGGAGATGCCCACGGCGCCGACGCGCGCGTCCCAGGCATAGCGCCGGACATCGTCGGAGAGATCGGGCGAGCGCAGCAGCAGCGTGGCGCGCAGCAGCCCGCCCGCGAACAGCAGGAACGCCGTGCTCGAACCGGATAGACTCCGCGCCGAGCCCATGGCGACGAGCGACCCGGCGGCGAAGAGCGCGAGATACGCGGCCAGGTGCGTTCGGGAGTCGGGTCCCAGGGCCAGGCCGAGGGCCACGGCCTCGGCGGCGGCGAGCGCCCACCACTTCGCGGCTGTCGGCGGGGCCGCGTCGCGATGACCGGTCCGCTCGGGCAGACGCTGACTCTGGCCGCCTACTACGCGGTCCTCGCCATCCTCGCCGTCTACGGCGCGCACCGAGGACTGATGATCTATCTCTACTACCGGCACCGTCGGGACGCGCCGCAGCCGGCCGGTCCGCTCGCGACCTGGCCGCGGGTGACCGTGCAGCTGCCCATTTACAACGAAGTGTACGTCGTGGAGAGGCTGATCGAGTCGGTGGCGGCGTTCGACTATCCCCGCGACCTGCTGGAGATCCAGATCCTCGACGACTCCGACGACGACACGCGCGAGGTGACGCGCGCCCTCACCGAGAGGCTCGCGGCGCGCGGTTTCGCGATCACACACCGCGCCCGCGGCCACCGGCAGGGCTTCAAGGCCGGAGCGCTCCAGGACGGCCTCGCCTCGGCCTCCGGCGAGTTCCTGCTGATCCTGGACGCCGACTTCGTCCCCGGACCGGAACTCCTGAGGTCCTGTCTCCCCTACTTCGCCGATCCGGAGGTCGGCATGGTTCAGACGCGGTGGGGGCACTTGAATCGCGACTTCTCCCGCCTGACCCGGATCCAGGCGATCCTGCTCGACGGCCACTTCGTCATCGAGCACACGGCCCGCCACCGCTCGGGCCGCTTCTTCAATTTCAACGGCACCGCGGGCGTCTGGCGACGTTCCTGCATCGAGGAGTCGGGAGGCTGGCAGGCGGACACGCTGACTGAGGACCTGGACCTTTCCTACCGGGCGCAGCTGGCGGGTTGGAAGTTTGTCTACCTGAAGGATTGCGTCGCGCCGGCGGAGGTTCCGGTCGACATGAACGGCCTCAAGAGCCAGCAGCACCGGTGGACGAAGGGCTCGATTCAGACGGGACGCAAGCTGCTGCCGGAGATCTGGCGGAGCCCTCTCCCCTGGAAGGTCAAGACCGAGGCGTTCTTTCATCTGACGAACAACCTCTCGTACGTGCTGGTCGTCCTGCTCGCGCTCCTTCTCGTTCCGGCCATTCTGATTCGAGACCGCATCGGCTGGCAGAAGCTGGCGATCCTCGACTTCCCGCTCTTCTTCGGCGCGACGTTGTCCTTCCTGGCCTTCTACCTCTCGTCGCAGCGCGAGATCGGCCGCGGATGGAAGCCCACGCTGCGCTGCCTGCCGCTGCTTCTCTCACTCGGCATCGGGATCTCGATCAACAACGCGCGCGCCGTCCTCGAGGCCCTCCTGCGCCGGCCGACGGGATTCACCCGCACGCCCAAGTACTCGATCGAGGGAGAGCGGGGCGAGTGGAAGACCAAAAAGTATCGAGCGCGCGGAAACGGATCCATGGCCGGGGAGATCCTCCTGGCGACGTATTTCCTGGTCTGCCTGGGCTTCGCCGTCCGCTTCGGCTACTGGATCGCCGTGCCGTTTCTCCTGGTCTTCTTCCAGGGCTTCGCCTCGACGGCGGCGCTGTCGGCGAGCTCCTGGTGGACCGCGCGCCGGCGCGCTCCCGGGTTGATGCACGGGGCGGGATAGATTAGCGGCATGACCGCGGTGCCGACCCTCCGCGTCACCGAGATCTTCAAGTCGATTCAGGGAGAGTCCACGCGGGCGGGTCTCCCGTGCACGTTCGTGCGCCTGACCGGCTGCGCTCTGCGATGCGTCTGGTGCGACACCGCTTACGCTTTCCACGGCGGCCGGGACATGTCGGTGGAGGAGGCAGCCGACGCGGCGCTGGCGCTCGAGACGAACCTCGTCGAGATCACGGGCGGCGAGCCTCTCGAGCAGGAGGCCGTCTATCCGCTGATCGGCCGGCTGCTCGACGCGGGACGCACGGTCCTGATCGAGACCGGAGGCCACGTGCCTCTGGATCGCGTGGACTCACGGGCGATCAAGATCGTGGACGTCAAGGCTCCGGGCAGCGGAATGACGCACGCCAATCTTCCCGAGAACCTCGATCTGCTCGAACCGCACGACGAGATCAAGTTCGTCCTCGCCGACCGCCGGGACTTCGACTGGGCGCTCGCCTTCGTGACGGAGCGCGGCCTGGACCGGCGACACACCGTGACGTTCTCGCCGGTCTGGGAGTCTCTTCCGGCCGCGGATCTCGCCGCGTGGGTCCGCGACAGCGGACGGCCGATCCGCCTCGGGCTCCAGCTCCACAAGATCCTCTGGGGAGACGTTCCGGGACGATGAGCCGGAGCGCGGTCGTGCTTCTCTCCGGCGGGCTCGATTCGGCGACGTGCCTGCTGATCGCCCGGGAGGAGGGGTTCGCGGTTCACGCGCTCTCCTTCGACTACGGACAGCGCCATCGCGTCGAGCTCGAGCGGGCGCGAGCCCTGGCGGCGCGCTACGGAGCCCGCGAACATCGCGTGGAGCGGATCGACCTTCCGTCGGGAGCCTCCGCGCTGACCGATTCCTCCGTGCCGGTTCCCAAGGACCGGCTCGGCGCCGAAGCGATCCCGTCGACCTACGTTCCGGCGCGCAACACGGTGTTTCTCGCGCACGCCGTCGCCTGGGCCGAGACGCTCGGCGCCTTCGACGTCTTCGTCGGAGCGAACGCGCTCGACTATTCCGGCTACCCGGACTGTCGTTCGGAGTTCCTGGAGGCTTTCGAGCGGATGGCGAATCTGGCGACCCGCGCCGGAGTCGAGGGACGCGGTGCCTTTCGCATCCGGGCGCCCCTTCTCCGGATGACCAAGGCCGCGATCGTTCGCAGGGCCTCGGAGCTCGGCCTCGATTTCGGCCTGACCTCGTCGTGCTACGACCCGTCACCCGGCGGCAAGCCGTGCGGGCACTGCGATTCGTGCATGCTGAGGGAGAAGGGCTTTCGGGAGGCGGGGATACCGGATCCCACGAGGAGCTAACTATTGAGTCCATTATACTAAATTCGATGCCTACATATTCTTGACAATGACACACTCATATAT
>JBKOZO010000093.1:0-30553 GCA_046725935.1 Acidobacteriota bacterium | reverse complement strand
GATGGAAAAGTGCACACGATGCTGCCGGTCAAGGACCTGAAGGAGGCCGAACGGTTCTACGGCGGGACCCTGGGGCTTCGAAAGATCGACGAAGAGAACGGCGGCGCCGTCACCTACGAAAGCGGCGGCTCGACCGTGACGGTGTACGTATCGAAGTACGCCGGCACGAACAAGGGCACGGCCGCGTCCTGGGCCGTGAAGGACGTCGAAAGGGAAGTCCAGGAGCTCAAGGGCAAGGGCGTGAAGTTCGAGCACTACGACGACCTGCCGGAGATCACGCGGAAGGGGGACACGCACTTTGCCGGTCCCATGAAGCTGGCCTGGTTCAAGGACCCGACGGGAAACATCCTGGGACTCGAAAGCCGGGCGTAAGTCCCAGCCCGGCGCGAAGGCGCGAAGGGAGGAGAAGCGATGGCTGCGGCGAGTGGATGCGTGTGCGCCGAGGCGGAACCGATCCGGCGCGAGATTGCCGTCGAGCGGGCGATCGACGCGGAGCGCGAGACGGTCTTTCGGGCGTGGATCGAGCCGGCGCGGCTGGCGCGCTGGTGGGGTCCTCGTGAATTCACGAACCCCGTCTGCGAGGTCGACGCCCGTGAAGGCGGCGCCCTGCGGGTGGAGATGCGCGGTCCCGACGGGACCGTTTATCCGATGGCCGGAGTCTTCGGGGAGATCGTGGTGAACGAGAGGCTGGTCTTCCTCACCGCGGCGTTGAACGACAACGGCCACCCGCTCTTCGAGATGGAGAACACCGCGACGTTCGCGGCGAACCGCGGCGGGACCATCCTCCGGCTCGCCGCCCGGCTCGTGTGGTGGTGGCCCGAGGCCCCGCCGAATCTGGATGCGATGAAGGAGGGCTGGGAGCAGAGCCTGGACCGACTCGAGGCGGACCTGCGACGCCTTGACCTCTGACGTCCCGCGGGGCGCGGGGATGCCCGGCTTACCGCTTGCGGCCGCGAGTGCGTGTACGGGCGGCCTTCTTCGCGGCTCGGGAGCGCGCCGCGGCGCCGCGGCGCCGCGCGGCGGATCGAGCCTGCTGCGCCAACGCCCTCTTCGAGGCCGCCGACCGGCCTTCCCGGCGAAGCGCCTTCTTCGTGGCGCGGGATCTCTTCGGAGAAACCTTGGAGGTCCCTCGCCGACCGCGGGCCCGGTCGCGCGCCGCGGATTTGCGCGTCTGCGCCGAGGCCGTTCCCTTCTTGGGAGGCGGCAGGGGGACTCCCGCGCGCCGCGCCTTGGAAAGCCCGATCGCAATCGCCTGCTTCGCCGACCGGGCGCCGTGCTTGCCCTCCCGGACGTGATGCATTTCTTCGTGAACGAACTCCCCGGCCTGGGTCGTGGGAGATTTCCCTTCCCGGGCGTCTTCCTTCGCTTCCGAGAGCGCTTCCTGGTCCGTTTCGGGGTGCTTCTGACGTTCCGCCATTGTGTTCACCTCGAAATCCCTCGGCCGCAAGAAGCTTGCCAGCTTCCGCACGGCGATTCTGCGCCGCGACTCGATCGGTTTGCCCGGGTCTTCGTAGTACTTTGCGTCGGCTCTGGAATCCCGTGGAGAAACATGGAGCGGATTTCCCGATGACGAACGTCCCGGATCCGGGCGCGGCTCGGGCTCTAGGCGCCGACGGCGCGTCCACGGGCGAAGGCGCCGTCGCCGCTGCCGCGATGGCCGCGCCTTCGGCGCCGGGGCGAAAGACGTTCGACCGCTCGCTCGTCGAGGGGCCGATCGGTCCAGCCGTCTGGAAGATCGCCTGGCCGACGATGCTGCAGAACGTCATCGCAGGCCTCCAGGGGATCATCGACCACGCGATGGTCGGCCACTTCGTGGGCTACACGGCCAATGCCGCGATCGGGGTCTCCTGGCAGATCGTGATCGTGGTCATCGTGTTCGCAAGCTCCGTGTTCAGCGGGATGGGCGTGCTCGTGGCGCGGTTTGCGGGCGCCAACCAGCCGCATCGGGTCAACCGGGTCGTCTACCAGGCGTTCCTGACGGCGGCAGGGCTCTCGATCCTCCTCGGATCGCTCGGATGGCTCGCCGCGCCGAGCCTCCTCGACCTGGTCAACGCGGCGCCCGCCGTCCGCGCGCAGGCGATGCCGTTTCTGCGGGCGATGCTCGTCGGGATCCTCGGCATGATGATCTTCTTCATGTTGAGCGGCGCTTTTCGCGCCGCCGGCGACGCGCGCACGCCGCTCCGGCTGGGCCTGATGATGACGGCGCTGACGATCGTCTTCAACGTGATCCTGATCCCGATTCTCGGCACGCTGGGGGCCGCGCTGGGCACGATCGCGAGCAGCACGATCGTGTCGGCGTACGGCCTGTGGCGCATGACCCGCCCGGACTCGGTCATCCACTTCGAGCCCGGAATGCACAAGGCGCCGGACCTGGCGATCATCCGGGAGCTCTTCCGCTTCGGTCTGCCGACCGGAGTCCAGGGGATTGCCATGAACATCGCGGGGGTGCTGCTCCTGCGGTTCATCGGATCTCTCCAGCAGAGCGCCGCGGCGCAGGCCGCCTTCGCCGTCGGCTATACGGAGCTCTTCTCGCTCATCACGTGGACCTCGGTGGGGCTCATGGGCGCCACGGCGGCGATCGCCGGGCAGAACCTCGGAGCGGGGCGCCCCGAGCGCGTGATCGAAGGCGTGTGGGTCGCGTCGCGGATCGGGCTCGGCGTGGCGGCCGTCGTCGGCGCGCTGTTCCTGGCGGTGCCGAGGCTCCTTCTCGCCGTCTTCGGCATGAAGGATCCGGTCGTGCTCAGCCTCGGTGTGCAGCTGCTGCGGTTTCTGGCGCTTTCCGGCCTCTTCATCACGGTCGCTCTGTGCTTCACCGGCGCGCTGCAGGGCACGGGAGACACGCGAAGCCCCCTCTACATCTCGATCGTTTCTCAGATCGTGGTGCCGCTGGGCCTCTGCGCGATTCTGCAGGCGACCCGGGGCCTCACACCGGCCGGCATCTGGACGGCGATCATCCTCGGTCACGTGACGCGGTGCGTGCTTTCCGTGGCGCGGTTTCGGATGCAGAGGTGGCGGGGGATCGAGGTGGCGATCCCGTCGTAATCGTCGTCCGGTCCGCCGCCCGGCCGGCCGAGTGGTCATGCAATTCGCGTCGAGAGTGGTCATTGCGCCGCTGTCTCGCCGCGGGAAAAGCTCTCGTCGAGGACGAGTGGAGAGTGTGATGCACGAGTCGAGTCTGACGTCTCGCTGGCGCTCCTCGGCTCCGTATTTCCTGAGTCTTCTCCGCATCGTCTCGGCGTTCCTGTTCATGCAGGTGGGCACGGCCAAGGTCTTCGCCTTTCCCGCGGCCGTGATGCCCGGCGGTGGGACCGCGCCCGCGTGGTCGCTGGCCTGGATCGCCGGCCTTCTGGAAACGTTCGGAGGTCTTCTCCTGCTCGTCGGGCTCTTCACCCGTCCCGTGGCCTTTCTCCTGTCGGGAGAGATGGCCGTCGCCTACTTCTACGGACACGCCCCGCAAGGCCTGTGGCCGGTCCTGAACCAGGGCACGGACGCCGTCTTCTACTGCTTTCTCTGGCTCTTCTTCTCGGCCGCCGGCCCCGGGCCCTGGAGCCTGGACGCCTTGCGCGAGAAGAGGACCGTTAACCGCTCGATCCTTTGATCCGGCGTCTCTCTCGCCTGGTCCCGGAGGTGCTGATGTTGGGAGTGATGGGCTCGGCGGTTGGATCCGGCCGGCAGGCAAGCGCGGCCGGCGACGCGGTCTGCTGCCCTATCGTGGAGCTGCGGCAGTACACGCTTCATCCGGGACAGCGAGACGTCCTCATCGATCTCTTCGACCGGGAGTTCGTCGAGACCCAGGAGGCCGAGGGGATGCGAGTCATCGGCCAGTTCCGCGACCTCGACAACCCGAACCGATTCGTGTGGCTTCGGGGATTCGCGGACATGCCGGGACGCGCACGATCTCTGGGAGCTTTCTACGGCGGCCCGACGTGGAAAGCGCACGCCAAGGCTGCGAACGCGACGATGATCGACTCCGACAACGTCCTACTGCTGCGGCCCGCGCGACCCGCATCCGGGTTATCGGTAGGGAAGCTCCAGCGTCCTGCGCCCGGTTCGACCGACGTGCCGAAGACGCTCGTGGTTGCCACCATCTATTACTTCGATGCGCCTCCGGGTACGGACGTCCTGGATTCCTTCGAGCGCGACGTCCTGCCCGTATTCCAGGCCGCGGGTTCCTCCACGATCGGTTGGTTCGTGACCGAGAGCAGCCCCAATACATTTTCGGCCCTTCCCGTTCGGGAAGGGGAGCACGTCATGGTCCTCTTCTCGACCTTCGAGGACATGGCTGCGTACGAGCGATATCTCGCCGTGCTGGGCCGTTCCGACGGCGCGGTTCAGGCCTTCTCACGGCGGCTCAGCCGGCCCCCGGAGACCCATCGGCTATCTCCGACGGCCCGCTCTCTCCTGGGGCGCGGATGAACCGGCGGTTATAGGCTCCTTTTCGTTGTCGATCCCGCCGACCCCGGTTCGTCGCGAGGGTAGAGCCAGGGTTCGAACCGGTCGAATCCGTCCGGGGCCCGGCTCGGGGCGTAGAGAAAAGGAGACAGTCCGATGAGAGTGATGGTGTTGATCAAGGCGAACGAGGAGTACGAGACCGGGGCCCTGCCGAGCGAGAAGCTCTTCACCGAGATGATGGCCTTCAACGAGAGGCTGGTGAAGGCGGGCGTGATGCTCGAGGGTGAGGGCCTCCACGCGAGCTCGAAGGGCAAACGGGTCCGCTTCCACAACGGGAAAGTGACGGTCGTCGACGGCCCCTTCGCGGAAACCAAGGAGCTCCTTGCCGGATTCTGGATCTGGAACGTGGGCTCCATGGAGGAAGCGGTCGAGTGGGTCAAGCAGATTCCGAATCCCGACAACGACCCGGAAAATAACATCGAGATCCGTCCGGTCTTCGAGGCGGGAGGGTGTGCCGAGGTACCCGCGGACGTGCGCGAAAAGGAAGAGCGCCTGCGCGCCGAGATCGCCCGAAAACTGTAGGGACGGGGCTTGCCCCCGCCCGGGGGCGGCCGCAAGGGCCGCCCCTACACGAGGGAAAGCCGGGCCTCGAGGGCGCGCACTCGAGGCTCGAGCTTCGGATCATTGATCCGCGCGGCTTCTTGGGCGAAAGACGCCGTCGTTCCCCGCCAGCGCAGCGTCTCCACGTCCTCGAAGAGGGGCGCGTCGTTTCGGAGGGTCGCGAGATGTTTGAACAGCAGCGCCGCTTCGCGGCGCGGACCGAGAGCCTCGGGAGGAGAGTCCTCGAGCCGGCCCCAGCGCTCGATGAAACGCGCCGCCGTCTTCGGGCCGTAGCCGTCGATGCCCGGATACCCGTCGGCGGTGTCTCCTACGAGCGCGAGGTAGTCGGGGATCGCCTCCGGCGACACGCCGTACTTTGCTTTCACGGCTTCGGCGTTTCGGATCTGGCCGCTTCTCCGGTCCACCTGGACGACGCGGTCGCGGACGACGCATTGCGCGAGGTCCTTGTCGGGCGTCCAGATGCAGACCTTCTCGACGCGCGGGTCCTCTGCCGCCAGCCGCGCCGCGGAGGCGAGCGCGTCGTCGGCTTCGAGCTCGACCATGGCCCACACCACGACACCCATGGCGGAGAGGGCCTCTTCGAGGGGATGGAACTGCGCCCAGAGCGCCGGATCGATGCCGTCGCCGGTCTTGTAGTCCGCCCAGAGGGCGTTGCGGAAGGACTCAATGACGTGGTCGGTCGCCACGCCGACGTGCGTGGCTCCGCCCTCGAGCATCTGCGCGACCGTGTGCAGCACGCCGGCCACGGCGCCGAACGGAGGATCGGTGTCCCGGAAGCGCCGGATCCCGTAGAACTGGCGGAAGAGCTCGTACGTGCCGTCGACAAGGTGAATGATCATGCGCGCGGCCGACGATATCGGACCGCCGCGGTGACCCGAGTGGTCACATCGGTTTTCGCGAAATTGGTCATTGAGCGGCGTTTTCGCCGAGGAGAGCCTGTTGTCGGGGCCATGTCGATTTCGGCACCCGTCGTTCGTCGTGTGTGTAGAGGCAGGGATCGGCGGTGCTTCGGAGCCGGCGTCCCCCTCACAAACGAAAGGAGATACGTGGATGCGATTCCTCACCATGGTCAAGTCGAAGGAGCCCTTTGGCCAGCCGCCGCAGGCTCTGATGGACGCGATCGCGAAGATCGGCGCCCAGGCGTTTCAGTCCGGGAAGATGGTCGAGACCGGCGGGCTCCTGCCCACCGCGATGGGCGCGAAGGTGCGCCTTCAGGACGGAAAGATCACCGTCAGCGACGGACCGTTCACCGAGGCTAAGGAAGTGGTCGGCGGCTACGCGATCTTCGAGCTTCCGACGAAGGAAGAAGCGGTCGAAGAGACCGTGAAGTTCATGGAGCTCCACAAGAAGCACTGGCCGGGCTGGGAGGGCGAGACCGAGATCCGGCCGATGTTCACGGTTCCGGCGTCCGAATTCACCTCCAGCAAGAAGTGATGACGGAGCGGCCGAGGAGAACGTCATGAAGAAGCGAGTCTGGACGGGTCGCGTCCTCAGCGGGCTGGGCGTGGCATTTCTGATCTTCGACATCGTGATCAAGTTCACGGGCTCAACACCCGTGGTCGAAGCGATGGAGCGGCTGGGATATCCGGTGCGGATGGCGCCGGTGATCGCAGTGCTCGAGATTCCGTGCCTCATCCTCTATCTGATCCCCCGGACATCCGTCCTGGGCGCGCTGCTGTGGACGGCGTTCCTCGGCGGAGCCACAGCGAGCCAGGTTCGCATCGGCGAGCCGCTCTTCAGCCACATCCTCTTCCCGTCCTACGTCGCTCTGTTTCTGTGGGGCGGACTCTGGTTGCGCAACGAGCGCCTGCGCGCGCTGTTGCCCGTGACTCGCCAGGAAGCCTGACTGAATAGCAAGGGAGAAAGAACCATGCGATTCATGATGCTGATGATCCCCGGGGGATACGAGAAGGCCGCACCGGGCACGATGCCCGATCCGGACGCGGTGGCGAAGATGATGAAGTACAACGAGTCGCTCCAGAAGGCGGGCATCCTGCTCGCGCTCGACGGTCTTCGTCCGCCGTCGGAGGGAGCGCGCGTCACTTTTCGCGGTGGAAAGCCCAAGGTTACCGACGGACCCTTCGCCGAGGCCAAGGAAGTTCTCGGCGGCTACTGGATCATCCAGGTCCGGTCCAAGGAAGAGGCGATCGAATGGGCGAAGCGGTGCCCGGCGGGGGAGAACGAGACGATCGAGATTCGCCAGGTCCAGGAGATGTCGGACTTTCCACCGGAGGTCCAGAAGGCCGCGGCGGGCTTAGAGGAGATGCAGAAATCGGCACGGCGCAAAGGCTGAGATCGTCCCGTGCGGGCCAGTGTTCTAATCGGGAGCCGTGCCGGCTTCCGAGACGCACCGCGCGATCGACGCGGTCTGGAGAATCGAATCGCCCCGCCTCATCGCGGGGCTCGCGCGGATGGTGCGCGACGTGGGTCTCGCCGAGGATCTCGCGCAGGACGCTTTGGTGGCCGCGTTGGAGAAGTGGCCCGAGTCGGGCATTCCCGAGAACCCGGGCGCCTGGCTCATGGCCACCGCCAAGCACCGGGCCATCGACCAGCTGCGGCGGCGCACGCTCCTCGAGCGCAAGCACGGCGAGCTCGGTCGCGACATCGAGAAACGCCGGGACACGGCCGTGGACGAGCTGGAAGCCGCGATCGACGACGCCGTGGGCGACGATCTGCTCCGCCTCATTTTCGTGGCCTGCCATCCGGTGCTCTCGGCCGAGGCGCGCGCGGCGCTGACGCTGCGCCTGCTCGGGGGCCTGACCACCCAGGAGATCGCGCGCGCGTTCCTCGTTCCGGAGCCCACGATCGCGCAGCGGATCGTCCGCGCCAAGCGCACGCTCGCGGACGCACGCATTCCCTTCGAGGTGCCGCGCGGTTCCGATCTGGCGGCGCGCGTGGCCTCGGTCCTGGAGGTGGTCTACCTGATCTTCAACGAGGGCTACGTCGCGACCGCGGGCGAGGACCTGATGCGGCCGGAACTCTGCGAGGACGCGCTTCGACTCGGCCGCATCCTGGCGGAGCTCGCTCCGAAAGAGGCCGAGGTCCACGGCCTGGTGGCGCTGATGGAGATCCAGGCCTCTCGGGCGCACGCGCGCACCGGGCCCTCGGGAGAGCCGGTGCTGCTGCTGGACCAGGACCGCGCGCGCTGGGACCACGTGCTCATCCGCCGCGGGCTCGCGGCTCTCGAGCGCGCCGAGGCCCTCGACGGCAAGCGCGGTCCGTACGTTCTGCAGGCCGCGATCGCCGCCTGCCACGCGCGGGCGCGGACCGCGGAGGAGACCGACTGGGCGCGCATCGCCGAGCTCTACGAAGAGCTCTTCCGGCGGGCTCCGTCTCCGGTCGTGGCGCTCAATCGCGCGGTCGCCGTCGGGATGGCGTCGGGTCCGTCCGCGGGACTCGCGCTCGCGGACCGGCTGGTCACCGAGCCGTGGCTGGAGTCGTACCACCTGCTGCCGGCCGTGCGCGGCGACTTCCTCGAGAAGCTCGGCCGTCGCGACGAGGCGCGCGCCGAGTTCGAGCGGGCCGCCGCGATGACCCGAAACACGCGCGAACGCGAACTGCTCGCCGGGCGCGCCGCCGCCTGCGCGCCGCCGCCGCGCTGACGGCCGGGAGGCCATGCGCAAAGGCCGGAATGGCGTGCGTCCCATCCGGGTTCGCAAACTTCAAGGAGGACTCCGATGGCCCGTTATGTCGATGGTTTTCTGCTCCCTGTCCCGAAGAAGAAGCTGGACGCCTACCGCCGCATGTCCGCGAAGGCAGGGAAGGTCTGGCGAGAGCACGGCGCACTGGAGTATCGCGAGTGCGTCGGGGACGACCTGCGCAACAAGTGGGGCGCGCGGTTTCCGCAGCGCGTCCGGAGCAAGGCGGGCGAGACCGTGGTCTTCTCCTGGATCGTGTTCAAGTCGCGCGCGCACCGGGACCGTGTCAACGGGAAGGTGATGAAAGACCCGCGCATCGCAGCCATGATGGACCCCAAGGACATGCCGTTCGACGTCCGACGGATGGCCTACGGCGGCTTCCGGGTGCTCGTGGACGCCTAGCGTGCAGCGGCGCGACGGAGACCCGTTTTCGTGATCGAGAATCCCACCGCGACGCGGCGCGAGTGGATCGGCCTGGGAGTGATCGCATTCCCGTGCCTTCTCTACGCCATGGACCTGAGCGTGCTGAACCTGGCCGTTCCGGCCCTGAGCCGGGATCTGCGTCCGAGCGCGTCGCAGCTGCTCTGGATCATCGACATCTACGGCTTCCTGGTGGCCGGATCGCTGATCACGATGGGCACGCTGGGCGACCGGATCGGCCGGCGCAAGCTCCTCATGATCGGCGCGGCGGCGTTCGGCGCGACGTCCGTCCTGGCGGCGTTCTCCCGGAGCGCCGGGATGCTGATCGCCGCCCGCGCCCTGCTCGGAGTCGCCGGCGCGACGCTCGCACCCTCGACCCTTTCGCTCATCCGCAACATGTTCCACGATCCGCGCGAGCGCACCGTCGCGATCTCGGTGTGGATCACCAGCTACTCCGTCGGCGGCGCGATCGGTCCGCTGCTGGGAGGCGTGATGCTGGAACACTTCTGGTGGGGCTCGGTGTTCCTGCTGGCCGTCCCGGTGATGGTCCTGCTGCTCGCGGTCGGGCCGAAGCTCCTGCCCGAGTTCCGCGACGCCAGCGCGGGCCGTCTCGACCTCGTCAGCGCCGGTATGTCACTTGCGAGCGTGCTCCTGGTGATCTACGGCTTGAAGCGGATCGCCGAGCACGGATTCGGCTGGCCGGCCGCCGCGACGATCCTCGCCGGCTTCGTGGTCGGCGCCCTGTTCATACGCCGGCAGCGGCGGCTCGAGGACCCTCTGATCGATCTCGAGCTTTTCCGCTCGCCCGCCTTCAGCGGCGCGCTGCTGACCTACACGCTCTCGCTGCTCGTGGCCTTCGGGGCGTACGTCTTCATCGCCCAGTACCTGCAGCTGGTGCTCGGCCTGACGCCGCTTCAGGCGGGACTCTGGACTATGCCGTGGTCGTTGGGATTCGTCGTCGGGTCGCTGTGGACGCCGTCGCTGGTGCGCCGGTATCCCCGAGAGCTCGTGATGGCGGCGGGCATGGTCCTCTCCGCCGCCGGGTTCGTCGTGCTGACCAGAGTCGGCGCGAGCTCGGGGCTCCTGCCTCTCGTGGCGGCGTCGATCCTGTTCTCGGTGGGTCTGGCTCCCGCGATCACGCTCGTGACGGACATCGTGCTGGGCGCCGCCCCTCCGGAGCGAGCAGGAGCGGCATCGGCGCTCTCGGAGACGAGCGCCGAGCTCGGAGGCGCCCTCGGGATCGCGCTCCTGGGAAGCGTCGGGGTCGCCGCGTACCGCGGCGTGATGGCGTTCGCGGTTCCTCCCGGCGTTCCACCCGAGGCCGCCGAAGCGGCGCGAAGCACGCTCGGTGGCGCCGTGTCGGCGGCCGCGAAGCTTCCCGAGGCGGTCGCCGCGCCGCTGCTCGCCGCCGCGCGCGAGGCCTTCACGCTCGGATTCCAGCGGGTGGCCTGGATCAGCGCCGTCGTGTCGGCTGCGCTCGCAGTGCTCGTGTGGCGACTCCTGCCGAGGGAAACGGCCGGGGTGAAATCCGGCCAGCCGCGAGCGGACGAAGATGTCCGCAAGGCCGAAGGCACGGTTTCCGGCTGACGATCCGGCAATTCCGCTCCCGCCTCCCCGGGATGTCGATTCCCGGGACGGCCGTTCGACTCCTTAATGGAGGTAAAGATTTGGTTGGAAACCGGAACGCCGCGCCGCCGTACGGGTTTAAAGAGACGGGCCGATGTGACACACTTCGTTTCTCTCCGGCCGTCCCCCTGCGGAAATCCGGAATCCGAGGGGCGCCAGGCGGCTTATTTAGCCAAATGAGGGGTTTCCCCTTTTCCCGTTTTCCGGCGTTGGAGGATTTTCGGGCATGAAGAAGCGGATGTTCCTGATGCTGGCCGGCGCCCTGGTGTTCCTCGGGGCCATCGGCGCGGTCAAGTACGGACAGATCAAGAGGGGCATGGCCCAACAGGCCAACTTCAAGATGCCGGCCGAAGCCGTCACGACAGTGATCGCGAAACCGGTCGATTGGCCGGCGAGCCTGTCGTCGATCGGCACGGTGGCCGCCGTCCACGGCGTCGTCGTGAGCTCGGACCTCCCGGGCATCGTCGAGAAGATCGCGTTCGAATCGGGCAAAGCGGTGCGCGAAGGCGACCTGCTCATCCAGCTCGACACACGGCAGGAGCAGGCGCAGCTGGCGGCCGCGCGGGCGCAGAACGATCTGGCCAAGGTCAGTCTCGAGCGCCTCACGGGCCTGCGCCAGAAGGGCATCGCGGCCCAGGCCGAGTGGGACAACGCCGACGCCGTCAAGAAGCAGGCCGAGGCGCGCATCGGCGAGATCCAGGCCACGATCGCACGCAAGACCATCCGCGCGCCGTTCTCGGGGATCCTCGGAATCCGCCAGGTGAATCTCGGCCAATACTTGCAGAGCGGCAGTCCGATCGTGCCGCTGCAGGCGCTGAACCCGATTTACGTCAACTTCTCGGTGCCGCAACAGGAAGCGGTGCTCCTCGCGCCCGGCAACACGGTGCGCGTCACCGCGGAAGGCGCCAAGCGCGAGGCCATCGGCAAGGTGACCGCGGCCGACTCGCTCATCGACACGGCGACGCGCAACATCCAGATTCAGGCGACCTTCGCCAATCCGGACGGTTGGCTGAGGCCGGGCATGTTCGTGACGACGTCGGTGGCCCTCGGCACCGGGTCGAAGGTCATCCCGGTGCCGGCCTCGGCCGTCAACTACGCGCCGTACGGGGATTCGGTCTACGTCGTCGAGACGATGAAGGATCCCAAGGGTGGCCCCGAATACAAGGGCGTGCGGCAGCAGTTCGTGAAGCTCGGGCCGGGCAAGGGCGACCAGGTCGCGATTCTTTCGGGCGTGAAGCCCGGCGAGGAGATCGTCACGTCCGGCGTCTTCAAGCTGCGGCAGGGCGCCCCGGTCCAGGTCAACAACTCGACACTTCCCGGCAACAATCCGGCTCCCAAGCCCGAGGACAGCTAAGACATGAAGTTCACGGACATCTTCGTCCGACGGCCGGTCCTCGCGATCGTCGTCAACCTGGTGATCCTGATTGCCGGACTGCAGTCGATCCGGACGCTCTCGGTCCGCCAGTACCCCCGCAGCGATATTTCGGTCGTGACGGTGACGACGGCCTACGTCGGCGCCAACGCGGACCTCGTCCGCGGCTTCATCACTACCCCGCTCGAGCGCGTCATCGCCAGCGCCGACGGCATCGACTACATGGAGTCCTCGAGCGCGCAGGGCGTCTCGACGATCACGGTCCACCTCAAGCTCAACTACGACACCAACGCCGCGCTCACGCAGGTCCAGGCCAAGGTGGCCCAGGTCCGCAACGACCTGCCTCCCGAGGCGGAGGCCCCGATCATCGAGCTCGCGACTGCCGACACGGAGTTCGCGTCGATGTACATCGGCTTCTCTTCCAACGAGCTCGACCAGAACCAGATCACCGACTATCTCGTCCGCGTCGTCCAGCCGAAGCTGTCGGCCGTCTCGGGCGTCCAGCGCGCCGACATTCTCGGCAGCCGCACGTTCGCCATGCGGGTCTGGCTCAAGCCCGAAAAGATGGCGGCCCTCGGCATCGCGCCCAACGACGTCCACACCGCGCTTTCCGAGAACAACTATCTCTCGGCGATCGGCCAGACCAAGGGCTCGATGACGTCGGTCAACCTGGTGGCCAACACGGACCTGAGGACCGCCCAGGAGTTCCGCCAACTCGTCGTCAAGCAGAAAGACGGCGTCGTGGTGCGGCTGGGCGAGATCGCGGACGTCGTCCTCGGCGCCGAGAACTACGACTCCGAGGTCCGGTTCAACGGCCAGACAGCCACCTTCATGGGCATCTGGGTGCTGCCCAACGCAAACTCGCTCGACGTCATCAAGCGCGTGCGGGCGGCGCTGCCAGACATCCAGGCGCAGCTGCCGGCCGGCATGAAGCTGGGCATTCCCTACGACGCGACGGAGTACATCCAGGACGCGATCAACGAGGTGCTCTCGACGCTGACCGAGACGCTCTTGATCGTCATCGTCGTCATCTTCCTCTTCCTCGGGTCGTTCCGGGCGGTGCTCATCCCGATCGTCGCCATTCCGATCTCTCTGATCGGCGCCGTGTTCCTGATGCTCGCGTTCGGCTTCACGATCAACCTGCTGACGCTGCTCGCGATCGTGCTCTCCGTCGGTCTCGTCGTCGACGACGCGATCGTCATGGTCGAGAACGTGGAACGCCACCTCGCGCTCGGCGAGAAACCCTTCCCGGCCGCGATGAAGGCGGCGCGCGAGCTCGTCGGACCGATCATCGCCATGACGATCACGCTGGCGGCGGTCTACGCGCCCATCGGTATCCAGGGCGGCCTGACGGGCGCCCTGTTCCGGGAGTTCGCATTCACGCTGGCCGGCGCCGTCATCGTGTCGGGCGTCGTGGCCCTGACGCTGTCGCCCATGATGGGCTCGAAGCTCCTGCGCGAGGGCGCCGCCGAGAAGGGGTTCGCGGGTTTCGTCAACCGGAGGTTCGAGCGCGTCCGTCAAACGTACGGCCGACTCCTGACGGGCACCTTGAACTATCGCCCGGTCGTGTTCGTTCTGTGGGTCATCGTCGTGGCTCTGATCCCGATCTTCTACATGTTCTCGGCCAAGGAGCTGGCTCCCGTCGAGGACCAGGCGGTCGTGTTCGGTGTCATCCAGGCCGCGCCCAACGCGACGCTCGACCAGACGAGCCTCTTCACCGAGGAGGTCTTCAAGGTCTACAACGCTTTTCCCGAGAAGAAGGCCGTCTTCCAGATCACGTCGCCGAGCGGCGGCTTCGGGGGCATGGTGACCAAGCCCTGGAGCGAACGCAAGAAGAGCACGCAGCAGCTCCAGGTCGAGGCGACCATGGGAATGACGAAGATTCCCGGCATCCGCGTGATCACGCTCGTGCCGCCGGCTCTACCCGGAGGCGGCAGCTTCCCGGTCGATTTCGTCGTCGCGTCGACGGCGGAGCCCGAGCGGCTGACCGAGTTCGCCAACCAGCTCGTCATGAAGGCCTATCAGAGCGGCCTTTTCATGTACGCCGACTCGGACCTGAAGTTCGACCAGCCGCAGGCCGAGGTGGTCTTCGACCGCGACAAGCTGCGCGCTCAGGGTGTGGATCTGGGCCAGGTCGGCCGCGATCTCTCGACGATGCTCGGCGGCAACTACGTCAACCGGTTCTCGATCCAGGGCCGCAGCTACAAGGTGATTCCGCAGGTCAAGCGCGCCGAGCGCCTGACGCCCGACCAGCTCTCGAACATCTACGTTTCGGGCGCCGGCGGAAAGCTTGTTCCGCTCTCGACGTTCGCGACCCTGAAGACCTCGACGCAGCCGCGCGACCTGAAGCGCTTCCAGCAGTTGAACGCCGTGCGCATCCAGGGCGTCATCCCGCCGGGTGTGCCTCTGGACTCGGCATTGAAGGTGCTGGAGACGGAATCGGCCCGGATCCTGCCGAAGGGATTCACGGTGGACTACGCCGGAGAGTCTCGGCAGCTGCGCACCGAGGGGAGCAAGTTCCTCTTCACGTTCCTCCTGTCGGCCATCCTGATCTACCTGGTCCTGGCCGCGCAGTTCGAGAGCTTCCGCGATCCGTTCATCGTTCTTGCGGGATCCGTGCCCCTCGCGCTGTCGGGCGCGCTGCTCTTCTCGTTCCTCGGCGTGACGACGCTCAATATCTACAGCCAGGTCGGTCTCATCACGCTCGTCGGACTGATCGCGAAGAACGGAATCCTGATCGTGGAATTCGCCAACAAGCTCCAGGAGACCGGCCTGCCGAAGCTCAAAGCGGTGGTCGAGGCGTCCGAGACGCGCCTCCGGCCGATCTTGATGACGACGGCCGCGACGGTCACGGGGCACATGCCCCTGGTATTCGCCCGCGGTCCGGGCGCCGGGGCCCGCAACTCGATCGGCTTCATGCTCGTCACCGGCATGATCATCGGCACCGCGTTCACCCTGTTCGTCGTGCCATCGATCTACGTGCTCGTGGCCAAGACGCACAAGAAGATCGAGGGCGCGGAAGTCGAAGCCGAAGTGCCGGAGCTGAAGGAAGCCGCGGTCTAATCAAGGACGGGATCCCTCGCTGCGCTCGGGATGACAGGGTTAGGGTGTCATCCCGAGGAGCGCAGCGACGAGGGATCCCGAACTTCTTACGTCCTGAGTACCCGTCCCCGATCCACGGCCCACGCCGCGAGGGCCAAAACGCCATACAGGGCCAGCGCCTGGACGGCGAACGCGCGGCCGCTCGCGGGATCGGGCATGAAGGGCGTCGCGACGGTGATCCCGGCAAGCCCGAGGAAAAACACCGCGGACGCCCCGGCCCACCGAATGCTCCTCGCTCGCGTCGCCCGCACGTAGATCGCGACGCCCACGGCGAGAACGGCGAGCTCAAAAGCGACGCCGGCGGCCGGATGGTTCCACAGGCCGAGCCCGATCTTGGGCGACGACGGGTCCAGTCCGAGCGGCAGGTCCCGCGTGTGCATCGGCACGTCGAGGAGGAAGTGGGAGAAGACCGCTCCTCCGAGAACACCCGCCGCGATTCGCCGGTCGCGGGACAGCAAGTGTCTGGCGGCGATCAGCGTGACGAGGGCCGTCGCGGCCGACCAGAGGAGCGCGCCGAGGAGGCTGTGGGTGTAGGGCATCCAGTAGAGGTCATAGGGGTTGTAAGCCGTGTACCCGTGGACGATCCGGAGCTTCTCGATGCCCAGGAGCACGAAGAGGGCGAACAGGATGTCGAGCAGCTGAACGGCCAGGAACAACACGGCCAGCGAGACTCGCGGGGCCGGCTTCTTGCCGGCGAAGGACACCCCGTAGTGTCCGACGAACATTGGCCGGAAAGCTAATCCGAGTCCGGGCCCGCCCGCAACCGAGAATTGATGTAGCGTCCGCCGTATGAACAGACGGAACTGGCTCGTTCTCGCCATCCTGTCGTGCGGCCTGGCGGCCGCGAGCCCCCAGGAACCCTCGAAAGTCTCGCCGGACCCACCGACGGGATCGCCGCGCGAAGCGGAGCTCGCGAAGAAGGCGACCGCCATCGTCGACGCCTTCACCAACAACGATCCGGTCTTCACCCGCGACGGAAAACGCGTCGTCTTCCTGTCCAACCGCGACGGCCTGCCCCAGATGTACGTCGCCGACGTCGACCGTCCCGAGGCGCCGCCGACGCGGATCGTCAAGACGACGGAGCGGATCAACGGCGTGCTTCCGCTTCCGGACGGAAAGTCGCTCATCTTCGAGTCGGACCACGGCGCCGACGAGAACTGGTCCGTGTTCACCTGCGGCCTGGACGGAAGCGGCCTGACGGAGCGGACCCCCGAGACGCGCATGCAGCGCGGCTCTCCATTCGTCCCCGACGGCGCGCCCCAGACCGCCTTCTACGGCGCCCGCGTCCAGTCGAGCCCCGCGTCGAGCATCTTCTCGCTGTCGCTGGCGCCGGGCTCGAAGGAGCAGAAGATCTACGAGGACCAGCTGCCCGGCGCGCTCGCGGACGTCACCCCCGATGGGAAGCAGGCGCTCTGGGTTCGTTTCCCGAGCGCGAGCGACATGACCCTCGTGCTGGTCGACGTCGCCAAGGGCACCGGCCGCGTGATCTATCCGCCGGAGGGCTCCCCGAAGGTGTCGATCGGGAACGCGTCCTTCTCGGCCGACGGCAAGCGGGTCTTCGTCGCGACCGACGCCGGCGGCGAGCAGGGGGTCGTCCTGGCGCTCGACGCGAGCGGCAAGGAGCTCGCGCGCTACGCGGAGATGCGCTTCCCGGGCGCCGAAGTCGAGTCCCTCGTCGCCTCCAAGAAGGGAGATCGCGTGGGGTTGAGCCTCGCCGCGGGGAATCGCACGGAAGTGCGGATCCTCGACGCGGCGACCCTGAAGCCGGCCGCGGAGGTGGCCCTGCCGCTCGGAACCGGCGCCGTCGGCTACTTTTCCGAAGACGGAAAGCTCCTGACGGCGAGCTGGTCGACGCCGGACTCGCCTGGATCGATCTACGCGATCGACGTGGCTACCGGGAAGACCAGGCACCTCCGCCAGGAACGGCGTCCGACCCTGGAAGGTCTCCCGCGCGTGGAAGCCTCGATCGCCGAGGTTCCCGCCTTCGACGGTTTGAAGCTGCCGACCAACACGTATCTGCCGGCCGGAGGCGACGGGCACAAGCGGCCCGTCCTCGTCATCTACCACGGCGGCCCCGCCGGATCCTCACAGATCCGCTGGTCGCCGACCGTGCGTTTCTTCACGAGCCTGGGCTATGCCGTCGTCGAACCGAACGTTCGCGGCTCGTCCGGATTCGGCCGCTCGTTCGAGATGGCCGACAACGGTCCCAAGCGTCTCGACGCGTTCAAGGACATCGAGACCACGGCGCGCTGGGCGGCCTCGCAGCCCTGGTCGGACAAGGACCGGATGGTCATTTTCGGCGGAAGCTACGGCGGCTACACCGTCCTGATTGCCCTCGAGCGCTGGCCGAGCTTGTGGAAGGCGGGCGTGGACCTTTTCGGCGTCGCGAACATGACGACTTTTCTCCAGTCGACCAGCGGAGTGATCCGCGAGGTTTTCAAAGTCGAGTTCGGCGACCTCGAAAAGGACGGTGCGTTCCTGAAGACGATCTCTCCGATCGAGGAGGTCGACAAGATCAAGGCCCCTCTCTTCGTCTACGCCGGGGCCAACGATCCGCGCGTGCCGCGCCCGGAGTCCGATCAAATCGTCCAGGCACTGCGCTCGCGCAAGGTCCCCGTCGAGTACATGGTGGCCGAGAACGAGGGCCACTCGCTCTCCCGGAAGGAGAACCAAGTCGCGTTTTTTAGCCGCGCGGGCGTGTTCCTCGAGACCCAGGTGAAGTAACGGCGGGTTCGAGCCATGCGACGAGCCCTCCGCACCCTTCTCGTCTGTGCGGGCGCCGCCACCGCGGCCCTCGCATTCGCGGCCACGAACAAGCCGGTCCTTCACGGCAAGCACTGGGTCGCGATCACGGGCAAACCGCTGGCCGCGACGGCTGGCGCGATGACCTTTCAGAAGGGCGGCAACGCCGTGGACGCGGCGTGCGCGATGCTCGCGGCGACGACCACGATGTTCGACAGCCTGACTTGGGGAGGGGAGACGCAGGCGCTGATCTTCAACCCGAAGACCGGCAAAGTCATCGCGGTCAACGCGCTCGGTGTCGCGCCGACGGGGGCGACGCCGGAGTTCTTTAAGAGCCGGAACATGCCTTATCCGCCGGAGTACGGGCCGCTGGCGGCGGTGACGCCGGGAACTCCCGGTGGACTGCTTCTGATGCTCGCGGAGTACGGCAGGCTCTCGCTCAAAGACGTCTTCGCGCCGGCGATGCAGCTGGCGGAGGGCTACCCGATCGAAGGAGATCTCGCCAACGGCATCGAGCGGCAGAAATCGTACATCCAGCAGTGGCCGTACTCGGCGAAGCTGTTTCTGACGCATCCGGGGGAGGCGCGCGAGGCGCCGCGCGCGGGGGAAGTCTTCCGGCAGGCGGATCTGCACGCGACGCTCTCGAAGCTGATCGAGGCGGAGCAGAGGGCCCTGGCTTCGGGAAAGAGCCGGAAAGAAGCGATCCAGGCGGCCTACGACCGTTTCTACAAGGGCGACATCGCGCAGGAGTTCGCCCGCGGCGTCCGCGAGCAGGGAGGCCTCATCACGGCGGAGGACCTCGCGAAGTGGAAGCCGCGGCTCGAGGAACCGGTCCGCACGAGCTACAAGGGGATCGACGTCTACAAGCTGGACGTCTGGACGCAGGGACCCGCGATGCTCCAGGCGCTGAATCTGCTCGAGCCGATGGACCTGAAGGGCATGGGCTACAACAGCGCGCGCTACATCCACGCCCTGTACCAGGTGATGAACCTGGCGTTTGCCGACCGCGACTTCTATTACGGCGACCCCGACTTTCCGCCCGCCGAGCCGCGGCGGGGACTCCTCTCCAAGGAGTACGCGGCGGCGCGCGCGAAAACGATCGACTGGCAGAAGAACGACGCCGACGCGAAGCCCGGGGATCCCTATCCCTTCCAGAACGAGAAGAACCCGTACCTCGGGCTTCTCGAAAAGTGGCGAAGCGCGCCCGCGAAACCGGAGAAGACCGCCTCGCTCGAAGACTTCCGGCGCGGCTTCCTCGCCGGCACGACGTCGATCGAGGCCGCCGACGAGGAGGGCTGGGTCGTCTCGGTCACGCCCTCGGGCGGCTGGAACCCGGTGTGCATCGCAGGCCGGACCGGGGTCGGGCTGAGTCAGCGGATGCAGAGCTTCGTGCTCGACCCTTCGGAAAACCCCTTCAACGTGCTCGTACCGGGCAAGCGCCCGCGCGTGACGCTGACGCCGAGCCTGGCCCTCAAGGACGGCAAGCCCTACCTCGCCTTCGCCGTGCAGGGAGGCGACACGCAGGACCAGAACCTGCTCCAGTTCTTCCTGAACGTCGTCGAGTTCGGAATGAACGTTCAGGAGGCGGTCGAGGCCCCCAACATCACGAGCTACCAGATGCGCAGCTCCTTCGGCGACCACGAGGCGCGGCCCGGCGCGATCACGCTGAACGCGTCGGTCCCGGACTGGGTGCGCGCGGAGCTGAAGAAGATGGGCTACACGATCGAAACCGAGAAGAAGACCTCGGGGCCGATCAACGCGATCTTCTTCGACCGCGAGCACGGAACCATGTGGGGCGGCTCCAGCGACTACGGCGAGGACTACGGCGTCGCCTGGTAAACCAGGTCTTCGGTTTTAGGTCTCAGGTCTCAGGTCAGCGCGGGGCCGGTTTCGCCGGGCAGGAAGGCGGCCAGTCCTCGTCACCGTCTTCCCGGAGCACGAAGAACTCGCCGGAGTCGGGCCCCTTGGTGTCGCGCGAGAAGAGCAGCGACTTGCCGCTCGGGGAGAAGAGCGCGCCGATCTCGGACCCGTTGACGTTGACGTCGGGCGGAAGCTTGGTGCGCGGCTGCCACTCTCCGTCTGAGCCGAGCTTCGACTCGTAGAGGCCGCCGTCGGCCATGATGATCATGCGCCCTCCGTCGGGCGAGATGAGCGCTTCGTATTCGTCGCCGGGAGTGTTGATCGCGGGCCCGAGGTTCTCGAGGGCCCACCTTCCGCGGCCGTCGGAGCGCGCCCGCCAGATGTCGGTCTTTCCGAGCCCGCCCGGACGGTTCGAGCCGAAGTAGAGCCATCCCTCCGGGCCGGGACGCGGGAACCATTCCTGGCTGAAGGAATTCACGGGTCCGGGAAGCCGCAGGGGAGCTCCCCACCCCGTGGGGGTGCGGTCCACGCGGTAGATGTCGAGGTCTTTCTTGTTCTTGATGCCCTCGACCGGACGGCTGGAGATGAAATAAAGACTCTTCCCGTCGCTCGTGAAGTACGGATCGGCCTCGACGCCGCCGCCGGCGAAGCTCGGCTCCTCGGGCTTCGACCAGCCCTTGGGTCCGCAGTGACTGACGAAGATCCGCCAGCCTTCGAATTTGGGCGAGCTGCGCACGAAATAGAGATCTCCCGTAACCGGGTCGAAGGCCGCGTGGGATTCGAACTGCGGGCTCGAGATTCCCTCCGGTTTCCAGGGCTTCACGTCGGAGGCGAGCGCCGCCGAGGCGGCGAGCAGGGCGACGGCGAAGCGTGCGATCTTCATGGGCGCATTCTAGACGCGCGCGCCGCGGTCGCCGCTTCCGGACGTCGATCTACGGGTTCGAGAAGGCCGCTTCCTCCAGCGGGAACGGCGCCCGGAAGCGGGGCTTTCTCTCTCTCGCCAGGGCCACCAACTCCCGCACCTCACCGTCAGTGGTCGGCGCGTAGTACTCGTAGCTGAGCTCGACCGACTCCAGCACCGAGGATGTCCAGAGGCAGAAGACGTCATCGGCGAGACTGCGGATCGTTTCGACCGCGCGGGGGGAGTCCACGGGTACCGCCACGTAGACCTTCGCCGGCTGTCTCTGACGCAGGGCCAGGATCGCGGTACGCATGGTCGTGCCGGTCCGCATTCCGTCGTTGACCAGCAGGACCGTCCGATCCCGGACCGAAACCGGCTGCGCGCCTCCCATGTAGTCGCGCTCGCGCCGGGTCAGATCCGACTCGCGCAGACGCGCCGCGAACGCGGCTTCGGCCGCGGAAATCCCCTCGCGCCGCAGAGTTTCCCAGTCCAGGATCCGAATGCCGCCCGAGGACACGAAGCCGACCGTCAGATCCCGGCGCCGCGGGACGCGGACCGGCCGCACCAGGAACGGATTCAGGGGGGCGCCGAAAGCCCGCGCGATCTCGTAGGCCACGGGCACCCCGCCCAAGGGCAACGCGAGCACGACCGGGTCCGAAGCCCGGAAGCGCGGTGCAAGGCGGTTGGCCAGCTGTTTGCCAGCCTCACGACGATTCAGGAACATCGCAGCCATTCCACGCAAGAAACCTGCCACTCAGCGGATGCGAAGCACGACCTTGCCGACGATGTGGCCCTTCCGGATGCGCTCGTGCGCCCGGGACGCGTCGGAGAGCCGGTATGCCGCGAGGATCGGCACTTTGAGCCTCGTGGCCTCGATCGCCCGGCCGAGCTCGCGGAACTGGCGGACTCCTGCCTTTCCGTCGTACGTGCGGACCCGGATCCCTTTGCGCTTTCGCGGCGCGGGCTCGACCCCGTTGGGGTAAACCAGGCGGCCTCCGGGACGCATCGCGTCGAGACACCGGACCAGAGACTCACTGCCCGCGAAGGCGAGGACGGCGTCGACGCCTTCGGGCGCGAAGCGCCGGAGGGCCGCCGCGAGATTCGCGTGCTTTCCGTCCACAGCTTTCTCCGCGCCTAGGCGCCGGACGAGCGCGACTCCGGATCGTCCCGAAGCCGTGGCCAGAACGCGGGCACCCTTCCACTTCGCGAACTGGACCGCGATCGTGCCCACGCCGCCCGACGCGCCGTGGATCAGCACGGTCTCGCCCCTCTTCAGACGGAGAGCGTCGACTCCCTGGAGAGCCGTCAAACCCGTCACCGGCACCGCGCCGGCCTTCCTGAGGTCGAGGATCTTCGGCACGCGGCCGACCTTGCTCTCGCGGATCGCGATGTATTCGGCGTAGAACCCGCCCTTGGGGTTGAGGAACTCGTACGCGTAGGCGCGGTCGCCGACGCGAAAGCGCCGCACGCGCGATCCCTTCGCCACGATCCGGCCGGAGCCGTCGGTGCCGAGAATGGAGGGGAAACGCGGCTTTCCCGCCGGCCACCAGCCGCCACGCATGTCGGCGTCCCAGCTCCCCACACCCGCCGTGTGGAGGGCGATCAGGACTTCATTCGATGCCACGTCGGGGACGGGCAGCGTATGGAGCTTCAGGACGCGCGGCGGACCGAAACGATCGATCGCCGCCGCACGCATGGTTTTCGGAATCCGGGCCATGAGTCACCTCGCTTCAGGTCTCGCCGAGGGAGTCATGCACGAATCAGACCGCCGAGGCGAGGATGTGGAGCGCTACCGGTCCTCGAGGAACGCCAGGATGGTTTCCACGAACGTTCGCCGTCCGCGCTCCGGACGGTCGAGGTGCACGTGGTGCGTGGCGTCGGGGACCACGACGACGCGCACACTCTTCGCGTGGACGAGGTCCTTTGCCAGGCGCTCCCGATCCTCGGGACGGGACCAGAAGTCACGTTCCGAAGCCGTGACCAGCACCGCGGCGCGAATTCGAGACGCGTCCCAGAGCGCGTGACCGGTCGCGAGCGCGAACGAGTCTTCCATGGCTCCGGATGGAGCTCGAAACGCCGAAGGATTGCGCGTCCGCCCGGCGGGATCGCTCTCGAGCGCGGCTTCGACGTACGCCTCGGCGACCGAGGGATCGCGCCAGAGCGACTTGTCTTCTCCCGGAATGCTGCGATCCCAGGCGCCCAGCGCGGACGCGGCGGTCGTCCAGCGGTAGGCGCCGAAGGCCTTCGCGTTGAACTGGCCGGGATGCTCGGGATCCTCGAGGTCGGTCCCGTGGCCGAGCAGAGGATGCACCGAGCTTCCGGCGTAGAGCGTGTTGTGCAGGACGAGGTGGCCGACCCGATCCGGGTAGATCGACGCGTAGTTTCCAAGCCAGTGCCCACCCGTCGCCCAGCCGAGCACGTCAACGCGCCGGGCGCCGGTCGATTTCCGGATCCAGTCCACGACCGCCGCGACGTCGCGCACGACCTCGTTCGAGTGTACGACAGGCGCGTGGGCTTCGGGAGGATCCGACATCTCGGGCGGGCGGGTGGAGCGGCCGTATCCTCGCGCGTCCATGACGAACGTCGGATGCCCGGCGGCGGCGAAGTCCTCGGCGATCGAGCCTCCGGGCACTTTCAGGTCGAAAGACGCGACGCCGGGAACCCGAGCCCCGTGGAGAAGCAGCAGCGGCGAGCCCTTCGACGCCGGAGCCGCGCGGCGGACCTCCCGGACGTAGAGGCGGATTCCGGGGTCGCCGGAGATCATGTGATCGGTCCGCACGATCTCCGGCGAGGCCGGGGGACTCGCGAGCGCAAGCGATAAAGTCAGAACGAGACCGAGCGGGCCCACGCGGCAAATCTACCCGGAGCGTTCGAGCGGAATCCACGGGCTCGCGAATGTAAGCTCGGACCATGAGGACCCGAGCGCCGGGTTACGCCTCGACTCTCGCCGCGCTCGTCGTTCTCACGGGTTGCGGAAAAGCAGGCCGCGAACGCGAGGCGTATCTCCGAGCCGTGACCGAGGCCGAAGCGCCGGTGGAAGCAAGCTGGCGCGAGTTCGACGCGGCGGCCGCTCGAAGGGACGTCGCGGGCGCCCGGAACGCCGCAGAGAGGACCGCGGCGGCGGCGGTGTCGGCTCGCGACCGCATCGGATACCTGTCGGTTCCTCCGTCGCTCGAGACGTCGCGGCGCGAGGAACTCGTCTTCCTGAGCCACGTGGCGCTGGGCTTCCCGAGATATGCGGCGGACGGGAATCTGCCCGAGCTCCAATCCGTCCTGCAGCGCGGTCGCATGCACCAGGCTCGGGGCCGCGAGGCCGCTCGCTAGCGCGACGGCGTCGAGGCGGCCGGCGGGCCCTCCGACACGAGCCCGCGCTCGCGCAGCAGCGGTCCGACCTCCGGATCCCGGCCGCGGAAGGCCCGGTAGAGCGCGCCCGCGTCCTGCGTCCCGCCGCGCGACAGGATCATGCTGCGGAAGCGGTCGCCGTTGGCGCGCGTCATGCCGCCGTGGTCTCGGAACCAGTCGTACGCGTCGTCATCGAGCACCTCGCTCCAGAGGTAGGCGTAGTAGCCCGCCGAGTAGCCGCCGCCCCAGATGTGCGCGAAATAGGCCGTCCGGTAACGCGGAGGGACCTGCGGCAGCGCGACCCGGTTACGCTCGAGCGCCGCGTTCTCGAACGCCTCGACGTCCTCGACTTTCGCGTCCGGTGGCAGCGTGTGCCATGCCATGTCCAGAAGCGCCGCCGCCAGGTACTCCGTCGTCAGGTAGCCCATGTTGAACGTGCGGGACTTCTTGATCTTCGCCACGAGCTCCGCCGGCATCGGCTCGCCGGTCTTCGCGTGCTTCGCGTAGTTCGCGAAGACGGCGGGCTCGAAGGCCCAGTGCTCGTTGAACTGCGACGGGAATTCGACGAAATCCCGCGGGGTGTTGCCGAGAGTCGGGTAGCGCACGTCCTGGAAGATGCCGTGGAGCGCGTGTCCGAACTCGTGAAAGAGCACGGTCGCTTCCGTCGAGGAGAGGAGCGCCCGCTCGCCCGCGGCGGGCTTGGGGAAGTTGGTGTTCACGACGACGACGGGCCTGGTCTCGAGCAGGCGCGACTGGTCCACGAAGCTGTCGCACCAGGCGCCGCCGCTCTTGCTGGGGCGCTGGAAGTAGTCGCCGTAGTAGAGCGCCAGCGACTGGCCGTTCGCGTCGAACACCTCCCAGACGCGGACGTCGGTGTGATAGACGGGCAGGTCCTTCCTCTCCTTGAACGTCACGCCGTAGAGCCGGGTGGCGGCGAAGAAGACGCCGTCGCGCTCGACGCGCTCGAGATCGAAGTAGGGCCGGACCTTCGCCTCGTCGAGGTCGTACTCGGCCTTGCGCACCTTTCCGGCGTAGAGGTCCCAGTCGGCGGCGCTCAGCCGGAAGCCGCCCTTGGCGGCGTCGATCTGTTTCTGGATCGCGTCGGCCTCATGGCGCGCCCGGGCGGTCGCCGCAGGAACGAGGTCCGTCATCAGCTTCTCGGCATTGCCAGGTGTCTTCGCCATCTGGTCGTCGAGCACGTAGGTCGCGTAAGTCGGAAACCCGAGCAGGTTGGCCTTGCGGGCCCGCAGCAACGCGAGACGGACCGCGAGGGCCCGCGTGTCGTTTTCGTTTCCGTGGGTGCCCCGTGTCATGGACGCGTCGAGGAGCTTCTGACGAATGGCCCGATTCGTCAGCGAGCCGAGCGGAGGCTGCTGCGTGGTGTTCTGGAGGGGCAGAAGCCACCGGCCGTCGAGCTTCTTCTCCTTCGCGGCATCTGCGGCCGCGGCCACGTCTCCGTCGGAGAGCCCGGCGAGCTGCGACCGCTCCGTCACGACGACGGCCGAAGCGTTGGTGTCGGCGAGAAGGCGATCCGTGAACTGTGTGGTCAGCGCGGCCTCTTCTTCGTTCAAGCGCGTCAACTCCGTCTTGTCGGCGTCGGACAGCGTCGCTCCGGCGCGCACGAAGGAACGGTGGTAGCGCTCGACGAGGTATTTCGCCTCCGCGTCGAGGCCCAGTGTTTCGCGCCGGTCGTAGACGCCTTTCACGCGCGCGTACAGCCTTGGGTTGAGGTAGATCGCGTCGGTGTGCGCCGCGAGTTTCGGCGCAAGCTCCCCTTTGGCCTTCTGGATGGCGTCGTTGGTGTTCGACTGATCCATGTTGAAGAAGATCTTGGAGGCGCGCGTCAGCAGCTCGCCCGAGCGTTCCATGGCCTCGATCGTGTTGGCGAACGTCGGAGGCTCGGGACTGTCGGCGATCGCAGCGATCTCGGCGAGCTGTCGTTTCATGCCCTCTTCGATCGCCGGCTGGTAGTCGGAATCGCGGATCTTGTCGAACGGCGGAGCCTGGAAGGGAAGCGGGCTCTGCGTCAGCAGCGGGTTTTTCGCCGCGGGCGGCGCCGCGGCGGCCGCCGACGCGAGAGCAGCAAATGTCGCCACGGCCAGACGGAGTCTTTTCATGCCGGCGTTTCTATCAGGAAGCGGGCGGCCGCGTCCGTGGCGAATCTTGAGATTTTCCTTATCTGTCTCCGGGGACTGGCACTGATTCTGCAGCCTCGAAGGGCGGAGGTCCGCCATGAGGAGGTCACTGGTTCTCTCCGGTCTCGTCACGTTCTTCGCCGCGGCGCTGGCGTTTGCAGCCGGGGCCCGATATCGCGTCGAGCTCGCGGATGGACGGCAGATCCTCGCTTCCGACGTTCCGGTCCAGCGAGGAAGCGTCGTGACGTTTCATCCGTATCCCGGCGGAGCGCTGACCGGGATTCCGGCGGAGGAGGTCGCGCGAATCGAGAAAGCGGGAGCGGCGGCGTTCCCCGCGCAAGCGGCGGAGTCGACGATCGAGCCGGGCGAAGTCCGTCCTCTGGAGCCCGGAGAGGCGCTCGACATCGGCCCGACGGGCGAGGGCATCTCGAGCGGCGCGGCGGCGCCGGCCGGAGGCGCAGTCGCCGCGAGCCCGCAGCCTCCCGCTCCGAACCCGGCCTACTACGGGGGTTACGGCGGCGCCGTTAGCCCCAACGGAACTCTGATCGGCCCGGACGGGCTCCCGCGCGCCGCGTCCTCGACCGACCTCGCGCGCGCCATGGCGCAGACGACGACGGCGCCGAACGGATTCCCGGCGACGGGCGCGCCGACGGTGATCGGCCCGAACGGAACTCCGACCCTCGCGCCGGGGCTGGAGGGATCCGGTACGCCGCTCATCGGTCCCAACGGGACGCCGGTGATGTCGGGAACGCCGCAGTTGACGATCGGCCCGAACGGAACACCGGTCACGGCGCCGGGCGCGTCTCCGGTCATCGGTCCCAACGGGACTCCCGTGCTGACGCCGGCGGGACGACCCGGCGCGGCGGCTCCGGTCATCGGTCCCAACGGAACGCCGGTTCTGGCGGCTCCGGGCCAGCCGGGATCTGCCGCTCCGAGCATCGGGCCGAACGGGACCCCGAGCGCGCCGGGGCCCGGGCACTGATCGACGGATCGACTCATCGCCGCTCGGCAAGAGGAGGTATCGTTTCGTCATGACGAGACGATGCCTCTTTCTCTTACTCGCGGCGATTCTGGTTGCCTCGGGCTCGCGGGCGGCGAGCGCGAACGATGCCTCGGCGATCGTGAGTGCGTCGCGCCGGATGACGCTCGAAGGCCGATGGGAGGAGGCCGCGACGACACTGACCGCCGCCATCGATCGCGCGACGAAAGAGGGTGATCGAAAGCGCGAGGCGGCGCTGCGCGTCGAGCTCTTGCGTGTTCTGCACGACCGCAGCTCCTACCACCGGCGAGACCCCGAGGCCGTCGCCCAGGCCCTGGCGGCCGCAGAGGCGGCGGCGCGGAACGCCGGAGACCCGAAGATCGACGCCGATCTGGCGCAGTACGCCGGCCAGATCCGATACTCCGAAGCCTTCTCGAACGGCGATTGGCGGACTCCGCGGGGCTTCTTCGTGCACGCGCTCGAGGGACGAAAGCGGGCGGGGGACCGCCGAGGCGAGGCCGAGTCGCTCTTCTACCTGGGGCTGACCTACGAGCAGGCCGGCGAGAAGGCGCCGGCGCGGGAGCGCTACGAAGCGTCGCTGGCGATCTCCGAGAAGCTCAAGGACCCATCCCTGCAGTCTTTCGCGCACCGGCACATCGGGGGCCTGCTCGAGGAAGAGGGCCGGCTCGACGCGGCGTACGGACACATCGCGCGGTCCGTCGCGCTCCGGCGCGAGGCGCGTTTTTTGGCGCTCCTGCCGTTCGCCCTGATCCAGCAGGCCGATTTCGTCGCGCAGCATCGCGGGGAGCGCGCGAAGGCCGTCGCTCTTCTCGACGAGGCGATCGACGTGGCCGAGGACGCCCACTCGACGCGCGCGCTGTCGGCGGCGAGGCTCTCGCTGGCGAAGCTCCTCTCGGAGACCGGACAAGCCGGCGAGGCCTTGTCGGTGGCGCAGTGCGGCCTCCGCGCGGCGAGGGACTTCGGCGACCGCGAGGGGATCGCGGACGCCGAGAAGCAGGTCGCGGACCTCGAACGGCGTCCCGCCTCCTGATTTCGTCCGGGCGTCCGGCCGCTTCGTCCCGCCGCGCCCGTTTCCCTGAAACCTTCGGTGCCGCTTTCCGTTGGAGCCTCAGGTTTCCAGAAGGGAGGCGGCATGCGGAGCGTCGGCGGATGGCTGGCCGCGGCGATGGTCTGGGGATCGGTGGTCCGAGGAGCGGCGCCCGCCGAGTTCCCCGCCGAGAGGATGTTCGAGACCGTCGAGGTCGGTCCCGGCGTCTACGCGTTCATCTCGCCCGAGACCAACGGCCCGATTCCCAGCGGCAACGTCGTCGCGATCGTCGGAGACGACGGCGTTCTCGTCGTGGACTCGGGACGGTTTCCCACGCTCGCGCGCCGCATCGTGGCCGAGATCCGGCGGCGCACCGACCGGCCGGTCCGCTACGTCGTCCACACGCACTGGCACCTCGACCACATCGCCGCCGATGGCGTCTTCCGCGAGGCGTTCCCCTCGGCGATCTTCGTCGCGCACGAGTTCACGCGGCGCAAGATCGTCGAGAAGCAGGCGCCCTACGTCCGGGACCTCGCCGCGACGGACGAGGGATATGTGAAGTATCTCGAGGAGCGCATCGCAAGCGGCAAGCGGCGGGACGGTTCGCCGCTCTCCGAGGAGGATCGGCGCCGTCTCTCGAGCCAGGTCGGCGACCTGCAGCTGGAAATGGCGGAGCTGGCCGGGGCGTCCGTGGTCGCGCCCTCCCTGGCGTTCGAGTCGGGGCTCGACGTGCATCTGGGACGGCGCAACGTCCGAGTGGTCTTCCTGGGCAAGGGCAACACCGCCGGCGACACGGTCGTGGTGGTGCCGGACGCGCGCGTGGTCGTCACGGGAGACCTCCTCGTCTCACCCGTGCCGTACGGCTACGGATGCCATCCCGCGGCGTGGATCGAGACGCTCGAGCGCCTGACATCTCTCGATGCCGCCGCCATCGTACCGGGCCACGGCCCGGTCCAGCACGACTGGGAGTACGCCCGTAAAGTCTCGGCGCTGCTCAAGGCTCTGCGCGCGCAGGTCGTGGAAGCCGTCGCGCAGGGCGCCACGCTCGAGCAGGTACACGAGCGCGTGGACCTGTCGCAATTCCGGAACGTGTTCTCCGGCGGGCGCTCCGACCGCGGCGCCGCGTTCGACGAGTATTTCGGGTACGCGGCGGTGGAACGCGCGTACCAGGAGGCGATCGGCGCGGTGGCGGAGGAGTAGCGCGAGAGCTACGCGGTTTCCTGCATCCGCCCGGAGGCGCGGCGGCCTTTGCGGGCCGCGATGCGCGCGGCGATGCGGCGCACCGACTGCGAGAATCGGTCGATCTCGGCGACCAGCGGATCGTCGCCGCCCTCCGCCGGACGTTCGAGCGGGTGGCGGTACGCGATGCGCAGGCGCGCGTCGGCGCCGAGGGCCGCCCTCGAGAGACTCGAACCGCCCTCCGCCGGCATGGGTCTTTCGCACAGAACGTGCTTGCCCGCCTGCGCCGCTCGCATGGCGTACTCGATGTGGAGAGCCTCGGGCAGCACGACGTAGACGATCTCGACATCGGCGTTGTGCGCGATGCGGTCGTAGGTGTCGAACCCGTAGACCGCCGCCGCCGGGATCTCGTACCGGCGCGCCAGCGTCTGCATCGACGGCGGATCGCCGCCGACGAGGGCGACCGGGCGCGACTCGCGACACCGGGAAAACGCGCGAAGCACCTGGGAGAGCGTCAGGGGACCGAGACCGACGAGCGCCCAGCCCACGCGTCCTTCGCGGACCGGGCGCGCCGGCTCGTCTTTGCTCACCGTGATCCGGCTGGTGCGCCGGTCGCAGGCATCGCGCACCGATAGGCCGTGCCCTGCCGCGCGTCGTCGCCCGAGATCAAAAGGTAGTTCGCTCCTTTTTCCCGGGCCATGATCGTCAGGTGCTGCTGCGCCTCGACGTCCGAGAGCTTCTCGTCGGCCTTGACGTCCTCGATCTTGACGTCGTCGATCTTCTGGCAGCTCGCCACGACCGCAGGGTCCTTCGTCACGGCGATCGGCTGGAAGCCGTTCTGGGCGCACGCGCCCACCGCCACCGTCAGCGCTGCCGCCATCGCACACCAAAGTATCAGGGAATACCGTTTCATTGCATCCTCCGCCGCGGAATCCCTGCAAGAGCCGCGCCCGGCGTGAAACCGTACAAAACCGACTAACGGAGGAGCTTCGCGATCGTCGTTTCGGCCTCGGAGTGGAGCGTCGGAGGCGCGCCGTAGAAGGCTTCGGCGGCGCGGCCCTGGCGATCGAAGAGGAGCAGCGTGGGCACCGCGCTGACGTCGCCGAAGGCCCGGGCGATCTCGGGACTGCCCATGGCCCAGAAGATCGGCAGGCGAAGCTCGCCGGCGAGCTTTCGCACGTCGCTCTCCCGTGACT
>JBKOZO010000092.1:0-6962 GCA_046725935.1 Acidobacteriota bacterium | reverse complement strand
GCCCAGACGGCCAGGACCAGGAGAACGAAGTGGACACCGGGAATCGCCCGCGCTCGCCACGACGCGGGCGATGAGGTTTGGCCGTCGGATTCCACTCAGGGTTTAGGATAGGGCATCGCCTCCGCAACGCCAAGCCGTCTCCCGCTCCGAATCGGTCTCGTCTTCGCTCTCGCGTCGGCTTCGCTGTTCGCGCGTCTCGTGCTCTCGATCACACGTCCTCTCTGGTTCGACGAGATCTACACGGCGTGGGTATCGCGGCTGCCGCTCCCGGATCTCGTCGCGGCCCTTCGCGTGGACTCGGGCCCGCCAGGTTTCTACGTTTTGGAGAAGGCGTTCGCTTGGATCGCGGAGACGGGCGTGGCGGACGACCGGATCCTGCGCGCCTTTCCGTTTCTTGCCGCGGCCGCGCTCTTCGCGTTCACGCGCACGCTGCCTTCGGGGTCGTCGCGCATCGTCTTCGTCCTGCTTTGCTCCTCCTCGCTCCTGATCAATCTCTACGCGGGTGAGGCCCGGTCCTACGCGCCGCTCGCCCTCTTCGTCCTCGCGCTCTTTCTGGCCGCGCTTCGCGGACCCGAGGCGCCCGGGCGTCTCGCGGCGGCCGGAGGCGCCGCGGCGCTCGCGCTCTACACGCACTACCTCGGAATCTTCGCCGTCGGGACCGTGGCGCTGCTCGCGGCCGCGAATCGCCGGTGGCGTACGCTCGCGGCGGTGGCCGCGGGCTCGGCGCTCTTCCTGCCGTGGCTTCCCGTGCTTCGAGGGCAGCCGGCCGCCGCGGTCGCATGGATGCACGAGGGCTGGAGCCGATCCGTGCTGGGATTCTTTTCCGCCCTCGGCGGCGTCGGGCGCGTGCCGGGCCCGTTCGGCTCGCCGCCGCCGCGTCCCGTGTTCGTCGTGAGTGTCGCGGCGGGACTCCTGTCCGCGGGCGCGCTGGCCTTCGGGCCCGCCCGGAAGAACCGCGACGTCCGCAACGCGGCTGCGTTCACGGCGCTCCTTCTCGCTTCGGTGCTCGTCGCCGGCTTCCGGCGCCCCGTCGCCTTCGCGGGCCGCACCGAGATGGCGGTCCTTCCGGTGTGGCTCTGGGGAGTCGCCGTCGCGGCGCGGGAGAGTCCCTTCGCGCGCGCGGCCGCGGCGGCGACGGCGGCCGCGGGAGCGGCGGCCACAGTTTTCATGCTCGCGGCTCCCCGCCCCGTGTCCGCGCCGCTGGAGGCCGCGGAGAATCTCTCGCGCGCGACACGAAAAGGAGACATCGTCATCGCCGCCACCGGCTTCTACCTTCCGGCGCGGCTCGCGGCCGAGCGAGGACGCCTCGCGGCCCGCGTCGTACCGCTGCCTTCGGAGCTGTCCGACCATCCGGGCTGGTTCGAGCCGGCGTTTCCGGGTGCGCCGGAGGAGAAGGTCGTCGCGCAAGCCGCAGCTTCGCTGCCTCCCGGCGGGCGCCTCTTCTTCGCGGTGCCGGCGGTCTATGCGACGCCGCGCCTCTTCGCGCCGCTCGGTCCGGAGCCGCGGCTCCGGCCGCTGATGCGCGAGCCCGGCGCGCTCGTGGCCGTCTGGTCCAAGTGACTCTGGGCGCGAAGCGCCCTATCCCGAGGAGCGCAGCGACGAAGGATCCCGAGTTCGCTAAGGGATGCTGCGGCTCGAGGCCTGCCGAGGACGGGATCCCTCGCTCTCGCTCGGGATGGCGGCCGGATCCTTCCTCCCGATCGACAGAAGCGACATCCCGATGGATGGCGGGTTCTTCGCCTCTTTCTCCAGCATCGGCATCAGCAACTTGAAAGCGGCGAGCTGGCTCCGCGGGAGGACCCGGCGGCGCAGGATCTTCCCGTTGACGTACCAGCCGAGGATGCCGGGCCGGTTGAGAAAGCGGCTCTCCACGAGCGTGAAGCCGGCGCCGCGGA
This sequence comes from Acidobacteriota bacterium, assembly GCA_046725935.1. GTDB lineage: Bacteria > Acidobacteriota > Thermoanaerobaculia > UBA5066 > Gp7-AA6 > DAHUXD01. Next base: position 5,067 of record JBKOZO010000092.1, on the reverse strand, counting down.
CCTTCTCCTCGAGCTCCGCCTTCTCGTAGCGCCGGAAGTGGCGCAGGTGCTCGTCGAGCGTCCCGTAGAGGCGCGCCAGCGCGGGCACGACGAGCACCAGGTGTCCGCCCGGAGCGAGGACGTGATGGAGGTCCGCCAGGGTCGCGACGTCGTTCTCGATGTGCTCGAGCACGTTCAGGCAGACGACGGTGTCCACGGAGAGCGCGCGGATCTCCTCGCGCTCGGCCTCCGTCAAAGGAAAGCGGTATGAGGCCACGCGCACGGAGGGATCGTCCCGAAAGACGCCGCGGAGATACTCGAGCGCCACGGGATCGAGGTCCGACGCCACGAGGAGCTGCCTCGGAACGAGGTGGCGGCTCATGTTGCCGAATCCGGCGCCGATCTCCAGCACGCGCGACCCCACCACCGACCGGAAGCGGTCCACGAGCCACGCGTTGTAGGGCTCGAGCCGCGCCATACGGGCGAGCGTGACGTGGCCGACGTTCCGGGGATCCTCGGCCTCGCGCAGCGAGTGGCGCACGATCGTCCAGAGCGCCGAAAACGCGTCCTTCCAGCCGATCTTCTTGCCCTCTTCGTAGGTCCGCCCGTAGTAGGCGATCGGCATCTCGAAGATGCGGTAGCCGCGGCGCGCGACCTTCGCCGTGATCTCCGGCTCGATGCCGAAGCGCCGCGACTCGATCGTCATCGACTGGACGACCTCGCGCCGGAACATCTTGTAGCAGGTCTCCATGTCGGTGAGGTTTAAGTTCGTGAACATGTTGGAGGCGAGGGTCAGCAGGCGGTTGCCCACGGTGTGCCAGAAGTAGAGGACCCGCCGCGGATTGCCGCCCATGAATCGCGACCCGTAGACGACGTCCGCGTGCCCCTGCTCGATCGGAGCCATGAGCTTCGAAAACTCCATGGGGTCGTACTCGAGGTCGGCGTCCTGCACGACCACGACGTCGCCGAGCGCGTGCCGAAACCCCACCGCGACGGCCGCGCCCTTGCCCTGATTGGAGGGCTGCAGGAACACGCGCACGCCGTCCTTCCCGTCGAGCTCGCGCAGGATGTCGCGCGTGCCGTCCGTCGACGCGTCGTCGACGATCAGGATCTCCTTCTCGATCGGCACCTCGCGCACGCGCCGCACGATCTCGCGGATCGTCCGGGCTTCGTTGTACGCGGGGATGACCACCGACAGCTTCACGGTCCCACTCCCGGAGGAAGTTCGTACAGGTGGATCGAATACCCGACCCGGCCGACCGGGCGACCCTCCGTCGCGATCCTCCGCTGCAGCCGGCGCATAGCTCCGGCGAGCTCGTGGAAGCCATGATACGCGTAGAACTCGGGACCGGCGGCCTCGAAGAACGACGAGATCGCCACGACATTGCCGTGCACGACCGGCAGCACCGAGAAGTCGGGTACGCCCAGGCGATAGGAGACGTTGTCCCCGCCGAAATAGGCCACCGTCGGCTGGGAGATCCCCCGGCGCGCGAGCTCCTTCTTCAGGCGGAGCAGGTCCAGACCCCAGTCCACGTTCGAATCCGACAAGATCTTCCTCCCCTTCTCCGGACCGCCGACCAGCGGGTTGAAGTAGGAGAGCTGATGGGGATGGATCCGCATCGTCTCGACGGCGGCGGAGACGGGAAGGAGCAGCCAGAGAGCCGCGGCGACACGGGCCTTCGCGCTCTCGCGGCGCCGCGCCCAGGCCCGCGCGAAGAGAGCGGCCGCGAGCAGGGCGAGGAACGGATAGATCGGCAGCAGGTGCCGGATCCCGATGTTGTAGGAGCTTCCGAGCGACGCCAGGAAGAGGACGGCGACGGGAAGCAGAAAGAGCCGCAGCTCCGGCGAAAGCTCCCGCCTCCGGCGCACCGCGGCGACGAGCACGGCCGCCGTGACCGCCAGGAACGCCAGCGTGGACTTCACTCCGAACGCCACCAGGAAGTACTCCGGAAATCCGGTCGTGGACACGCGGCCGTTCAAGTAGGTGATGCCTCCGACCGCGTTGTGCCGTGCGACCGAAGCGATCCCCCCGACGTAATGCGCGAGGGGCCGCGACACGTCCGCCAGGCGCACGAGTTCCTCGGCGAGAGCCGGATCCTGCCCTTTGATCCCGATCATCTCCCGCAGGACCGTCTTCTGGTCCGCGCGGTCCATGTGCGCGGTGACGACGGAGTACACGGCGAGCACGACGAGGAGAGCTCCGATCCCGACGGCGATCAGGCGCAGAAGGCTCTTTCCGAGCCCCGGCTCGGATCCGCTCCGGCGCGGAGCCAGAAGCGTCTGGAGAAGCAGGATGGGCACGAGGTAGACCGTGGAGAATTTCGTCGTGAACGCCAGGCCGAGGACCAGAGCCGCGAGCGCCAGCCGCGGGACCGTCGGACGGCGACGGGCCGCCTCCCACGCGAGGACCGCCGCCGGGAACATCAGGGCGGCGCCGGCGTCCGTGTGCACGATGCCGGCATGGGCGAGCAGGTTGGGATCGAACGCGAGGAGACCCACTGCCAGGAGCGCGGGTGCGTCGCCGTAACGACTCCGCGCCGCGAAGAAAACGAGCAGGAGAAGCGCCGCGTCGACGAGCACGAACGGAGCCCTGGCGGCGGCGAGGATGGCGTCGGCCGGGACGCGGTTGGCGAAGAAGAACGCCGGGCCGAATTTCAAGAACGAGTCCATGGGGACGTGCGCCGGTGCCGGCTCGAGAGGCAGGAACTGGAGAGCGATGCCGGAGAGGACCTTCATCAGCGGCGGGTGCTCGATGTTGACGATCGCCGACTTCGCCGCGACGGAGAAGTAGCCTGACAGGATGTGGATCGGCTCGTCCATCGAGAGCGTGTCCTCGCGGGTGTGGTCGCGGATCAGGAACATCGCCGCTGCGGTCATCACGAGGGCCGCAGCGAGAGCGAGAGCCGCGGGCTTCAACGCGGGCGGCTCCCGGCCATTCCGTGGCGCGCGAGCGCCGCGAGCGCCGCGAATCCGTCCTTGAGCCGGATCTTCTTGCCCTCGGCGCGCGAGCGGCCGAAGTACGACACGGGCACCTCGAAGACCCGGAAGCCTCCGCGAGCCACCTTTGCGGTGATCTCGGCGTCGACGCCGAAGCCCTTCGAGGTCAACGCGAGCGACGGGACGACGCGGCGGTGGAAGGCCTTGTAGCAGGTCGCCATGTCGGAGAGATTCAGTCCCGTCACGACGTTGGAGATCAGCGTCAGCAGGCGGTTTCCCTGCTGATGCCAGAAGTTCTGGACGCGGTGCTCGGCGCTGCCGACGAAGCGGGACCCGAACACGACGTCCGCGCGTCCCCCCAGGATCGGAGCGAGCAGGATCGGATACTCGGCGGGGTCGTATTCGAGGTCCGCGTCCTGGATGATCAGGACGTCCCCAGTGGCCGCCTCCATCGCGGTGCTCACCGCCTGGCCCTTGCCGAGGTTGCCTTCGTGCAGGATCACGCGCACGCCGTCTTTGCCGTCCCAGGCGCGGAGCTTCTCGCGCGTCCCGTCCGTGGATCCGTCGTCCACGACCAGGATCTCCTTGGGGGTCTTCTCCGCCGCGACGAGACGAAGGATCTCGTCGATCGTCGCGGCCTCGTTGTAGACGGGGATCAGAACGGACAGCTTCACGATCTCTCCAGATGATACGCGATGGGCCGGTCATCCCGAGCGAAGCGAGGATCCCGGGCTTCGACGCGTCACGACTCTTGTGAAGTTCGGGATCCCTCGTCGCTGCGCTCCTCGGGATGACGGCTTGGTCGAGGCGACGGGCCGACGCGCCGGCCCCATAATGGAGAGTGATGCAGCGCGGCTCGGCGGTTTTCTGGACCGGAGTCTGCGCCGCGATGCTCCTCGGGTTCGCGCTGCGCCTCCACACCCGCGCGGAGTCGGTCGTCGCGGGCCGCGTGCGCCCGCTCGATTCGGACTCCGCGTACCATCTGCGGCGCGCCGGTTTCGCCGCGATCCGTTTCCCGCGAACAATCCAGTTCGATCCGCTGATGAATTTCCCCGCGGGCGGCGTGGCGATCTGGCCGCCGCTGTACGACCTCGCGCTGGGCCTTCCAGCCAGACTGACCGGCGGCGCCGCGGCTTCTCGCGACGCCGTCGCGCGGGGCGCGGCATGGGTGCCGGTCGCATTCGGCCTCGGCGCGGCGGCGCTGGCGGGCCTCCTCGCCCGGCGTCTCTACGGCGACGCCGGCGGCGCGGCGGCGGCGATCTTCGTGGCCGCATGTCCCGGCCACGTCCTCTGGTCGCAGTACGCCCACACGGATCAGAACATCGCCGAGTCCTTCTGCGGACTGCTCTCGCTTCTTCTTTTCCTGCGCAGCCGCGAGGACCCGGACGGACCGGGCGCCGCCGCGCGGAACGCGGGCGCCGGGCTCGCGCTCGCGGTCGCGGTACTCACGTGGCAGGGCGCGATCTTCTGGGGAGCGATCTTCGCCGCGTCGCTGGTCCTCGAAGCCGCCGTCACGCGGCGATCCATCGTCCGCCCGGCGGCGATCGTCCTCGGCGGCGCCGCGGCGGTGGTCGCAGTCGCCACGAGAGCGTGGCTCGGATGGCTGCGGCCGCCGCTGACGTACATCTCGTTCGGTTTTTTTCAGCCTCTCTTTCTCGCGGCGCTCTGCGGCGGGACGGCGGTCCTGGGCCTGGCGCTCTCGGCGGCGCGTCGGCGCCTCACGCGAAGCGAGCTCATTTTCGGCTCCGCCCTGGTGGCGGTGGCCGCGGCAGCGACCCTGCCCTTCGCGCGCGAGCTGACGGCGGGTCTGATGCGCGGCGTCGGATACGTCGCGGGCCGGACCAGCGAGTCGGTCGGCGAGTCGGGATACATCTCCTATCCGAAGGACTGGCTCAAGGGCATCTTCGAGACGAGGCCGCTCCTCGCCGACGGGCCCGCACTCGCCGCGAAACAGCTCTCGCTCGCGTTCTTTCTCGCGCCGATCGCCGTCGTGGCATGGGCGCGCCGCGCGCTGCGGGGTGAGCGGCCCGGCCTTCACACGGCGCTCGCCGTGTGGGGGATCGCGACGATCTTTCTCGCCCTCTCGCAGCGATTGAACGTGTACTACGCCGCGCCGCTCGCGGCCGTGGCGCTGGTCGAGGCGTTCCGGTG
>JBKOZO010000091.1:0-31126 GCA_046725935.1 Acidobacteriota bacterium | reverse complement strand
GAACGGGAGTGTGCACGGCGCCCGCGGGATCGAGCTTGCTCGCGAACAGCACACAGGACGAAAACCGCCACGGAGGAAGCGTCCAGCCCTCCACTTCGGCCCAGAACCTCTCGACCGCCGGCCGCGGCCAGGGATCTCGGACGCGGGCCAGCGTCAGGTGCGGACGAAACGACCGGTTCTCGGGCGGCAGACCGATCGTCCTCGCCGCCTCGGTCCCCGCGCGCCACAACTTTTCGAGCGAGGCCGGAGTGGAAAGCCCGATCCCGAGGACGCGGGGCCGGCCTCTCGAAGGAAACGCCACCGGGCCGGTGCTCCGAAGCTCCCCCGCCGCGACGGCGTCCAATCTTCCTTTATCGAGCGTCCCCGCGACCGCTGTGGCGTCGGCGTCCGAGATCTCTCCGAGGAATCGGAGCGTCAAGTGCCAGGACTCGGGCTTCGTCCACGAGGCGCGCGGAGAGGAGGCCTTGAGCTTTTCGATCAGCGTCTTTCCCGCTTCGCCCCACGCCGGATCGGCCGGAACCGCGAGGAACGCCCTCACGCGGCGCCGCCGATCCCCGCCAGGCGCCGGCGGAGCATCTCCAGCGCGTGAACCGCCGAGACGCGCCGGATCGTCGCGCGGTCTCCGACGAACAGACGTTTCTTCCCGCTCCCGGAGGCGCCGCGCTCGGCCAGCGCGAAGAAGACCGTGCCCACCGGCTTCTCGGGCGAGCCTCCGTCGGGTCCCGCGATCCCGGTGATCGAAACGGCCAGATCCGCGTCGAACCGCCGGCGCGCTCCGTCGGCCATCTCGCGCGCCGCCTCGGCGGACACGGCGCCGTGGGCCGCCAGGGTTTCCGGCGACACGTCCAGGAGATCCGACTTGGCGCTGTTGGCGTACGACACCACCGAACCCAGGAAGTACCTGCTCGAGCCCGGCGCGTCCGTCAGAAGCGACGAGACGAGCCCTCCCGTGCAGGACTCGGCGAGGGCGACGGTCTTGCCCGCGCGGCGCAGAAGACCGCCGACCACGACCGGAAGATCATCCGCGTCCTGACCGAAGATCCGATCGCCGAGCACGGCCCGGAAATCCTCCTCCATCGCGGCCAGCCGCGCATCCGCTTCGGCGGGCTGACCGCGAGTGGCGAGATGGAGCTGCACCTCGCCCGGGGAGGCCAGGATCGTGACCGGATCCTCCTTCCACTTCGCATAGATGGGCGCGACCATCTCCTCGACGGCGGACTCCCCCATTCCCGCGATTCGCAGGACGCGCCTCCGACCGACCCGGCCCTCGTTGCGTCGGGCGAGCGCGGGAAGGACGTGGCTTTCCATCAGCTCCTTCATCTCCGAGGGAACGCCCGGCAAAAGCACGAGCTCGACTCCGCCGCGCCGAGCCCAGAAGCCCGGCGCCGTGCCTCTCGGATTCTCGAGGACTTCGGCGCCCTCGATGAAGTCGGCCTGCTTCTCGTTGCAGGCCGGCATCGCGAAGCCGCGGCGCGAGAAGCGCTCGCGCATCTTCGTCAGGAACGCTTCGTTGCGACGCAGGCGCGCGCCGAGCCACTCCGCCGCGACCGCGACCGTCATGTCGTCCGCCGTGGGGCCGAGGCCTCCGGTCGTGAACACGATCTCTGCCGCCCGTGCCGCGTTGTCCAACTCCTCGCGGATCTGCGCTGGATTGTCGCCGACGATCGCCTTGCGAACGACGGGGATTCCGACCTCCTCGAGGCGGGCGGTGAGCCACAGAGAGTTCGTGTCCTGCCGGAGCGGCCCCAGCATCTCGCTTCCGATCGCGACGATCGCCGCCGTGGCCGGCGCGGGCGCGCCCCCGTTCACGAGGTCTTCTCTTCCGCGGCTTGCGGCTCTTCGGAGAGCCTGGCCCAGTCCTCCACGAGCCGGTCGAGCTCTTCCTTCATCGCCGTGCGCCGCGTGGCCAGCTCGTGGGCCGCGACGGGGCCGAGCGTCAGCGCCTCCTCCCAGAGTCGTGTCTCGATCCCCTCGACCTCGGCTTCCAGCGAGGCGATCTTCTCCTCCAGCGCCTTGATCCGCCGCCGCCGCTTCGCCGCTTCCTTGTCGGCCGCCGAGCTTTCGCGCCGCGCCGGCTTCGCCGCGGCACGCTCCGAAGGCATCGCGGCGGGCGTGGTCGGTGACGTCGCCGGCGCCGGCTCGGGGCGCTCGCGGCGCCGGCGCCGCGCCTCCGCGGTCTCGGAGTAGTTTCCGGGGATGGCCACGGCCCGCCCTTCCCGCAAGTCGAGAACACGGGTGGCGAGACGGTCGATGAACGCGCGATCGTGCGAGACGAACACGATCGAGCCCGGGAAGTCCTCGAGGGACTCTTCCAGTGCCTCGCGCGAGTCCAGGTCGAGATGGTTGGTCGGCTCGTCGAGAAGCAGAAGGTTGTGTCGCTGGCGCATGACGACCGCGAGCGTGAGCCGTCCCTTCTCGCCGCCGGACAAGCCCTCGATCGGCGCGAAGACGTCGTCTCCCCGAAAGGCAAAACGGGCCAGGTAGGAGCGCATCGCTTCTTCGGTCTCCTCGGGATGCTCGTCCCAGACGGCGTCGATCGCCCGCTTGCGGGGATCCAGGTCCGAAAGCTCCTGGTCGTAGTAGCCGATCGAGACGTCGTGCCCGATCGTCACGGTTCCCGAGAGCGGCGCGAGGCGTCCGGCCAACGTCTTGAGAAGGGTCGTCTTGCCGGTGCCGTTTTCCCCGAGGAGCGCCAGCCGCTCGCCCCGAAGCAGCTCGAAGCTCGCCCCCCGCACGATCGGCGAGCCGGCCGCGTAGCCCGCGTCGAGGTCCTTGGCTCTCAGGAAGCTTCGTCCACCGATCCGGGCCGCGTCGAAGCGGAATGCGACGGACGTGCCGTCCTCGACGGGCTTCTCCAGCCGCTCCACGCGCTCGAGCCTCGTCCGGCGGCCCTTGGCCTGCCGCGAATTCACGCCCGCGATGTTGCGTCGGATGTATTCCTTCTCTTTCTCGATGAACTCCTGCTGCTTGTCGAACGCGCGCTGCGCCGTCAGGATCCTCTCGGCCTTCTGGCGCCGATAGGACGTGTACCCCCCCGAATACGCGGTCAACCGCCCGTTCTCGAGGTCCACGATTTCCTCGGCGACGCGGTCGAGAAACCGCCGGTCGTGCGTCACCACGAGGTACGCGCGGCGCGACCGCGCCAGGTACTCCTCCAGGAACTCCACGGCGTTGAAGTCGAGGTGGTTCGTGGGCTCGTCGAGAAGGAGCACGTCGGGTGACGAGAGGATCGCGCGGGCGAGCATGGCGCGATTCTTCTGTCCGCCCGACAGCTCGCCCAGCCTGCGGGCGAAGTCCTCGCCCGCGAATCCCAGCCCCGAAAGCGTCTTTTCCACCTCGGCGACCATCTCGTAGCCGCCCTCGTTCTCGAAACGATGCGTCAGCGCGTCGTAGCGGTCGTGCAGCGCGGAGGAGGAATCGCCCTCGGCCATCCGGTGCTCCATCTCGCGGAGCTTCGATTCGATCGCATGCAGCTCGGCGAACGCTCCGGCGGCGTAGTCGTGCAGGGTCTCGGCGAGATCGGCCTCGAGCGCCTGGTCCACCGTGGCGATCCGAACGGCGCTGGCTTTGTAGAACTCCCCCGCGTCCGGTTCCTCGCGGCCGAGAGCGATGCGCAGGAGCGTCGTCTTGCCGGCGCCGTTGCGGCCGACGAGACCGACCTTCTGGCCCGGGTTGTGCTGCCAGGTCACCTCCCGCAGCACATCTTTCGGGCCATAGCTCTTGCGGACGCGTTCGAAGCGATACAGCACGACGCGATTCTAACGGCGGCGCCTAAAAGCCGGCGCGTGTCGCGTCGTAGGCGCGGCCGCGCCAGACCAGCTCGCGCCGGACGAACCGCCAGGCGAGAGACCGGAGCGTGATCCCCATCCAGACGACCGCGGTCAGGGGCTGCGTGAAGGCCGACCAGAGCGGATAGCCGAGGTAGAAGCCCATGGCTGCGCGGGTCGCGGCGGTCAGGCCGTACGCGAGCGCGGACCAGCGCAGAATCGACGGATCGAGCGGGAGGCCCGCGGCGGCCGCGAGCAGCACCACTGCCGGCAGCGTCCAGGCCACGAACGTGAAGAAGGTCGAGAAGACGAGGAACGCGCCCATCCGCCCTTCGAAAACGAAGGCCATGTTCTTGGTGAACCCGTCGACGACTTCGCGGAAGCCGCGGTACATTCGCAGGCGCATTAGATCGTCGGCCATCGCCATGCGGCAGCGCCCGCCCGAGCGGCGCACGCGAATGGCCAGGCCCATGTCGTCGATGACCGAGGCGCGGATCGCTTCGTGCCCTCCCGCCGCCCGATACGCCGACGCGCGCAGGAGCATCCCGGCGCCCGCCCCGGCCGCGGCCCTCCTCTGCCGGTCGGAGTTGATCCAGAAAGCCGGGCCGAAGAAGTACGAGACAGCGAGGTACGGGAGGAGCACGTTCTCCCAGAATCCCGACATCGCGACCTTCGGAAACAGGGCGAGCAGGTCGAGCCGCTGCGCCTCGAGCTCCGCCGCGGCGTGCGTCAGCGTGGCCGGAGCGAACACGACGTCGGCGTCGGCGAAGAGCAGGAGCTCGCCGCGCGCCCGCGCGCTGCCCTGAAAGAGGGCGTGCGGCTTGCCGAGCCATCCGGGCGGGGGCTCCGCGCCGCGCACGACCGTCAGGCGGGGATCCGCGGCCGCCAGACGTTCGAGGATCGTGGCGGTCGCGTCGGTGGACCGGTCGTCGACGACGATGACCTCGAAGTCCGGGTAGTCCTGCGCCAGGTGCGACCGCACGGCCTCCTCGATGTCGCGCTCTTCGTTTCGTGCCGGCACGACGACGGAGATGCGGGGGCACGGAGTCCCGGGCGGCGGTGCGGGCGTGTGCGACACGCGGCGGATCAACGCGACGTTGACCGCGAAGAGGACGGAGCAGATGACGGCGAGGACGGCCGAGGCGACGACGGCCCCGTGGAGGATTGCTACGACAGCGGAACCTTCTGGCGGGCGTCCGCGCGATAGGGCGAGTTGGGATAGTCGTTGATGAGCCGCTGGTACGTGGCGCGCGCGTCGGCGGCCGCGCCGCTCTGCTCGTAGATCTGGCCGAGCGCGAAGAGCAAAGCGTCCTTCGGCGCGGCCGTCGAGGGAGACTCGATCGCGCGCTTCAGGCGGTCGATCGCCTCGACCGTCTTCCCCTGCGCCGCCAGCGCCCGGGCGGCGTCGATCTCGGCGATCGCCGCCGTCTCGGACTTGCCCGTCCGGGCCGCCTTCTCGAAGACCTCGACTGACGTGCCCGGCTTGTCCGCACCGCCGGCCGCGAGAATCACCTGCGCCGCGCGGCCCGACGGGGTCGAGCCGTGCGTCGCCGCCTTCTTCAGGAGCTTCTCTGCTTCGGCGCGGCGAGCGGCATCGGTGGGATAGGTCTTCGTCGCGGTCGGCTGCTCGGACGCGAGGGGCGTACCCAGAATCGCGAGGGCCTCGGACAGGTCCTTGCCGGCGGAACGATCGGCCCAGGTTCGATACGCGAAGAATCCCGCCACGAGGATGACCGCGCCGGCGGCGATCGCGACCGCCTCCGTGACGCCCTTCCGGTGCTCGGTGACGTAGCCGACCGTCTTCCCGACGGTCTCGGCCAGCTCGTTGCGCTTCATGTCCCGGCGGCTGATCTTCTGGGTCATGCGTCCTGGGCTTTCAAAAACGGCGCATTATCTCCGACGCCCCTCCCCCCGTCAAACGGCGGCTATACTCGGAGGTATGGCGGACGACATCAAGATTACGGGCGAGCCTTCCCGCGCCGGCGACCGTTGCGCCTTCATCGTCGACCGCCCGGTGTTTGCGGGCGAGTCGGCCCACTTCGCCACCCCGGAGGTCGCCCGCCACTCGCCGCTCGCGGCAGACCTCCTCCGGATCGCTGGCGTGGATTCCGTGCTCATCGCCGACAACACGGTCACCGTCAGCGCCGCGTACCCGGTGGACTGGCCGGCCCTCGGCATCGGAAACGTCATCCGCAAGCACCTGCGCTCGGGCGTTCCGGCGGTCTCGGAAGACTACCTTCGCGATCTGCCCTCGGAGGGCGACCTGAAGTGGGCGATTCGCGATTTGCTGGATCGCGAGATAAACCCGGCGGTCGGCCAGCACGGCGGATTCGTGGAGCTCATCGAGGTCCGGAAGAACAACGTGTACCTGCGGCTGGGCGGAGGATGCCAGGGATGCGGAGCGGCCGACGTCACGCTCAAGCAGGGAATCGAGAAGGCAATTCGGAGCCTCGCGCCGGCCGTGGGCGAGATCCTCGACACCACCGACCACGCCGCGGGCCGAAACCCGTACTACGCGCCGGCAAAATGACTCCGCGCGCGAAGCGGCGCGGGGTCATCCCGAGGCGCGAAGCGCCGAGGGATCCCGAACTCAAGCGAGTCGGAATCTAAGCCGGCGGTGCGCCTCGCGCACCGCGGCCTCGGCGCTCTCCGGCGTCTCGGTGCGTGAAAAGATGAAGCCGAGGTACCTCGAGCCCTCCGGCAGCGGAACGAGCGTCTGTCCCGGACGGGCCGAGATCGTGATTTCCTCGATCCCCGCGACTCGCCGGGCGTCGTCGAGCCCCTCGACCCCTTCGTAGATTCCGCTTCCGGGAATCGGAATCATCATCACGGCCGACGCGCGCTCGTCTCGACGCAGATCGGCGACGTCCTGTCCGAGCGCCTGCCGCAAGACGAGCTCTTCGAGGCGGACACCGGCACCGAACCGCAGCGTTCGGGAGCAGAGACCTCCGATCGTCCGCGCGGCGAGCTCCACGATCCAGGCGCCGTGTTCGTTCCAGCGAAGCTCGGCATGAACGGGGCCGTGCGCGAGACCGAGCGCGCGGGCTCCGATTGACGTCTCCTCTTCGATCTCCGTCTGAACTTCGCGAGGCAGCCGCGACGGCGTGACGTAGATCGTCTCCTCGAAGAACGGACCTTCCAGCGGATCGGGCTTGTCGAAGAGCGCCAGGGTGCGAAGCCGCCCGTGGGTCAGGAGGCCTTCGAGCGCGACTTCGATTCCCGGGACGAAGTCCTCCACGAGGATGCGGCCGGTCTTCGCCCCGCCGCGCCGGGCCACGTCCGGCTCGCAAAGGATCGCGAAGACCCGGCTCCACGCCGCGACGAACTGCTCCGGGTCGTTCGCTCGAATGACGCCCCGGCTGCCCGAGAGAAACGTCGGCTTGAGGACGCACGGGTAGGCCGTACTGGCCGCAAAGGCACGGGGATACCCGGCGGCATCGAAGACGCGGTGCGCCGGGGACCTCGCCCCTCCGCGTGCCAGCAGCTCCCGCATGCGGCCCTTGTCGGCCGCCGCCTCCGCGGCCTCCAGGGCGTTGTGCGGGAGTCCGAGCGCGCCGGCAATCGCGGCCGCGACGACGGCGGTCTCCTCGTCCACCCCCACGACGGCATCGAGGGGATTCCGCCGGCTGAACTCCAAGGCCGCGCGCGCGCACGCGGCCGGGTCGCGGAAGTCGAGGGTCAGGAGCCCCGAGGGATTCAATCCCTCCAGCGCGCTCGGCTCCTCGGACGCGACGACGACGTCGACGTGGAGCGAGGACGCGGCGCGAAGGAAGTCGGCCGCGCGGTAGGTCGTCGTGGGCAGCAGAAGAAGGACGCGGGGCACCGCCTCATCGTATGCGGGTTACGATGCCGCTATGAAGAAGGCACGACCGAAGAAGACGGCCGCTCCAAAGAAGACCCGGGCTCGCAAGGCACGTGGCCGGAGGAAGACGATCATGCGGCACTCGAAGGAGGGTTGAACCGAGGCGGAGTGAAGCCTAGCCCTTGAGCTCCTCGAAGTACCCGTGGAGGTCGCGCAGCGCCTGGCGGTTGATCTCCTGCCGACGGGCAGACTCGCGCAGAAGCGAGAGCGCGGCCATTCCCTCGGGAGCCATCTTCAGCTCCGAGATCACGGGCAGCGCGGCGCCGATCTCGGCCAGGGCCTCGCGGCCGCGGCCCATCTCCAGGAGCAGATCCGCGACGACCAGGTTCAGCGCCGCGATGTCCGCGCGCATGCCGATCGCCTCGAATTCCTGCTGCGCCTTGCGGTAGGCCTCGATGGAGGCAGTGAGCTGTCCGGTTTCGCGCAGCAGGGCCGCAAGACCCCACTGGACCTTGGCGAGTCCGACACGGTTGTCGAGACGCCGAAGGATCGGAATTGCCTTGGCAGACGCGGCCATAGCCGCCTCGGCGTTGCCCATCATGCCGTGAATGTGCGTCAGGTTCGTATACGCCGTCGCCGCCAGGAGGGCGTTGCCGATCGACTCCGCTTCGTCGCAAATCTCTTCGAACGTGCTGACGGCGGCTCGGAGCTCGTCCGTTTCCATCAGGGCGAGACCTTCAAGGAAACGGCACTTCAATGCGTCCTCGTGCATCTCCAGGGAGCGGAAGCTCTCGATCAGCGACGGCAGGAGCTCCAGCACGACGTCGATCTGGCGCTCCTCGAAACGCTCCGCCAGGCGCTGGTAACCGAGCCGCGAAAGGTCGCCGGCGGCGTTGATCGTGTGTCGGAAACCGGCCTCGGCGCGGTCGAACCAGATGTACGCTTCCTCGCGCCTGGAGAGTTGACGGCAGGCCGCTCCCGCCAGGAGCGCGAACTCGCCCAGAAAGTACTCGCGTTCGTCGAATAGCCCGATTTCCCGCTTCGGGCTCTCGATAAAGCGATAGAGGAATTCCGCCTCGTCCCGGACCAGCGCAGGCGCCGATTCTCCCTGGGATCGCAGGATTCCGCACAGAGAAAGCAGTGTCTCCGGATCTTCCAGCCTGAGTTCCTCGGCCGAGGAGTATCGGTCGATCATCGGCGTCGCGAGGACCTTCTCGGCAGCCTGCTGCCCCGCCTCGGAAGAAAGAGGCTGTCGCGGGAAGTGGATCACGCGGCCGGTCACGTCCGATCCTCCTCGAAACGTCTCTCGAGGTCCGTGGCGACGTCGTCGGGCTCGCGGGAAAGGAGGGCGTTCAGCTCCGGGTCCGCCGAAGCATCGCCTCCGAGCTTCCAGAGCTGGAAGGACCGGCCGTACTGACACGCGGCGGAAAGCAGCGAGATGCGGAGAAGCTTTCCCGGCATCTGTCCCGCCCCTCCCCTCCGGGCCAGCCGCTGGAACCAAATGAGGAGGTCCTCTTCGGCGCCCGTCGCCTCGATCTCGGTTAGCCGATAGTACGAAACCAGTGCAGAGTGGATTACATCACGGGCCCGGTCGAAAACCGACTGCACCTCATCCGGAACCTTCGATGACGGTTTCTCCACCTTCCTTGCCCGTGATGAGAGTACACCAACGCCCCAGTCGCGTCCACGACGCGTAGCCGGATGAGAAAGCCCCTCAGGTTGTGAAGCTTAGAAGGGGATCATTCCGCCGACTTTGATGATGAATCGCGTCGGCTTCTTCGTCTCCCGCCACACGACCTGGCGAGATGTCGAGTTCTCCGGTTGCTCGGGCTGGCGCTCAGGAACTCGGGCAGGAACGTTGAAGGTCACCATGACGCTCATCTCCTTTTCGTCGGCCAATGCCCGGCGGGGCCGGGGCGAATTGAATCACCCACAATTCCATCACATCTGGAGACGGTCGGAGGATAGGATTTTTCCAAAAAACCGGAGGTCACGATGCGGAGTCCGCTTCCTCTCCTGACCCGGAGGGCACTGTTCGCGGGATCAGGAGGAGCCCTCGGATGGGCCGCTTTTCGCGGGGATTCGATCGCCCGTGTCGTGCGCGCCGGGCGCGAGGCCGAGGGGAAGGCGCCGGCGGACCTCGCCAACGACGAGAGCTACTGGACGCAGATCGCGCGCGCGTTCGACGTGGACCGCACGCTCGTCAACCTGAACAACGGGGGCTGCAGCCCGGCGCCCGCTCACGTGCTGGAGGCGATGATCCAGGACCTGCGCTTCTCCAACGAGATCCCCGTCTACCATATGTGGACCCTGCTCGAGCCGCGGATCGAGTCCTGTCGCCGCGGCCTCGCCGCCGAGTTCGGCTGCGATCCGGAGGAAATGGCGATCACGCGCAACGCCTCCGAGTCGCTGGAGACGCTCATCTTCGGCATCGACCTCCAACGCGGCGACGAGGTCGTTCTGACCAACCAGAACTATCCCCGGATGATCACGTCCTGGGAGCAGCGTGCGCGGCGGGACGGAATCGTCCTGAAGCAGATCTCCTTCCCCGTGCCGCCGCGCTCCCCGGCGGATCTCGTCGAGAGATTCCGAGCGGCCCTCACGCCCCGCACGAAAGTCATCGAGGTCACGCACATCACCAACCTCACCGGTCAGATCTTCCCGGTGCGCGAAATCGTGCGGATGGCGCGCGACCGCGGCATCGAGGTCTTCGTCGACGGCGCGCACGCGTTCGCGCAGTTCCCGTTCCGCCGCGACGACCTGGGGTGTGACTACTACGCGACGAGCCTCCACAAGTGGCTCTTCGCTCCGATCGGGACCGGCTTCCTCTACGTGCGCAAGGAGAAGCAGAAGAAGATCTGGCCGCTGATGGCGGCGCCGGCCAAGATGGACGAGGACATCCGCAAATACGAAGAGATCGGCACGCATCCGGCCGCCAACCACAACGCCATCGCCGCGGCGATGGCCTTCCATCGCGGCATCGGCGCCGAGCGCAAGGCGGCGCGTTTGCGCTGGCTTCGGGACCGCTGGGCGAAGCGCCTGGCGGCGGCTTCTCCCCGGGTGAAGATCCTGACGCCGTTGAACGACACGGATTCCTGCGCGATCGGCTTCGTCCACATCGACGGGCTCGACACTGAAAAGCTCCAGGCACACCTGTGGGAAAAGCACCGCATCATGACGACGCCGATCGTCCATTCCGAGTTCAACGGGCTGCGGATTACCCCCAGCGTCTACACCACGCCCGACGACATCGACGTCTTCTGCTCCCGGATGGAGAAGATCCTGATAGACGGGCTCCCCTCCTAGTCCCTTTCTCGGGAACCCGGAGCCGGGGCCGGTGTCCCTTTCTGCAGGAGGGACACCATGACCCGGACCGCCCGATTCGTCTCCATCTTCGCGCTGACGGCCGCCGCGGCCTCCCTGGCCCGGGCCGGCGACCGCGACGGTTTCTCCATGACCGTCCTGGTCGAGGGTCGGGGCGCTCCCGAGTACGCGGCACGCGGCCGGATCTACATCGAAGCTCTGAAGGGAAAGGAGTTCGTGATTCGGCTCTCCAACCCGACCGCCGAGCGTGTGGCGGTCGCGCTCTCCGTGGACGGCCGCAACGTCGTCGACGCCAAGCGCACGACCGAGCTTGCCGCGACCAAATGGATCCTCGGGCCGTGGCAGACGGCCGACATCCCGGGCTGGCAGGTCTCGGGGCAGACCTCGCGGAAGTTTTTCTTCACCGACACCGCCGGGTCCTACGCGAAGTGGCTTGGCGACACCTCGAACGTCGGCACGATCGAGGCCGTGTTCTTCCGCGAAAAGCGCCGGCCCCCGGTGACCGTGTACAAGGATCGGGAAGAGCAGCCGCTGCAGGACTCGGCGGCGCAGAGCGCGCCCGGCGCCGCGGGAAAGGCCGAGGCGCCGCGCGCAGAGGCTCGCGACGGGGCGAAGCGCCAGAGCCCGGACAAGCTCGCCGCGACGGGAATCGGCGACGAGACGCGCTTTCCGGTCTCTTGGGTGGAGTTCGAGGAAGATCCGGCCCCCGTGGCGCGCATCGCACTGCGCTACGAGTTTCGTTCCGGGCTCGTGCGCCTGGGTGTTCTTCCCCGCGAGGACGATCTATATGCCCGGGACCGCGCGCGCGGATTCGAGCCTTCCTACGCGCCCGACCCGTACCGGCAGCGGTAGCTCCGCCCGGTTCGGCCGTAGAATCGCGCCGGCGCCGCCCGCAAGCGTCCGGCGCGATTCGCCATTGACCGAGCCGGGGACGACCGACGAGCAACTCCTCGCTTCCGCGCGCGGTGGCGACGAGGATGCGTTCGGCGCGTTCGTGCGGCGGCACACGCCGGCGGTCCACCGGTGGATGGTCCGCGCGGTGGGTGAAAGCGATGCGGACGACATGACACAGGACGTCTTTCTGAAAGCGTATCGGGGTCTGGACCGCTTCCGCGGCGAGGCGCCGGCGCGCGCCTGGCTGGCCGCGATCGCCGACAACGCGGTCAAGAACCGGTATCGGTCGCGGAGCCGCTTTCGCCGGATCTTCGCGGGAAGCTCCGACGCCCTTCCCGACCTCGATCCCGTCTCGCCCGCCGCCGATCCCGAAGAGAACGCCGGCAGCGGCGAGTCGCTCCGTTTCGTGGCGGAGGCTCTCAAGCGCCTCGCGCCCGAGTTCCGGATGCCGGTCGTGCTCCGCGACATCGAGGAATGGAGCTATGAGGAAATCGCGGTTTCCCTGGAGCTCCCGGTCGGCACCGTGAAATCCCGCATCGCGCGCGGGCGCGGACAGCTGCGGGAGATCCTGAGACCCCGGATCGGAAGGCTGCCATGAGCGAGACGCCGCATCCCGCCGCATCGGTCGAGTTCCTGTCGCGGCTCCACGACCGCGAGCTCTCGGCGGCCGAGGCGCGCGAGTTCGACGCCCACCGCTCGAGCTGCGCCTCCTGTCGCAACGCCGTCGAAGAGTACGAGCGGAGCCTGCGGGCGTTCCGGGCTTCGCCGACCGCAGCGCCGGCCTCCGATCTCTCCGCGCGCATCCTGCGCAAGATCCGCGAGCAATCGCCGTCGCGACGGCCGTTCGGCGTGACGTTCGGAATCGACGTCCGCTGGGCCGGCGTGCTCGCGGCCGCGCTGCTCGTCGTCCTCATCGCTCCGGCGCTCTTCCATCGCCAAGAGAAGGCCCTGGTCCCTGCTGGGTCTTCGGCCTCCCCCGAAGCGCTGCCGGCCTACCTGCTCGAAGAGAAAACGACGACATCGGCGAAGGAATCCGGCGCCAAGGTCGCGCCGGCGCCGCCGCCGTCGGCGCCCGCCGACGAGGCTCGCGCGAAGGACAAGGAAAACGCGAAGCCGCTCGATGCCGCGGCGGAAGGGGATTTCGCCTCCACGCAGCCGCAACCGGAGACCAAGCGGGAGGGATTCCTCGCCGATGGGACCAACGCTCCCGCCGCAGCGGCCCAGGCCGCTCCCGCTCCTCCCCAGAAGCTGCGGCGCCAGACCGCCGCGGCTCCCGGCGGAGAGGCTGGAGGCGCGGCCGTCCCCGACGAGCAACGCGTTTCCATCCGCCTCGTCGTCAACGCGATCGACGGCTACGGCGAAGCACCGGAGGTGCGCGAAACCCCGACCGACGATGCGCTCGCCGCTCTCGTCGGCCGCGAGTTCATCCTCCTCGTCGAAGCCGGTGGACGCGTGCGCGACGTGACCCCTTCGACCTCCGGCGGCGGGTTCCTGCGCAAGGACGCGCAGAGCCGGGACAGGCTGGCGGACGCCCGGAAAGAGGGATCCGAGCTTATGGGACTGCGCTTCACGCCTTCGGACCGCCCGCGCCGGCTTCTGGTGCGGGTGGAGTGACCGTCAGGACCGCCGCGCCGCGGATGGCTCCGCGCTTGACGGCGAGGAGCGCGTCGTTCGCCGCCTCGAGCGGGTAGAGTTCCACGGAAGCGCGCACCGGAATCTCGGCGGAAAGCTTCAGGAACTCCTCGGCGTCCCGACGCGTGTAGTTGGTCACGCTGCGGATTCCCCGCTCGCCGTACAGGAGTGAGTAGTCCATGGCGGGGATCGGGCTCATGTGGATCGCGTTGATCGCGAGCATGGCGCCGCGGTCCAGCCGCGCCAGGGCGAGCGGGACGATCTCCCCCGCCGGCGCGAACAGGACCGCCGCGTCGAGGGGCACTCTTGGATCGTCTCCGGAGTCGCCGGCCCAGTCCGCGCCCAGCGAGAGCGCCAGTTCGCGGTGGTGCCGCTCGCGCGAGAAGGCGTAAACGTCGCAGCCCCAGTGGCGCGCGACCTGCATGGCCAGATGCGCCGATGCTCCGAATCCGAAGAGGCCGAGACGCCCGCCGCGGGCGATGCCGCTCAACTTCAACGAGCGGTATCCGATGATCCCGGCGCAGAGCAGCGGCGCGGCATCGCGCGCCGAGAATCGCTCGGGCAACTTGTAGACCCAGCGCGCATCCGCGGAGAGCTTCTCGGCGTAACCTCCGTCGCGGTCGCGCCCGGTGAAGGTCGCCTGCGGGCAGAGATTCTCGCGGCCTGAGCGGCAGAGCGGACACGTGCCGCAGGTGGACGCGATCCAACCCACTCCGATGGCGTCTCCCACAGCGAGACCCTCGACACCGGGTCCGAGATCGACAACACGGCCCGCCGCCTGATGACCGGGTGTGATCGGCAGCCGCGCCAGAACTTCGCCTTCCAGGATGTGGAGGTCGGTGCGGCAGACTCCGCAGGCTTCGATCGCGATCACGACCTCGCCCGGACCGGCCCGCGGAGCGCCGACGTCCTCCATCCGGAGGGGCTTCTCTTCAACGGGAGCAGGGCGATGGAGGCGCTGTGCGCGCATCCGCGCGACTATACTCACGACCTTGAAGCGAATCGACGCGCTGCTGTCCGACTACGAGAGCTCTCACCAAACTCGCGGAAACCTCCTCTGTCACGCGGTCGGGATCACGCTGATCGTGTTCGGCGTCCTCTCGCTCCTGCACGAGGTCCCGCTCTTCGGCGCCTGGACCCTGGGCGAGGCGCTTCTGGCCGCGGCATTTCTCTTCTACGTCGCGCTCGACCCGCTCCTCGCCGCGGCCGTGCTCGTCGCGGCCGCTCTGCTGGATCTCGCCGCGAGGGCCATCGGGAACTGGCGCGTCGGCGCCGCCGCGTTCGTCGTCGGATGGATCTTCCAGGCGATCGGCCACGCCGTCTACGAGAAGACGTCGCCGGCCTTCTTTCGAAACCTCGTGCACCTTCTGGTGGGCCCCGCGTTTCTCGTCAACGAGGCCCTGCACATCCGGCCGCGGCCGACGCGCTAGCGGCTACGGGCCATACAGCTGCAGGCCGAACGTCTTCGTCAGGAAGACGGCCATCTGCCCACGACGGGTGGCCTGGTTCGGACAGTACGCTCCCCCGCCGCATCCCGCCGTGACGCCCTCGTCCTTGAGGGCTTCCACCCACGGAGCGAAGGGATTGGAGACGGGCACGTCCGTGAATTCGCCAGTCGCCGGCGGCGGCGTCCAGGAGGAGCCGTACTCCGTCTTCAAGAGGAACGCGGCCATTTGAGCGCGCGTGACGGGATCGGCCGGGCAGAACTTGGAGCCGTTGCCGCATCCGGCCGTGATGCCCTCGGCGGCCAGTCGCTCGATCCACGCCGCGGCGAAGGCGTTGGCCGGAACGTCCGAGAAAACCTGGCCCGTGGCGGGCGGGGGCGCATAGCCCGAACCGTGCTCGGCGCGCAGCAGAAAGACCGCCATCTGCGCGCGCGACACCGATGCGTCCGGACAGAAGACCCCGGTGCCGCACCCCGACGTGATCCCGTGGTGGAACACGGTCTCGACGTACCGGTAGTCTCCTCGCGAAGAGGGGGCATCGGAGAACGATCCGCCGATGTGGAGCGGCCATGTCCGCACCGAGGCGTCGGAAAGAGTCTCTTCGAAGGTCGCGTCCCAGTGCAGCACCGGCCGCGACCCGGCGGACACGAGCACCGCGTAACAGTTGGCCGTGGCGTCGAAGCACGACGCGCGCTCGCCGGCGGCAACGGTCCCGTAGTCGGCATCCGGATCGCTGATCGAGTACGTCGCGCCCGCCGGGCCGGTGAACGCCGTCGCGGTTCCCGTCAAGGTCGTGTCTCCGCCTCCGGAGTTCAGATACGAGGGCTCGACCGTGGCCACCTCGCCGACCTCGAGCACGCCGTTGGGGTAGAGGTGTCCCGGCGCCGCGTGGCGGTCGACCGCGAACGGCGGCGCTGGTCCGAGCTCGACCTGGACCACGAGGCCCGACGCGTCGGCCGAGAGCGGAGTGACGTGCAGCGTGGCGGAGGCGTCCGTGTAGGTCTCACCGACCACGACGGCGGCGTCCCCGAAGCCGCTGGTCGTCGGCGTCATGTCGAGCAGGCAGGAGTAGCAGCTGTATGCCGGGTATCCGGGCCCGAGATGGACCAGAGCGCCGCTCACCGGATTGCCCGACATTCCCGCGTCGAAGCCGATCGGCTGGCGGTACTCGAGCCAGTACGTGTACTGCGACTCCGGCACCGGGATCTGGACGGCGTAGAGGTTTGCGCCCGGCGTTTCGATCGGCGCGATCGTATAGACCGCCGATCCGCTCGCGTGCGTGGGATAGGAGCCCGGAGGCAGGTAGCCGAGCAGGTACTTGTAGTGGGCGGGGAAATGGCGAGCCGCCGAGTTGCCCATGATCGAGAAGCGATCCCCGTACTCCGAGACCGTGCAGGGCGGCGGTCCGAGGACGACGTCGCCGCAATCGAGCGAGCTCGAGTGCCCGAGACCGAAACAGTGGCCGAGCTCGTGGCCGATCACGAGAACCGTGTTGGACTGGTTGATCCAGGCCTGCGAGCCCCCGCCGAGCCCCAGCCATCCGCACGGCAGGTGCGGAAAGATGTAGACCTGCTTCTGATACGAGCCGGGGTTGTAGCCGGCCTCCTGCGCCCGCGCGACCGCCTGGTTCGCCACGGTGATGTAGTCGCAGGTCGTCGGCGTGTTGATCGTCGCGGTCAGCCAGTTGGTGACGACGCCCGACAGCGTGTGCGCGCCGTACGACGCTTCGGCGTAATACGCGGAAGTGCCTGCGGATCCGAACATCTTGTCCTGAACCTGCGCAACGGTGAACGGCTCGGTCCCCGTGTCGAGGAACTTGAGCAGGATTGCGATCACCTTCGTGTTGCCGGTGATCGCCGGAAGCTCCGCCGGAGCCGGGTCGAGGACTTCGACGCTCTCGACCGCGAACCCCTCGCCCTCGGGAGAACCGTGGACCGCCACGCGCGCGCCGGAGTCGACCGAAACCCCCGGAGGCAGTTTCAGAGGGGTCATCGCTCCGCGCGCCGAGACCAGCGTGACGATGTGCTCGGCATGCCCCGAGGCGAAGTCGTCGGCTGTCAGGATTTGAACCGTCCCCGATCGCGTCTCGGTCGCGGCCGAGACGAAAGCGGCGGCGGTCCAGAGAAGAGCGACAGCGGCCGCACGGCGGCCTCGCGCCAGCCTGGTCCTCATGGTGTGTCCTCCGGTGTGGAAACAGTATAGCAGGCGAGCTACTTTTTCAGACGGCGCTCCGCCAGCAGCTCCCGGAGCTTCTCGATCGGGATCGCCTCCACCGTTCGGCCCCCCGCGCCGGTGACGGTCGTCGCGCGGGTCAAGGAGTTGTAGACCGCCTCCTCGACGCTCTCGACGGCGGCCAGGAACAACGGGTCCATTCGGTCGTTGTCGAGCTCCTCGACCGCACGCACGGCCGTCGGTGGACGGTAGGGAACGCGGTTGCACGTCGAGAACGCGATCACGAAATCCCCGGAGCCGTTGCCGACGAACGAGCCCGTGCGCGCCAGACCGAGCTCGGCGCGGTGCGCCAGGCGCTCGAGGTTGCGCGACGACAGCGGAGCGTCGGTTGCCAGAACGATCATGCAGGAGCCGTCGCCCCCGCGAGGCGCGCCGAGCTCCTCGGCGAACGCGAACTTCCCGAGCCTCTCTCCGACGCGCACCCCGTCGATCGTCAGGATCCCTCCGAAGTTCGTCTGGACCAGGGCGCCGACCGTCCAGCCGCCGAGTGCGGGCGGCAGCCGCCGCGACGCCGTCCCGATCCCTCCCTTCCAGCCGAAAGCCACCGTGCCGGTGCCCGCGCCGACGCTCCCCTCCTCCACCGGCCCTCCGCGCGCCGCCGCGATCGCGTCCTCGACGTCCTTCTCGGTCACGCGCCGCGACCGGATGTCGTTCAACGCCCAACCGTCGTTGGTCTCGCCGACGACCGCGTTGACCGAGCGGACGTCGGCGTTGCCGGGCTGCGCGAGGGTCCAGCGGACGAGGGCGTTCACCGCTGTGCCGACCGCGAGCGTGTTGGTCAGGACGATGGGTGTCTCGAGGTTGCCGAGCTCCCGGATCTGAGCGAGACCCGCGGCCTTTCCGAACCCGTTGACGACCCACGCGGCCGCGGCGACCTTGCTCTGGAAGAGATCGCCCGCCGCCGGAATGATCGCGGTGACGCCGGTCCGGATCGAGTCGCCCTCGATCAGTGTGCGGTTCCCCACGCGCACGCCTTCGACATCGGTGATCGCGTTGAGCGGGCCGGGCGGCAGGACTCCGGGTGTGACGCCGAGGCCGCGGATGCGGGGGCGCTCGTGGGTCGGCTCGGGCGGAGGCGCCGCTGCAAGCAACAACAGAGGCGCGAGCGTCACGACTCCTTGGAGCGTGGAGCGGAGTCTCAGCAAAACGTGGTCATCACCGCGTCGGGATGGTCGAGGCGGTAGTCCTCACCGGCCGGGTCCGGGTCCACCTCCAGGACGGCGCCCTTCAGGCGGCTGAAGGAGTATTCGTCCATGACGACGGGGATGCCGGCGATCTCGAAGCGACGGCCCTCGTCCGGCGCGTTCTCCTCGACCGAGATGCGAAAGCCGGTGCCCCCGCAACCGAGCAGATGCCGCACCGAGAGCACGGCGCGCGAGAAGTCGGCCTCGCCGCGGAGGCGCTGAGCCGCCTCGGGTGTGATGCGCATCGGAGCCGGCTCGTCCGCCATGAGATGCTGATTCTATGAGCAAGCGCGCGGTGTCGGCGGTGACGATCGCGGCTTCCGACTCCGGCGGCGGAGCAGGCATCCAGGCCGATCTGCTGACGTTCGCCGCGCACGGCGTTCACGGCGCGGCAGTCCTCGCGGCCGCGACCGCTCAGAACACCGTCGGGGTTTTCGGGATCGAGACTCTCTCGCCGCGCTTCGTGGCCCGTCAGATCGACGCCGTCTTCTCGGATCTGCACCCCCGGGCCGTGAAGATCGGCATGCTCTTCGACGCCCTGCGGATCCGTGCCGTTGCGGCGGGCCTGCGCCGCCATCGTGCCCGCAACGTCGTGCTCGATCCCGTGATGGTCGCCAAGACGGGTACGCGTCTGCTCTCGCCCCGCGCCGCCGCGACTCTCGCGAAAGACCTGCTGCCGCTCTGCGACCTCGTCACGCCCAACCTTCCCGAAGCGGCGGCGCTGTCGGGCCTGTCCGTCCGGACACCCGCCGATCGGCGCGTCGCCGCCGGCGCGATTGCCGACATGGGAGCGCGGGCGGTCCTGCTCAAGGGCGGTCACGGGCGCGGCGGGGTCGTGAGGGACCTTCTCTTCGACGGCCGCTTCTTCACGGAGTTCGCAGCGCCGCGGATCCGCACGCGGGCGACCCACGGCACCGGCTGCACGCTCTCGGCGGCGATCGCCGCGAATCTCGCGCTGGGACGATCCCTGGATGACGCCGTCCTTCGGGCGATTCAGTTCCTTCGGGCCGCCCTCGCTCGCGGCGTCTTCCCCGGGCGAGGGCACGGAACGCCCGGCCGCATCCCGGTCAGTTCGTGACGGTGGCCGGAGCGGGCGGCTGATAGTCCGGAACGTGGTTCGTGACGGGAGGGATCGTCCGAAGGTACGCGTAGATCGCCTTCAGCTCCTCGTCCGACATGCTTCCGAAAGCCTTCCACGGCATGGGCGGCTGGAGCGGCCGGGAGGTGCCGAAGTGCTTCCCGGTGCGAAGCTCCCGGATGAACATGTCCTCCGTCCAGATGCCGAGTCCCGTGTTGACGTCCGGCGTCAGGTTCGCCGTGTAACTCACGCCCCACGGGCCCGCGAAGGCCGTGCCCGTTACGCTCCCCGACGTGACCCACCCTTCCTGCGCCGCCGGGGCCGGCGCCAGAACGGCGGTCTCGGGATGGCCCGAAAGCAGGCGGCGGGTGTCCTTTTCGGGGCCGCGTACATGGGTCTGCTCTCGCTCGAATGGCAGCTACCCGGCGGCGGCCTGCCGCGCGGCGAATGGGTGCGCTACGTCCGGTACCTCGAGGAGCGCCTCGTCCCTCCCCCGCCCCGCGCTCCCTGACTGTTGGCCGTCACTCCCAGTACGAGAATGCATAGCCCGATGACCAGTACGCGGTCTCGGAGATCGCCGTCCGCTCGACGTCGCGGTTGGAGTCCATGTCCTTCAGGAGTCCGACCATGCGGTGCTTGGCCCCCTGGACGAACGCGCGGGTGAGCCGCACTTCCTCGGCGGCCTTCTCGGGCCCGGAGCGCGCCAGCGCCGCCGTCGCCCGCGAGAGCACGGCCAGTGAGCCGTACAGGTCGATCGCGACATTGGCGAGGCGCTCCTGGTGGAATTCCTTCTGGATGACGTCCTTGCCGTACTTGCGCAGCAGCGTCTCTCCCGCACCAGCGACGGTGCGCGCGTACTTGGCGACGATCTCGCCTTCGGCCGCGAGGTCCGGTGCGATCCGCGTCAGGCGGCTCGGAACCACGCCGCGGATCTTCCGGGCGGCGTAGTCCGACAGAATCCCGAGCGAAGACAGCGGCGCCTTCAGGGCCCGGCCGACTTCCTTCAAGTCCTCGCCGACCTCTTTCAGACCCGACAGCGCCACGAGGACCCGGAGGATCTCGTTGGTGCCCTCGAAGATCATGTTGACACGGGAATCGCGCAGGGCCTTCTCGTACGGGTACTCCTCCATGAAGCCGTTGCCGCCCGCGATCTGGAGGGCGTCGTTGATGTTCCTCCAGACGGTCTCGGTCCCATAGATCTTGCAGCAAGCCCCCTCGAGGGCGTAGTCCTCGAGACCCCGGTCGATCAGACCGGCCGTCAGATAGACCATCGACTCCAGCGCGTACGTGGAGACGACCATGCTGGCGAACTTCGCGCGGATCATCTCGAACTGCGCCACCGGCGTTCCGAACTGCTTGCGCTGCGTGGCGTGGCGCGCCGCCTCCCGGAGCATCACCTTGCAGCCGCCGATGCAGCCCGCTCCGAGCGACGTCCGTCCGGTGTTGAGGACTTCGACGGCGATCTTGAACCCCTGTCCCCGCTTTCCCAGGACATGCGATGCCGGGACGCGCACGTTCTCGAGCTGGATCGGAACCGTGGACGACGCCTTGAGTCCGAGCTTCTGCTCCTCCCTGCCGGGAATCACTCCTCCGAGGTCCTTCGTCACGGCGAAGGCCGTGATCCGCCGGTGCTCATCCTTCTCGGCAAGCCCGACGTCCTTGGCGAAGACCGTGAAGAAATCGGCGAAGCCGCCGTTGGAGATCCAGTGCTTGGTGCCGTTCAAGACGAAAGTGTCCGTCTTCTCGTCGTAGACCGCGGTCGTCTTGATCGCGGCGGCGTCCGAGCCGGCTTCGGGCTCCGTGAGCGCGAATGCCGCGATCATCTCCCCCGACGCGAGGCGCGGCAGCCACTTCTTCTTCTGTTCCTCGTTGCCGTGGAGGATCAACGCCTTCAGGCCGATCGACTGGTGCCCGCCGATCAGGATGCCGAGCGAGGCGTCGACCGTCCCGATCTCCTCGGTCACGCGGCAGTACTGCGAGGCCGTGAAGCCGTACCCGCCGTACTCCTCGGGGATCGTCATGCCGAAGGCTCCGAGCTCGCCCAGCCCCCGCACCACCTCCGGCGGAATGCGATGCTCCCGCTCGAACTTCCGGCTGTCGACGTGATCCTTCGCGAAGGCCCGGAATGAGTCCAGGAACGCCGAGACGACTTCCCGCTGCGCCGCGTCCACTTCGGGGTACGGGAAGATCGTGTCCTCCGGGATCAACCCGAAGAAGAGCGACTTGACCACGGGCATCAGGCGGGGAGGCATGGCGGCGAGAGCGGCGCTTCCGGTGAGTCGGTCGGTCATGAGTAGAGCTCCCTCGATTGGTTCTCGCGGCGGGGCCTATCGGCGTAGAAGCCCTTCCGGGCATTGGCGAGCTCGCGGATCAGTTCGGCCGGCGCGAAGCGCGGCCCCAGTCTTTCGGACAGATCGTCCAGGCGGCGGAACACCCGGTCGGCGCCGAGCGAGTCCGCGTAACGCAGGAGTCCCCCGCGGAACGGGGGAAACCCCGTGCCGAAGATCATCGCGAGGTCGAGGCGGCCGGGATCCCGCACCACGCCGTCCTCCAGACAGAACGCGGCTTCGTTGATCATGGGAAGCACCAGCCGGGACGCGATGACTTCTTCCGGCAGCGGCGACTGTTCGCGCGGAGTGACCCGAAGCGCTTCGTATGCCTCGCGGGAAGGTTTGCCGCGCTTTCCGCCCGTGTACTCGTAGAAGCCCTTCCCGGTCTTGCGGCCGAGGCGTCCGGCGCTCACCAGCGCCTCCTCCCCTCCCGCCTGGATCCTCTCGGGGAACGCGGCCGCGAGCACCTCCGACGCCTTGACCGCGACGTCGAGGCCGACGTCGTCCAGCAGCGCGATTGGGCCCACAGGCATGCCGAAATGCGTCATGGCTCCGTCCACGTCCTCGATCCGACAGCCCTCGCGTAGCAGCCGAACGGCTTCCGACAGATAGGGCGCGAGAATCCGATTGACCAGGAAGCCGGGCCCGTCTTTTACGACGACCGGAGTTTTCCCGAGCTTCTTGGCGAGCGCGAAGACCGTGGCGACCGTCTCGTCGCTGGTCCGTTCTCCACGGATGACTTCCACCAGCGGCATGCGGTGCACCGGGTTGAAGAAGTGCATGCCGATGACCCGCCCGGCGTGGATGGCGCCCACGGCGATCTCCGTGATCGGGAGAGTCGAGGTGTTCGACGCGAAGATCGCCGCCGGCGGAACCACGGCTTCCCACTCCGCGAGGACCGCGCGCTTGACGGTGAGCTTCTCGACCACCGCTTCGATCGTGACGTCGCACCGCCGGAACCCGGAAAAGTCGAGCGTGCCCGAGATCAAGTCCATCTTGCGCGATATCTCGCGAGAGGTCAGGCGGCGCTTCTTGACCGCTTCCTTCCAGATCGCGGCCGCGGACGCGAAGCCGTGCGCCAGAGCCTTGGGCTCGATGTCCTTCATCCGCGCGGGCAGGCCCTTGTCGGCGGCGAGTTGCGCGATGCCTCCTCCCATGACGCCGGCGCCGAGGACACCGACGCGGCCGACTTCGGCGGGCCGGATCGAGGGATCGTCCACGCCGGTCTCCTTCTTGACCTCCTCGGTCAGGAAGAAGATCGCGAGCAGATTCTTCTGGACCTCTCCGCCGAAGACGAGCCCGATGTGGCGCGCCTCGGCCTCCAGCCCCATGGCGACCGGTTTGCCGTAGCCCTCCTCGATGACTTCGAGCGCTTCGAGAGGCGCAGGATAGTGCCCTCCGGTTTGTTCGACGACGCGGTCGCGCGCTTTGGAAAAGATCACTCTTCGCCCAAGCGGCGTGGCTTCGAGGAGCGTCTCGTCGGGGGACCTCTCCTTCCGGAGCGCGCGCGGCTTCCCCATGCCGAGCTTGGAGCGGGTGAACTGGCGCGACCAGCCGTCGAGGATCGCGGCCGGCACGGCTTCGTCGACCAGGCCGATCCGGCGCGCGCGCCTGGCGTCGAGGGTCTTGCCCGTGAGGATCAGATCGAGTGCCGCAGTCAGACCCACGACGCGCGGGAGGCGCGTGCATCCGCCCCAGGCCGGGAAGATCCCGAGCTTGACCTCCGGCAGTCCGATCTGCCCTTTCGGCGAGTCGGTCATGAACCGGTAGTCGCAGGCGAGAGCGAGCTCGGTTCCGCCTCCGAGGCAGGCTCCGTTGATCACAACGACCGTCGGATACGGGAGATTGGCCAGCTGCTCGAAGAGGGACTGGACGCGTGTGACGCCTTCCCGGACCTCCTCCGGACGGACCGTCAGGAACTCCTTGACGTCGGCTCCCGCGATGAAGATGTCCGGCTTGCCGCTGCGAATCATCAGGCCGCGGATCCGTGTCTCCCGGGAGAGGCGCACGAGCACGTCCGCGAGCTCGGCGACCACCGCCGTCGAGAACTTGTTGACCTTCTCCCCCGGCAGGTCGAACGTCAGGACGGCGAGCCCATCCTCCTCGATCTTCAGGTCGAAGGCGCTCATGGTTTCCGGGCGGCCGCAAGGGCCGCCCCTACAATGCTCGTGTCACAGAAGCGTAGGGGCGAGGCTTGTCCCCGCCCGTCTCCATATACCCCGCTCATACCTGTTCCACCACGACGGCTCCGCCCTGCCCGCCGCCGATGCACATGGTGGCCAGTCCGAACTGCGTTCCCCGCCGCCGCATCTCCTTCAACAGGGTCGTGACGAGCCGGTTCGCGGAGGAGCCCACGGGGTGCCCGAGGGCGATCGCGCCGCCGTTGACGTTGGTCCTCTCCCAGTCGATCTCGCCGATCGGGCCTCCCGTCCGGTACTTCGCGTGCCACGCCGCCGAGGGAAAGACGCGCGCACACGCCAGGACCTGAGCGGCGAACGCCTCGTTGATCTCGACCAGGCCGATGTCCTTCCACTCGATTCCGGCGCGCTTCAACGCGATCGGCGTCGCGACCGCGGGCCCCAGACCCATCCGTTCGGGCTCCAGCGCGCAGAAGGCGAGACCGCGGATCCGGCCCAGCGGCGCGTAACCCTTCGCCTTCGCCGCCGACGCGCTCATGACCAGCGTCGCCGCTCCCCCGTCGGTGATCTGCGAGGAGTTGCCGGCCGTGACCGTCCCGAACTTCTTGTCAAAGTAGGGCTTCAGCTTCGCCAGCGCCTCGAGCGTCTGGTTCTCGCGGATCCCGTTGTCCTGGGTCGCCATGGACTCGTAACGTGGCGCGATCGGCACCGGCACGATCTCCTCGGCGAGCTTCTTGCGCGCCATGGTCGCGCGCTGGTGGGAGCGCAGCGCGAACGCGTCCTGCTCCTCGCGGGTGATCCCTTGCTCGCGGGCCAGGACCTCCGCCGTCTGCCCCATGTTGAGGCCGCAGACCGCGTCGGTGAGCCCCATCTCGAGACCGATGAGCGGCCGGAAGAGCCGGGGCCGGAAACGGGCGATCGCCGCGACCTTCGCCCCGGTCGTCTTGGCCGTGAAGAGCTGCGTGAAGACGTCCTGCGCCTCCCGCGAAAACAGCAGCGGAATGTTCGACATGGACTCCACGCCCCCGGCGAGGATCGCGTCCGCTTCGCCCGACGCGATGCGGTCCGCCGCGTTCGCGATCGACTGGAGGCCGGAGCCGCACAGGCGATTCACGGTGTACGCCGGCACGGCGTCGGGCACCCCGGCGCGCAAGGCCGCGACCCGAGCCACGTTCACCGCGTCGGGCGGTTGGGCGATGTTGCCGACGATGACCTGGTCCAGCTCCGCCGGATCGAAGTCGGTCCGGGCGAGGAGCTCGAGCGCAACGATGCGGCCCAGATCCGCGGCCGTGGCGTATTTCAGCTCGGTGCCGGCGCGGGAGTACGGTGTGCGCAGGCCGTCGACGACGACGACGTCACGCGACATGCGATTTGCCGGCGGCCTCGTACATTCCTTCGATCAGCTCGTGATAGCGGCTCTCCAGGATGCGGCGCTTGACCTTGAGGGTCGGCGTGATCGACCCGTCCTCGATCGTCAGATCTGACGGCAGCACCGCGAAGGCCCGGATCTGCTCGTGATGCGGTTTGCCGGCGTTGTAGGCGTCGATCTCGCGCTGGAAGAGCGCCCGCACCTCGGGCGAGGCGTCGGGGTGGCTCCAGTTGACGTCGATCTGGCGGGACGCCGCCCACTCGCGGAGCCGATCGAAGTTCGGGACGATCAGGGCGGCTAGGAACTTCTGCCGGTCCCCGATCACGACGGGGAGGCCGATGAAAGGCGACTTCTTCAGCTCGTTTTCGATCGGCTGGGGCGCGGCCTTCTTTCCGCCGGCGAGCACGATCAGGTCCTTCTTGCGGTCGGTGATGGTCAGATAGCCGTCCTCGTCCAGCTGGCCGATGTCGCCGGTGTGGAACCATCCGTCCTTGTCGATGGCCTCGATCGTCGCCTCGGGCTTCTTGTAGTAGCCCTTCATGATGTGCGGGCCCCGCGTCAGGATCTCGCCGTCCTCGGCGATCTTGACCTCGACTCCCCGGATCGGCTTGCCCACGCTTCCGAGCCTCCACCGGCCCGGACCGTTGACGGTGATGACCGGCGACGTTTCGGTCAGGCCGTAGCCCTCGTAGACCATCACGCCGGCACCCACGAAGAACTCGGCCAGATCCTTCGACAGCGGCGCGCCGCCGGAGACGGCGAATCGGAAACTGGTCCCGAGGGCGTGGCGAATCTTTTTGAAAACGAGGGCGTCCGCGATCTTGATCTTGCGGGCGAGGGCCGGCGCCGGCGGCTGTCCCTGGTTCAACGCGGCCACGCGGGCCTTCCCCACGTCCACCGCCCACCGGAAGATCTTCTTCTTGATCGGGCTGCCGGCTTCGACTTTCGAGATGATCCTCGCATAGACCTTTTCGTAGACGCGGGGCACGGCACCGAAACAGTGAGGGTTGACCTCGACGAAGTTCGCCGCGAGCTTGTCGATCGACTCGGCGTAGGCGATCGAAGCGAGGCGGCGGAGGTAGGAGTAATCGAGCATCCGCTCGAAGACATGGGAGAGGGGCAGGAACGAGAGCGCCACCGCGTCCGCCGTAAACGGAATGACCTCGCAGCCGGACATGACGTTGAACACCAGGTTGGAGTGCGTCAGCATTGCGCCCTTGGGCTCTCCCGTCGTGCCCGACGTATAGATGATCGTGGCGACGTCCTCGGGCTTCACGCGGTCGACGCGCTGGTCGAAGACGGCGGGACTCATCTCGAGGGTCGGCCTCCCGCGGTCTACGACGGAGTGGAAGGTCGTATAGCCCGGCTCCGGCGGAGGGTTCCCCTCGGTCAGGATCACGTGGTCGAGGCCGGGACACTGGCTCTTGATCGTCAGGATCTTGCCGAGCTGCTCGAGCGTCGAGACGAACAGCGCGCGGGCGCCCGAGTCGTTCAGGAGGGGCGCGATCTGGCTGGCCGGCAAGGTCGGATAGAGGGGGACCGACCAGGCCCCCGCGCAGAGGATCGCGTAGTCGGCCATGGCCCACTCGGGCCGGTTCTCGGACAGGATCGCGACGCGGTCACCCGGCTGGATCCCGAGGCCGTTCAAACCCAGCGACAGCGCCCGCACGGTGAATCCGAAGTCGGAGGCTGAAATCGGTTTCCACTGTCCGTCGACCTTGGAGATCAGCAGGTTCGGCTTCCCGCTGGCCGCCGCCGCACGGAAGAAGTCGCAGAGGGTGCGGGGTGCGCTCGGCATCGATTCTCCCTCCTCGTCGGATTGTGTCCTGCGCACCGGAGCCGGTCAAGGACGCCGGGCCCGGGAGTTTCGCCCGTCATCCCGAGGAGCGCAGCGACGAGGGATCCCGAACTCGATTGCCACGGTCGCTCGTCGAGTACGGGATCCCTCGCTCCGCTCGGGATGACGGCGCTTCGATAGGATCTCACTCGTGGCGATCGCGCTTCTCGCCGGCACTCTCCTCGCCCTGGCCGGCTTCCTGTTGACCTCCGTCCAGGGCTTCGCGCTGGCCTCGCACCTCGCCGCGGCCGAGCCGGCCGCGCGCTTCCTGGTCACGCGCCACGTGGCCTACGCGATTCCGACGGTCCTGCTGTCGCTCTTCTCGCAGTCCATGGTGATCTTCTTCTTCATCGGCACCGGCCGCCTCGTCAAAGACGAGATCGCCGCGTTCACAGAGCCCGAGAAACGCGCGGTGCTCGCCGCGCTCCGGGACTTCAAGCGGCGGACCTCGCCGGCTGCGACCTTCGCGCTGCTCTCGGCCATCGCGGTCTTCGTTCTCGGCGGTGCCGTCCACACGCGCACGCTTCCGGGCTGGACGCACCTGGCGGCCTCGCTCCTGGCCGTCGGCACGCACTTCTGGGCACTGCGCGAGGAGTGGCGCGCGTTCCTCGATAACGGGAGGCTCATGGCCGACCCCAAGGCCTGGGCGCGCGGGGCCACGCGGGGACAGGCCGCGGGATGAACGGCGGCCTTTCCGGAAAAGCCGCTCTCGTCACGGGCGCGGGCATTCGCCTGGGACGCGCGATCGCTCTGGCCCTCGCCGAGGCCGGCGCCGACGTCGCCGTCCACTATCGCTCCTCGGCCGCGCCCGCTGAGGAGACGGCCGCCGCGATCCGCAGGCTGGGCCGCCGGGCCGCCACGCTCCCTGCGGACCTCGCCGACGCGGCGCAGTGCGAGAAGCTCGCGCGCGACGCGATGGCCGCGCTGGGCGGGCTCGACGTGCTGGTGCACTCCGCGGCCAACTTTCACCGCGCTTCCCTCCGGGATACGGACGCCGCGCTCTGGGACGACGCGATGCACGTCAACGCCCGCGCCGCGATGCTGCTGGCGCGCGAAGCCGCGCCGGCGCTGACGGAAAGGCAGGGCCGCATCGTCCTGATCTCGGACCTCCTAGCCACGCGGCCCGAGCAAAACTACGTCGCGCACGCCGCGTCCAAGGCCGCGGTGGAAGGCCTCGTCCGCGCGCTCGCAGTCGAGCTCGCGCCGCACGTCCGCGTCAACGGTGTCGCGCCGGGGACCGTCCTGGTTCCCGACGGCACGCCGGAAGCGACCGCGGCGCGCTGGGCCCGACAGGCGCCCCTCCAGCGCAACGGAGATCCCTCCGACGTCGCCGCGGCTGTCCTGTTCTTCTGTACAGGACCTGACTTCGTCACAGGACAGATCCTGTGCGTCGACGGGGGCAAATCCCTGACCTGAAGCCTCGTCTGTTAAAATATCCCCCGTTCCTCCAGCAAAAAAGCACCATGGGAGAAACCTCCATCAAGGCGGCACGCGTGTGTCTTCTGGCGCTGGCCGCCCTTCTGGCAAACGGCATCGCGTCCGCCACGGGTCTGGGCATCGTGGCGCCGCCTCCGCCCGAGTGCGGGAGCGCGGACCCCGTGGTGTTCAGCGACGCGACGTCGCTCCCCCTCGTCGACGGAGGTGTGGTGTCCACGTCGATCGAGGTCTCGGGTCTGAGTCCCTATCTTTGGGACGTCGGAGTCCAGACGCACCTCGTCCATTCCTTCAGCTCCGATCTCTCGGTCACGCTGACTTCGCCGGCCGGTACCGTCGTGACGCTCACGAGCCACAACGGCGGAGGCAACGCGGACGTCTTCGACGGGACCGTCTGGGACGACCAGTCCAATCCGGGCGGTCAGGTTCCCTACTTCGGCAACAACGGCCTGGTGACGGACCAGGTCTATTCGGACGGAGTCACGGCCTCCCCGCTCGCACCGGAGGAAGCGCTAGGCGCGTTCATCGGCGAGGACCCCAACGGGATCTGGACGCTCCGAATCGGCGACGACGTCCCCGGGAATACGGGAACCCTGAACGGCTGGTCGCTGGCGATCGCCGCTCTGCCGAAGGCCCCGAGCGTCGTCTCCCGTTTCAGCCCTTCCAACTCCACGTCCACCGCGATTCCGGACAACGGCAGCGTCAGCTCGACGATCGACGTGCCCGACGGCATCGGTTCGCGCCTGTGCAAGGTCTCGGTGGTCACGTCGATCACGCATCCCAACTGCGGCGACCTCGAGATCACGCTGCGCTCACCGAGCGGAACGGTCGTGACCCTTTCGACCGACAACGGCGGCGCCAACGACAACGTCTTCAACGGAACCCTCTGGGCCGACGACGCCAATCCGGGCGGCCAGATCCCCTACATCCACAATAACGGGCTCGTCACGGACCAGGTCTACTCCAGCGGCGTGCCCGTACCCACGCTGGTTCCCGAGGAGGGCCTGGCCGCGTTCAACGGCGAGAGTCCGGTCGGCACCTGGACGCTCAAGGTCGGCGACGACTCGCCCGGCGGCAGCGGCGTTCTGGCCGGCTGGTTGCTGAACATCGTCACCTGCAGCTGCGCGGAATCCTTTCCGGGCTCGCCCCTGCGCGTCGATGAGCACGGCGACGGGTACTACTCCAACTTGAACGGCGTCTTCGAGGCCGGTGAGACGGTGACCGTGGAGCCGTCCTGGACCAATCCCGGCACGACGCCTTTCACTCTGGTCACCTACGCGCACGACTTCACGGGCCCGGCGGGCCCGACGTATTCGTTCGCCGACACCGGGGCGGCGTACGGGACCGTTCCGGCTCTCTCCACGAACAACTGCTACGACGCGACCGGCGACTGTTATCGCCTCCAGATCACCGGCGCCCGCCCGGCGCCGCACTGGGACGCGAGCTTCCAGGAGATCGCGGCGCCGATCGCCCTGGGCCAGTCGCAGCAGGAGCCTTACTTCGCCACGTGGGTCCTTCACGTCGGAGGAAGCTTTGCCGATGTTCCGTCCGCGGACCCGTTCTACCGGGCGATCGAGACGATCTTCCACCTCGGGATCACCGGCGGAGGCCCGTGCGGCGGCTTCTGCCCCGCCGACTCGGCCCTGCGCAAGCAGATGGCGGTCTTCCTCCTGAAGTCGAAGGACGGCGCGGCGTACGTTCCGCCGGCGGCTACCGGAATCTTCATCGACGTGCCGGCATCGGATCCGTTCGCTCCCTGGATCGAGGAGCTCTACAACAGGGGCATCGCCGCGGGCTGCGCGCCCGGGCCGGCCTACTGTCCGGACCTCTTCGTGCAGCGCCAGCAGATGGCCGTCTTCCTGCTGAAGACGCTTCTGGGGTCTGACTACACGCCGCCTCCCGCGACCGGGATCTTTTTCGACGTGCTGCCCTCCAGCCCGTTCGCTCCGTGGATCGAGGACCTGTTCAATCGCGGGATCGCCGGAGGGTGCGGCGGCGGGCGGTTCTGTCCCCGGAACCGCAACACGCGCTCCCAGATGGCGGCCTTCCTGACGAAGACGTTCGGCCTCCAGCTCTACGGCCCGTAGGCGGCTCCGCGACTCCGCCGCGCGCTTCGGGCGGCCCGGCCTCTCTGGCCGCCGCTCTCGAATCGTCATAGCATTCCACCAAAACCTAGGAGGTTCCCATGCCGGCCTCCCGCGCTCGCGGACTTCTCCTCGTCTCCGCACTCGCAGTAAGCCTCGGCGTCTCCTCCCTCGCTCTCGCGGATCCGCTCGGCCGCGGTCCGCGTGTCTCCGCGCCCCCGGCGCCCCGAACGCCCGACGGCGCCTGCGGTCCCGAGAACTTCTCCCAGAACGCCAGCACCACGCCCGAGGCGCAGACTTCGATCGCCTGCATCATCCAGGACGGGACCTTCCGGCACTTCGACACGAGCTGGTGGCGGGCCTTCCGCCTCCAGGACTACGGCATCGAAGGCGACTTCGGCATCTGCGCCATCGACATGGCCATCGAAACGGCCGTCTCGGGCGGCGGGGCCGGACAGCTGATGAACGTCAACCTCTGGCTCAACTCCGAGGACTGTCCCTTCCCGGGAGGAACCCGGGAACTCCTCGGCACGGCCAC
Organism: Acidobacteriota bacterium; assembly: GCA_046725935.1. Lineage (GTDB taxonomy): Bacteria > Acidobacteriota > Thermoanaerobaculia > UBA5066 > Gp7-AA6 > DAHUXD01. The sequence continues at coordinate 38 of JBKOZO010000091.1, read as the reverse complement.
GATCAACGTCATGGACCAGGACCTGACCAACATCACCG
>JBKOZO010000090.1:0-60808 GCA_046725935.1 Acidobacteriota bacterium | reverse complement strand
ACCGCGGGCGCGGCGTCCTTGCCGATCGCCGCGATCGCGTTGCCCGACATCATCCGCACGTTGGGGTCCGGATCCGCGAGCGCCTTCTGCAGCTCCGGGAGGGCCGGCAGCGCGGCCTTGCCCTGGTCGCGCAGCGCCAGCGCGGCGAGGCCGCGAGTGACGGGGTTCGGATCCGACAACGCCTTCGCGAGGTCCGACACGGATCCTGTCGGAACGCGCGGCTCCTGGATCTTCGCCGCCGCGGCCCAGGCATCGGGCCCCGTCCTCGCCAGCACGATGTCGTCGACTCCGACGGTGTAGCCGCTGGAGTCCTCGCGCTTGCCCTTCGCGACGACCGTCAGCGTGTGCCGGCCCTTCGTCAGCCGCGGCCAGCCGACCTGGTAGTCGGCGCCCACGTACGTCTCGAGCGCGTAGCCGTCGAACTCGGTCTGGGGCCGGACGTCCGCGCCCGGCTCGTGCTCGAGCACCGGAGCGACCGGAGGCTTCCCGTCCAACAGGACTGTGTAGACGCCGTAGTCCGAGCCCTTCGCCATCTGGGCGTAGACCTCGTAGTCACCGTCCTCGGGAACGTCGAACGGGATCGTCAACTTCGAGCCCGGACCCTCGCCTTCGAACACGACGACGTCCTTGGACCAGAAGAGATCCGGGAACACCGAGACCTTCCCTTTCTCCGCCACGATCTGCGGCATCGCGTTCTCGACCTCGATTTGCAGGGCGTTGCCCTGCGGCAACCGCGCCGCGCCGTACGGCACCGGCGGCTGGTCCTGCGCGATCCCCTCCTGGTACCAGAAGGCCACGCTCGACATCAGGTCGGTTCGCTCGCCGAATCCCGACTTGACCGAGCCGTCCGCGTTGAACGTCCACCCCTTGTGCTCGATCTCGGCCTTCAGCGACTTCTGGAACGGGATCGGGTCGACGAGGTGCCAGCGGTACGCTGTCATCCGCGACCCCAGTCCCGTGCCCTCGGCGACCGTCACACCGTAGTAGGGCCCGTCGTTGACGTGCAGCCCCCAGGCGTCGTTGAAGTAATCCTCGCTGCCCGTCCCCTCGATCGACGGCTTGGCCGCGCCGTCGACCCAGAAGAAGTCGTCTCCTTCCCCGAACCAGCCCGCCTCCGCCTGCACGACCGACAGAACGGTGCCGACGTAGTGGCCCTTTCCCTTCGTCTCCAGGAAGACGTAGTTCTTGCCGTCGGCGGGCGCGGGCAGCATCTGCCGGTACCGCGCATGGAAGTAAGGGGTGTTCGCCGGCAGCGAGGGCAGCTTCTCCCAGTCCACGTGAAAGTAGAGGTTGGACGTGCGGCGGCGGCCCTCGTTGGTCACCGTGATCCTGCAGGACTTGCGAAACGGCATCGGCCAGTAGCTGTTGCGCGCCCGCCCGTCGGAGCTGTTGACGACCATCAGCGACTTGACCTTCGCCTCGAACCCGTGGCCGACGGCGAAGAAGTCGCCGATCGGCGCGTCGACGCTGGGGATCGGGCTGCCGTCGTAGTAGACGCGCAGGCGCAGGAGCTTGGGCCAACCGTACTCGTTGTCGGCGATGGTGACCCAGATGTGCGTGACGACGCCGGGACCCTGGAGATCCGCGAGGACCGTCGTCTCGCCCGGGATCGGGCGCTTGCTGTCGTCGTTGGAGTTCCAGTCTTCGTTGTTGGACGAGGACCGGAACGCCGCGAAATCCTTGGGCTCGGTCAGCCGGAACGGATCGGGAAGGCCGGGATTGATGCTCTGCCCGAGGGCCGTAATGGCGCCGATAGCCAGGGCGGCGAAGACGGCGAGCGCGCGAACGATTCTCATGTTCCTCTCCTCAAGGCTGCGCCGGCGGCAGCGCGTTCCAGTTCAGGATGCCGTTCCAGAGGAACCGATAGTCCCCTCGATTCAGGTCGCGGTGCATCGGATTGAAGTTCATCGCGAGGACACGGCCGGTCCCGGCGGGTAGATCCAGGATCGCGGGATGCCCCTCGAGCGTGTCCGCGTTCTTCACGCCCCCGGAGACCACGAAGGGCGGCGTCTTGTCGGTCTTGGACTCGGACGCCTTCTCGGCGTCGGGGTCGCGCTCGTCCTTGGGCAGCTTCGTCCCCCACTGGAGAACGATGTAGCGGCGCAGCTCGGGCCGCACGCCGTAGGTCGGCAGGGCGATCCGGAACGCGGAGGTCACCTCGGGATATCCGTAGGCCACCGGATGCTCGGGCCGAAGGAACTTCGCCGTCAGCTCGACACCCGGCGTGTCGGGCCCCGATCGGCGACTGACGGAGCGCGCGAGGCCACCTTCGAGAGCCAGCGCCGATCCACCGCCGAGCGTGATGAGGAGTCCCCCGTGATCCAGGAAATCCTGGAGGTTCGCCATGCCTGCCCAGCCGATGCCTCCCGTGATGTCGGGGGACGCGTCCGGCACGCCGTGGCTCGGGAACTCCGGCGTCTTCGTGTACGCCATCGGCCGCCACTTGGGGTCGATTCCGTTGATCTGACTCTTCAGCGAGAGATCGGTGTGGCCGTACACGATGACGTCGTATTTGTCCCGCAGCCGGCCGGCGCGAACGTCGTCGTCGCGAATGTAGTCGTAGGGAACCTTCTCCTGGTCCAGCGCCAGCCTCAGCCACCCCACCGACTCCGTGTCGTCCCAGAGGTGCCAGACGGCGACGCGCGGAATCGCCGCCTCGTGCGCGTCGACCTTCGGAGCGGCGGCGGCGCTCTCGAAGTCGAGCCCGAGCTCTTTCGCGACCGCCGCGAGTGCCGGCGCGAGTCCGTCCTGGGCGGACACGATCCAGGACCCGGCCGGATACGTGGCGGAACCCGAAGTGAACGGTTTCTCCGCGATCGAGACCTTGAAGCGCGCGAGTCGGAATCGCGCGGCGAGCAGCGCCTCCTGGCCCGTGTCCTTGAGGAGGTAGACCGGGCCGCCGCCGGAGACGCGGCCCTCGGGCATCGCCACCGACGCGACCGGCTCGGCCTTCGCGTCCCGGATCTTCTCGTCGTCCACTTTGGTCGCTGTCAGGCCGTAGTGCACCGGCAGCGCCCAGGACACGTCGTCGTAAGGTTCGTAGGGCGTCTCGGACGGGAACTTCTGCGGCTCGAGCAGGTCCACCGCGTAGTTGCGGTAGGGCTGGTCGAGCCGGATCAGGAAGTCGCCTTTCGCGAAGCTCCCCTCCTTGACCGTGACCGGCTCGGTGAGCCGCGCGACCTCGATGTGCTGGGCGCGGAGGACCCCGATCATCTGCGCCACGCGCCGGCGATCTCCCTGGTCCTGCGCGACGACGAAGGCGTACGGGTTTCCCTTCACGCCCTTCTGCCACGAGTTGTGGCCCTTGCGGTAGAAGTTGCGCAGCATCTCCTTCGCGTTCCGCGCCGTCCAGTCCAGGATCGCCAGACAGGCCGTCTCCATGTAGTTGGTGTTGTCGCGCAGCGACCAGCGAAACTTCTTGTCCGGCGGCCAGGGCCGGTACCACTCGCGGTCGGTCACGGGCTTGTCGACGTAGCGCTGCTCGGACGGGCGCAGCGTCCGTTCGACGGTCTCGGCCGTGCCATTGCCGAACGTTTCGTAGCCGCGGCCCAGAGAGTTGTGGTTGGAGGCGACCGAGTCGAGGTAGTGGAGTCCCCACGATTCGCCGAATCCCCACGTCCACACGCCCGGCATCCCGATCGCCGTCAGCGTCTGCACCTCGTGGAACGACGTCTCCAGCCACTCGGAGATCGCGATGGGATCGAGGTTCGCGTTGTAGGGACCGGTCCCGTTCCAGGTGTGCAGAAGCGGGATCGACTCGTGGAGGTCGTGGACGGCCGTCGGGTGGTAGTCGAAGAACATCCGGTGAACGGCCTTCGTCAGCGCGAGCGCGCTCTGGTGCGTGTCCCGGTTGTTGTCGTGGAAGACGTAGTAGCCCCAGTACGGAGGGGACTTGTCGGGCAGCTCGAAGTAGTCGGTCTTGCCCTTCAGATACCGGTAGAACCAGTCGACCGTCTTGTCCCGCCCGTCGGGCTCCGAGACCGGGTTGATCAGCACGACGACGTTCTTGCGGATCTGCTGGATCATCGGCTGGTCCGAGACGGCCAACCGGTACGCCAGCTCCATCACCATCTCGGGGCTTCCGGTCTCCGTCGAGTGCAGGCCGGCGTTGAAGTAGTAGATCGGGCGGGCGGGCGCGATGATCTTCTCGGCCGCGTCGGGGCTCGTCGTCCGCGGGTCGGCCAGCGCCGCCGTGGCGGCCTTCAGACCGTCGAGGTTGCGGATGCCGTCCTCGTCGGCCACCGCCACGAGCAGGATCTCGCGCCCTTCCTCGGACTTGCCGATGGTCTCGACGCGGACCCGCGGCGAGGTCCGTGCGAGCTCGCGGAAGTAACCGTAGATCTTGTCGGTGCGCGAAAGCTCGCCCGCCTTCCCGACGATGTGCCCGAGGTATTTCGTCGGGGACGTGACGGTCGCGGAGACCGGGACGTACGCAACCCAGGGACTCGAGAACTTGGGATCCGTCGTGTCGGCCGCGATGGCTTCGATCGACCCCGGCTCCGGGACGTCGGGAGCGGTGGAAACTTCCGGGACCGCGCCCGCGCTCGCGGCAAGAAGCAGCCCGACCAGCGCCGCCCGACGCGCCCGAGGAACCATCCTCCCTCCTCGACGTCGCGCGCGAAGGCGCGCGGTTAAATCCAAATGAATCGTCCGGTGGACGCCGCGTAATCTAGCAGGCGCCCGCGGGGACCGGAAGCGAAAACGGCGGGAGATAATGCGGCGCGTGAAAAAACTACCGGTCAGACGTCTCGGCGCATTCGTGATTCTCTTCTTCGCGGCGCTGCGGGGTCGGAGCGCTCCCTCACCCTCCTCCGATCCGGTCCTGGTCGGCGCCGGAGACATCGCCGCTTGCGACAACGACGGTGATGAGAGGACCGCAAAGCTCCTCGACGAGATCGAGGGGACGGTGTTCACGCTCGGTGACAACGCCTACCCCAACGGCACCGCGCAGCAGTTCGACCGGTGCTACGGGCCGACCTGGGGACGCCACAGAGCGCGAACGCGCCCGGTTCCCGGCAATCACGACTACCGCATGGCCGGAGCGGCCGCCTACTTCGCATACTTCGGAGCCTCGGCGGGCGATCCGAAGAAGGGCTACTACAGCTACGACCTCGGCGCATGGCACGTCATCGTCGTCAACAGCAACTGCGGCGAGATCGGCGGGTGCAAGGCGGGATCGGCCCAGGAGAAATGGATTCGGGAAGACCTCGCCGCGCACCCCACACCCTGCGCCGTCGCGATGTGGCACCACCCTCGGTTCTCCTCGGGCACCGAGCACGGCAACGACGCCGCGATGCGCGACATCTGGCGCGCGCTCCAGCAGGGAGGCGTCGACCTCGCCTTGGCCGGCCACGAGCACAACTACGAGCGGTTCGCTCCGCAGGACGCGGACGGGAAGCCGGACCCCGAGCACGGCATCCGCGAGTTCGTGGTCGGCACCGGAGGAAAGAGCCTCTATCCGCTCGGAACCCCGCTTCCCACCAGCGAGGTCCACAACAACACGACCTACGGCGTCATCAAGCTCACGCTGCATCCCGATTCCTATGACTGGGAGTTCGTGCCGGTGGAGGGAGGATCCTTCGCGGACTCGGGCACGGCGAAGTGCCACTGAGTTTCGGAGTTGCAGGTTCCAGGTTCCAGGTTTGGATCGGGTCACTTGAAACCTGGAACTTGGAACTTGAAACCCAGCTATAGACTGGGTTCGCCATGGAGATGGAAAGAGCCTGCACGCACCTGTCGGCCATTCACGACGTCAAACCCCATTCCCGCGGCTGCGAAGAGTGCCTCAAGATCGGAGACACCTGGGTCCATCTGCGCCTGTGCCTGACGTGCGGCCACGTCGGCTGCTGCGACTCCTCGAAGAACAAGCACGCGCGCAAGCACTGGGCGGGGGTCGGCCACCCGATCATCCAGTCCTTCGAGCGTGGCGAGGACTGGCGCTGGTGTTACCCCGACGAGGCGTTCGTCTGACGACGCGGCCAGTCTGACGATCGGTGGCCGAGCCGCGCCGGACCCTCCTCGACAACCCGCTCGTCGCTACGCCGTTATCGGCCCTGCTCTGGGCGAGCGACGTCGCCATCGTCATCGCCTGGACGCCGGTCGTCGCCCTGTTTCGCCTCTTCACGCGCCGCTCGGATCCGAACCGGTACCGCGTCGGCCGGCTCATGCACTCCTCCGCGGCGTTCGCCGCGCGGATCAATCCGTTCTGGGACTTCCGGGTCATCGACGGGGTCCATCCGGACGCCCGGCGGCCGTATCTCTTCGTCTGCAACCACAAGTCGCTGGCGGACGTCTTCCTCTTGGCGATGCTGCCGTGGGAAATGAAGTTCCTCTCCAAGGACTCGATCTTCAAGATTCCCCTGCTCGGTTGGCAGATGCGGGTGGCCGGCGACATCCCCCTCGAGCGCGGCGACAAGGAGAGCGCGCGGCGGGCCCTCGGGCAGATGCGGGAGCGCCTCCTCGCGAAGAACTCGGTGATCGTGTTCCCCGAGGGGACGCGCAGCGCCGAAGGGACGCTGGGCCCGTTTCGCGACGGCGCGTTCCGGCTCGCGATCGAGCTCGGCGTGGACGTCGTGCCCCTGGCGATCCGCGGCACCGAGACGGCGCTGCCGAAACACTCGCTGCGCTTCCGGAGGACCAGCGCCTCGGTCACCGTGCTCCCGCCGGTCTCGACCGCCGGCCTCGGTGCGGCCGACGCACCGGCTCTGGCGGAGAAGGTGCGCGGGCAGATCGCGGCGGTCCTCGGAGTAGAGTGACGCCGTGCCCGCTCTCGACATGGCTCTGATTCTGGAAGCGCGCCGGGCGCTGGACGGGCGCATCCGGCGTACGCCCCTCGAGCCCTCGCTTCGTCTCGCGGAAATCGCCGGTGTTCCCGTGTCGCTCAAGCTCGAGTCGCTTCAGACCACCGGCTCCTTCAAGCTGCGCGGCGCCTTCTTCGCGATGAGCCGCCTCTCGGACGACGAGAGCGCGCGCGGCGTCGTCACCTGCTCCGCCGGCAACCATGGCAAGGCCGTGGCCTACGTTGCGCGGGAGCTGGGCCTGAAAGCCACGATCCACGTTCCGAGAAGCGTCGACGAGTCCAAGTACCGCGGAATGCTCGCGCTCGGCGCCGAAGTCCTGCGCAGCGAGTTCGACGGCTTCGACGACACCGAGAAGCTGGCGAAGGCGCAGGCCGCGCGGGAGGGACGTCCCTACCTGACGGCGTTCGACGACGACGTGATCCTGGCGGCCAACGGCGGCACGCTCGCGGCCGAGGTTCTCGACGAGGCACCCGACGCGCGGACCTTCCTCCTGCCCGTCGGCGGCGCGGGCCTGGCCGGCGGATTTGCGTACTACGCGAAGACGGCCGTTCCGAACTCGCGCGTGATCGGCTGCCAGCACGCGCTTTCGCCCGCCCTCGCCCTGTCGCTCGAGCGAGGCGAGGCCGTCCTGACGCTTCCGCCGATCGAGACCACCGCCGGCGGCCTCGAGGGCGGAATCGGAAAGACCGGCTTCGAGGTGCTCAAGTCGCGCATCGACGGGGTGGCTCTCCTGACCGAGGCGGAGATCTTCGACGCGGTGCGCTTCGTGCTCGACGCGCACCAGTACGTCATCGAGCCCTCCTCTGCCGTCACGGTCGCGGCGATCCTGACGGGAAAGGCCGGGAGGCTGACCTCGCCGGCCGTCGCCGTCATCTCGGGGCGCAACGTCGCGCTCCCGACGCTCCGGCGGATCCTCGCCGCATGAGGACCGTCGGCATCGAGGAGATCCGGCGCGCGGTCTCTCCCGCCGCCGCGATCGACGCGATGCGGGAGGCCGTGATCGCGTACTCGCGGGGCGAGTGCGAGACGCCGATGCCCATGCACCTCTATCTCGCCCAGGACCAGGGGGGCGAGGTGCACATGAAGTCGAGCTTCCGAAAAGGAGGCCGACACTTCGCCCTGAAGATGGCGGGCACGTTCGCCACCCGGGCCTACGGCATGGTCATGCTCGTCTCGGCGGAAACGGGCGAGACCGCCGCGTATTTCGACGACGGCGGACACTTGACGGACCTGCGCACGGCGGCCGTCTCCGCGATGACGGCCCGCGAGCTCGGACGCAGAGACCCGGTTCTCGGGATCCTCGGCACCGGGATCCAGGCGCGCCTCCAGGCAGAGCTCCACGCCGGAGTTCTGCCTCTCTCCGAGATCCTCGTCTGGGGACGCAACCCCGAGCGCGCCGCCGCGTGCGTCCGCGAGATTTCCGTGCGGCTTCCCGGAGTGCGCGTCGCGGCCCTCGCGACGCCCGCCGAAGTCGCCGCGCGGGCGCGTCTGATCGTGACCGCGACGGCATCTCGCGAGCCTCTGCTCCGTGCCGGAGACGTTTCCTCGGGCACGCACGTCTCGGCCGTGGGCGCTGACTCTCCCGGCAAGCAGGAGCTCGATCCCGAGATCCTCCGCCGCGCGGCGCTCCTGCTGGTGGATTCGCTCGCGCAGTGCGAGAAGCTCGGCGAGCTCCAGCACGCGCTCTCCGAGAAGGCGCGCGCCGTCGAGATCGGTGCGTTCTGCGCGTCGCCCCGCGCCTACGACCGCGAGGGCATGACCGTCGCCGACTTCACCGGCCTCGGCGCCGAGGACCTCTTCATCGCCGAGGCGTGCCTGGCGAGCCTGCCACGATGACGACCGCCGCCGACCCCGGTGGGTGATAGGCTCCCCGCGACAGAAGGCGGTGGAGTCCGCCGAAACCGCTGGCTGCGCGCCAGCCAATGACTCCTACGGTGTCGCGCCGTAGGAGTTTTTTGTCGAACGGCGGCACCGGGAAAGGCTCGAGATGTCGCGATTCCTCTGGATTTGCCTCGGCGGCGCCGCCGGAACCGGCGCCCGGTACCTTCTGTCCGGATGGACACTCGTTGCATTCGGGCCCGCGTTTCCGTGGGGCACGCTGGCGGTGAACGTGATCGGATCTTTCCTGCTCGGCCTGTTGATGCAGGTCGGAATCGCCACGCCCATCCTCTCCCCTACACTGCGGCTGACGCTGACGACCGGCGTGATGGGCGGCTTCACGACCTATTCGACGTTCAACTACGAGACGATCCGCTACGCCCAGGACGGCTCCTGGCCGGTCGCGCTCGCGAACGTGCTGGCGACATTGCTCGGCTGTCTCGCCGCGGGTCTCGCCGGCCTCGCGCTCGGCCGCTCGATCTTCGGCGGATAGGAGGCGGCATGCGCATCCTCGACGGCGAACAGGTTCTGGTCCGCATCTTCATCGGCGAGTCGGACCAGTGGCACCACCAGCCTCTCTGGATGGCGTTGCTGCGGCGCCTGCGCAAGGACGGCTACGCGGGTGCGACCGTCTTCCGTGGTATCGGCGGCTTCGGGGCGCGCAGCGTGCTCCACACGACTTTGCTCGAGCGACTCTCGCAGGACCTCCCGCTGGTCATCGAGATCGTGGATACGCAGGCGCACGTGGACGCACTCCTTCCCACCCTCGACGAGATGGTCTCGGAAGGCCTGGTGACGATCGAGAAGGCCCGTGTCCTCAAGTACTCGCCGGGCAAACGGCCTCTTGACGCTAGTCCGTAGCCTTCCGTCGCAACAGCACCGTCACCGTCGTGTTCTCCGCGCCGCGCCGGACCGCGAAGACGGCGGCGTCTCCCCAGCGTTTCCCGGCCACGGCGCGCGACAGGGCCTCGCGGTCCGGAAGTGGGGTCCCGTCGACGGAGACCAGCAGGTCCTTCTCTTTGAGACCCGCCCGCTCGGCCGGCGAGTCCTTCTCGACGTGGATGACTTCCAGCAGCGACTCCTCCGGGCGCGGCCGCGTCGAAACGCCGAGATCGGGGTAGATCGGATCGGCTTCCGCCGGCACACCCCAGACGAAGTTCGCGTACGACGCCTGCACGCTGGCGACCGTCTTTCCCTTGTCGTCGCGGACTGCGACCGGAATCACCGACGCCGTCGGGACCGGCCCCTGGGCGCGGACCTGGCGCTCGATGCCGAGGCCGTACTGCACGTGTCCCGCTCCGACGAGCAGGACCACGATCGCCTTCGGGTCCGGGTTCCCGGACACGGACTTCACGGCCTGGAAGCCCATCGTGGCGTCCCAGGTGCACTGGGCGGCGAGCATGGCCTTCCAGCCTTCCTCGTCCATCGAGGCGTGGAAGCTCTCGTCGTCGAACGATGCCTTGAAGAGACGCAGGTGCTCGGGACTCTCGGTGTCGATCTTCGACGGGATGTGCGCCGCCTCTTCGGGTGTCAGTCCCTGAAACCCCTTCTTGCGGACGGAGGAGACGACCTCGCGCGGCGCGTTGACGGCGACCATCGGAAGGCGCCGGTCCCGCGCGAAGAGAAAGACGTCGCGATAGTAGAGCCAGTTGTAGCCCCAGCTCTTGTACCAGCCCCCCGGACGCAGAAATTCCTCCTCGGACACGCGGCCGCTGCTCCAGTCGTCGAGGAGCTTCTGCTCGGTGTACGGGAACATCTCGAGCGCGACGGTGACCTTGCGCCCCGACCTCACGAGCGCCTCGAGCACGGCGAGCTCGACGCGGTGCGAGTCCAGGCTCGTGTGCTCCTCGCCGACGAGGAGGAGCCGCACGCCGTTGAGCCGGGAGGGCAGCTCCGCGGGCGTGATCGCGACGCCGCTCCCGGCGTCCGCGATCGCGTCGAGCACGACCGGCACGGTCCGATCGCGGCGCGCCGGGTCCCCGATCGGGAGCTTGAGGATGTCTTCGGCGAACGCCGGCGAAGCCAGAAGCGCTGCCAGGACGAGAGATCGCGCCTTCGCTCGGCGCTTCACGATCTCCACGGCGCGATGGCGGCGATCTCGATGGGTCCTTCGGAAAGGTGCACGCGGTCGCCCACGCGCGCGCCGAGGAGGCGCTGGGCGAACTCCGACTGGTAGGAGTAGACCGCCTCCTCAGGCTTCGAGTCCCAGGGCCCGAGGATCGTGACGTCGCGCTCGGCGCCGGCGCCGTCGCGCAGGCGCACGCGCGTCCCGACCCGGACTTCCGTCGCGTCGATGCGGGTCGGATCCAGAATCCGCGTCCGCGACAGCTCGTCGGCGAGCGTCGCGATGCGCGCCGACAGATACTCGTGCTTCTGCCGGGCGGCGTGGTACTCGAAGTTCTCCGACAGGTCTCCGTGCTCCTTGGCCGCCTTCATCGCCTCGGCGTTGGCCGGAAGCTCGACCTGCTTCAACTGCACGAGCTCCTTGCGGCGGGCTTCCACGGCCTCGGCCGTCGCGTAGAGGTACTCGCGGGCGGGAGCGCGCAGCTCCGGGAACTTCATCAGCAGCGCCTCGCGGACGGTCGCGCGGCGGTGCTCCTCGAGACCCGCCACGCGGTCGAGCGCATGCAGCAGGTCGCGGGCTTCTTCCTCGGATCCGGCCGAACGGACGAGCGACACGGCGAGGCCGCCGGGCTCGAAGAGCTCCTTCAGGCGCGCGCGCAGCCCGGAGAACTCGTCCATCCGCAGCGCGTCGGTGATCGCGAGAAAGAGCGCCGGCGACTCGACCCGGTTCTCGGCGTGGATGCGCTCGCAGAGCCATAGGAAAGCGCGCGGCGCCGAACGCGGCGAACGCAGGATGCGCCGCGAGAGGTCCGCCGCCCGGTCGCCGAGGGCCTCGAAGAGCATCGACAGGACGCGCGCGTCCTCCTCGCGGGAGATCTGCTCGACGAAGATCTCCGCCCAGTCCGGCCGCGAAGCGCGCACCGCCTCGAGGGCGTTCTGCCGCGCCTGCTGGTCACGGATCTCGGAGATGATCTTGCGGGGCTCGGCGGCGAGGAGCTTCTCGGCGGGAAAGGCCTCGGGAGCCCCCGGTTTCAGGCGCACCGCCGCCTGCGACAGCTCCCACGCCAGCGCCGGCCGCGCGCTCCCGACGCGTTGCGCCTCGGCGGCGAGGCCCTCGGCCATCCAGCCCGCCAACTCCTTCGACCGCTTCGCGTGCTTGCGCGCGAGGTCGATCTTGGCCGCCGGCTCCGCCTCCTCGAAGGCGCGGCGCACGCTCTCGTCCGCGGCCCCGGCGCTCTCGCTCCACGTGACGCTCGCGGACTTCGCGCTCCCGGAGACCAGGAGCTGGGGGTGCTTTCGCGCCGCAGTCCAGAACGCCGACCAGCGCGCCTCGGGGACCGTCCCGGCGAGCTCGGTCTTGATCTCCTGGACCGTCATGGGACGGCCGAAGCTCGCGAGGAGCCAGCGGACCGTCTCGGACGGGTCCTTCTGCGCCAGCACCGAAAGCGCGTCGGGATCCTCGACCTTCTTTCGGAGGATGTGGGTCTCGGGCAGAGCCACGAGCGTCCTCTCCGCGGAGACCAGCGAGAGAGGCACCTTCGTCCCGCCGAGTTCCAGCCGCATCACGTCCAGCGCCGGATTCATCTCGACGAGGCGCCCGGCGCCCCGTCCCGGAAGGTAGTAGATCTCGCCGGGATTGAACTTGAGCCATCGCGCGATCTTTCCGGCCGACTCCGAGGGGTCGGCCGCGCCCTCCACCGGGAACTTCGCCAGGACCGGCGCGAGCGCGGGGTGGCCGGCGAATCGCGCCTTGAGCGCCGCCGACAGGTCTTTCCGGATCGCCGCGTCCGTGGGAGACATGCGCGCGATCTCGAGGAGCACCTTGATCCTCGCATCGCCGTCGCCGTCGGCATGGAAGTCCGCCAGGAGGCGGAGCCACGCGAGGGCCTGCGCGCCGGCACCCTTCTTCTTGACCGCCGCGGCCACCCGGAAATAGAACGGCAGCCCTTCGGCTCCCTCCTCGACTTTTCGGGTCCAGAGCGCCTCGAGCGCGTCGAACTTCTTCCCGTCGATGAGCTGCTGGACCTCGGGTGGCAGCGGCGTGGGTTCGCTCGACGACATGGACCGCCGATCTTAGCCCACGTCCGTGGCTTAGCCCACGTCCACGGCCGCTTTGCGCAGGAACTCCTCCCGCGGCGCGACTCCCAGGCCCGGCCCGGTCGCCGCCGCCATGCGGCCGCGGGAGCGGCGGGGCGCGCCCTCGGCGGTCGAGACCGTCACGTAACTGTTGAAGTCGGTCGCCGAAAAGAGCAGCTCGGGCGGAGTCGAGTGTGCCAGGTGCGCGATCGCCGCCGTCGTCACGTCTCCTCCCCAGGAGTCCTCCAGCGTCATCGCGATTCCCAGCGAGACGCAGAGATCCCGCGCCTGGCGTGTCTTCGTGAGGCCGCCGAGCTTGGAGATCTTGAGGTTGACGACGTCCATGGCGAGGTCTCCCGCGGCGCGAAGCAGGACGCCGATTCCATCGATCGTCTCGTCGAGGACGAACGGAAGATCCGTCCGGCGCCGCACCGACAGGCACTCCTCGTAGGTGGCGCAGGGTTGCTCGATGTACACGTCCACGTCGCGCACGGCGCGCACGACCCGAGCCGCCTGATGCGGCAGCCATCCCGTGTTCGCGTCGGCGACGAGAACGTCGTCCGGAGCGAGCACCTCCCGCACCGCGCGAATCCGCTCGACGTCCACACTCGGGTCGCCGCCGACCTTGAGCTGGAAGCGCCGGTAACCCTCGCCCTTGTACCCGGCGACCTTCTTCGCCATCTCCTCCGGCGCCTCCTGCGAGATCGCGCGATAGAGAACGAAGTCCTCTCCGTAGCGGCCGCCGAGGAGGGTTGAGACGGGCAGCTTCGCGGCCTGGCCCAGGATGTCCCAGCACGCCACGTCGATTCCGGACTTGACGTACGGATGTCCCTTCAGCGCCGCGTCCATCCGGCGGTTCAGGCGCTCGAGCTGTGTCGGATCCTCGCCGATCAGCTGGGGCGCGAGCACGGCGATCCCCGCGCGCACGCCATCGGCGTAGGCCGGCAGATACGCGGGGCCGAGCGGGCAGACTTCTCCATGGCCGACGAGGCCCGTGTCCGTCTCGACCCGGACGAGTGTCGAGTCAAAGACCGCGACCGACTTGCCGCCGGACCAGCGGTAGCTCCCTTCGTGCAGCGGCAGCTCGACCCGGAAGGCCGCGATTCGCCGGATTTTCATGGGCCGGAACTCTAGCAGGCTGGCGAAATGGGGGCCTCGGTTAGGATCAGCGCCACGTGAACGCGAAAGCGGCCCTCTTTGCGGCCCTGGGTGTGGTCGGCCTCGTGTTTCTCGTAATCTGGATCCGCGACCTGCGGCGGCGCGGTGACTCGCGGCCGGGTTCGATGCAGCTGGCGATCGGTTTCCTCACGAACTTCTTCGACACGCTCGGGATCGGTTCCTTCGCACCGACGACGTCGATGTTCAAGCTCAACCGGCTCGTGCCCGACGAGAAGATCCCGGGCACGCTCAACGTCGGCCACTCTCTTCCGACGATCGCCCAGGCCTTCATCTTCATCGCGATCGTGACCGTCGACATGGCCACGCTCGCGAGCCTGATCGCCGCGTCGGTGGCGGGCGCGTGGCTGGGTGCCGGCGCCGTCGCGTCGTGGCCGCGGCGCCGCGTCCAGGTCGGAATGGGGATCGCGCTCATCGCCGCCGCGTCATTCTTCGCGATGACCAACTTGGGACTCTTCCCCGCCGGCGGCGACACGCTGGAGCTCAACTCGCCTCTCCTGTGGTTCGGCATCGCGGGCAACTTCGTGCTCGGCGCCCTGATGACGCTCGGGATCGGTCTCTACGCGCCCTGCATGATCCTGGTCGCCCTGCTGGGGATGAATCCCCGGGCGGCGTTTCCGATCATGATGGGCTCCTGCGCGTTCCTGATGCCGATCGGAAGCCTGCGCTTCATCCAGAAGGACAGCTACGCTCTGAAGGCGGCCGTCGGTCTCGCGCTCGGCGGAATTCCCGCGGTCTTCCTCGCCGCGTTCTTCGTCAAGTCGCTGCCCTTGACGTGGCTGCGATGGCTCGTCGTCGTGGTCGTCGTCTACGCGGCCGTCGCAATGCTGCGCTCGGCGGCGAAACCGGCGGAAGGAGGCGGCCGAGGAACGGCGGCTTCTTGACCGGTCTCCTCCGGGAATCGAGCACCATCTCGCCGAGCGACCTTCCGGCCCGGACCGATCTTCGGGAGATAGATCGACGCTGGACGACGCCTCATGACACACTCCTTCTCGTCGATCTCTGGAGATGAGACCCCACGCGCCGGAGGCCGGTTCGCGGAACATATTTCTCGGATGACGGAAGGAGACCCATGAGAAGAGTCGCCCGCATCGCGCCCGCCGTGTTCGCGCTGGCGATTGCCGCTTCCTCTCGAGGACAGTCTCCCGCGCCGACGGCCGCGGTCGCCCCGGGGGCCAAGCCGAACCAGACCGCCGTCCCCGTTTCCGAGTCTCAGCGCGCCGCCGTGGCCGACTTGTTCGTCGCTCTCCGGCTCCCGCAGGAAGTTCAGACGATGCCGGAATCCATGATCGACGGCGAAATCGCGCGCAACCCGAGCCTGGCGCCGTTCCGAGACCTGATGGTGACCTGGCTCAAGAAGTACATGACGTGGCCGGCGATGGAGCCCCAGCTGACGCAGCTGTACGCCTCCAACTTCACGGAGGCGGAGCTGAAGAGCATGGCGGCCTTCTACCGCAGCCCGGCGGGACAGAAGGCCGTCCAGAAAATGCCGGAGATGATGCAGCGCACGGCGATGCTGGGGGCGCAGCTGAGTCAGCCGCACTCCGACGAGTTGAAGAAGCAGATGTCGGCGCGCGCCGAGGAGCTGCAGAAGAAACAGCAGGGCGGAAGCGCCGCGGGGCCGCCCGCCCCCAAGCCGACGCCTCACAAGCCGTAGGGGCGGGGCTTGTCCCCGCCCGGGCGGCCGCGGTCCGGCCACCAGAGGACGCCACAGCAGTAGGAGACGCCGTCCGAAGGACGGGGGTAACCCAGGGCCGCTCCTACGACACCTACTTGACCGCCTGATGCTGGGCGGCGAGCGAGCGCAGGAACGAGCCCGGCAGGCTGCCCCGAATCGAGACGCTGTCCGCGTCGTGCTCGACCTGGAACTTTCGGATCACGGAGACGAGCTCCGGCGACTTCTCGGAGACCGCCATGCGCCACATCGCCAGCACGCCGCGAAGCGAGTCCTCCAGCAGGTCCCGCTTCTCGGCGTCCGGAGTCAGGCCCGTCGCTTCGAGATCCACCGCGTCGCCGCGTACCTTCGCCTGAAGCGCCAGGAGCGTCACCGACTTCATCGCGCCGACGACGGCGCGGGAGGGCTCTCCTTCACTGCCGCCCTCGGCGGCGGCTCCCTGCGTGAAGCGGGCCATGTCGACGAGCGCCCAGGCCGACGCGCTCGTGTCCACGCGCGAGAGGTACTTGCCCAGACCCTCGCCGGAGGTCAGTCCTCCCGAGCCTCCGCTTTCCTTGCGCGCCAGCGCCGCGAGGACCGCGGGCTCGCTGCCCGCCACGATCAGCCCGCGGTTGACCAGGGCCACGGCAGCCTCCGAGTCCTGAACCGAGACCCTTCCGGCGAGGCGATAGTAGGCGTCGCCCGATGGGGAGGTCGCGAGAGTCGCACCGCGCGATTTCAAGGCGGCGCCGATCTTGTTCGTGTCGAACCGCCCCTCGAAGATGACGAGGCCGTTGTCGTCGCCCGGGCCCGGATGCCCTCCCGGCGACATCGCGACGATGACCGTGTCGATGTCTTCGCGCGGCGTCAGGCCGGTCTCCGCGAGGAAGCGCGCGGCGTCGCCGTCGGTCGAGATCTCGTCCATCGACGAGAAGATCTTCGGGCCGAGCGGGCTCGAGCGCAGCTCGTTCCACCGGATCACTCCGACGGTCCCGGCGGAAGCCGGAACCAGCGCCAGCGAGTCTTCCGTCCGGCGTACGGCGCGGGCGTCGGCGGCGAGCCCCAGTGCCAGAACGCCGGCCACGGCGAGGCGCGAGACGGTCGAGAAGCGGATCGCGTCCATGTCAGAAGTCCTTTCTGGAAAAGAGCCAGGAAGCCAGGGAGAGCGCGGCGACGCCGAAGAGCGCCGTCGAACCGTACACGGCAAAGTGATCGAGGTTTGCGAGCCGCTCGGGCGCGGCGGCGCCGGCCACCAGCGCGACGGTGGCCTGCCCGAGCTCGGCGGTCTTGGGAAAGATCCAGTAGAGCGCCTGGACCGTCTTCGCGGCGAGCTCCGTCGAGACGGCCGCCGCGATCCGGTCGTGGAGCGCCAAAATCGCGGCCAGGAAGAACACGGCGTAGGTGGCCATGAGGGAGACCGCGGTCGAAGACGTGACCACTCCGACCAGGAAGGCGAACGCCATCAGCGTCGCGATCGTGAACAGGATGACGGCCCCGGACAGGAAGAAACGAGGATGGAAGACGTGGGTCTTCCACGCGACGATCGCGCCGATCGAGCCGATCAGGTAGACGATGTCGGCCGCGGCCAGGAGAACGCCCCCGGTGAAGCGAGACAGCAGCAGCGGGACGCGGCCGATCGGGCGCGAGAGGTAGAGATCGATCGTGCCCTTCTCCTGGAGGCGCGGCACCAGGTGCGCCGTGGCAAACAGCGCCAGGAACAGGCCCACGAAGTAGAGGACGCCGGAGAAGGTGGACTCGAACCCGAGCACCAGCTTGTCGATCTCGATGTGGTTGTCTCCGACGTCGACGGACTGCCCGAACAGCTTCATCCCCGCCAGCGCGCCGTCCACGATGTCGAGATTCACCGCCGCGGCGAAGATCAGGATGAAGAGTGTCGAGAGCGCGAAGTAGGCGATCAGCGTCCAGCGCGCCGCCGCTTCGCGAAAAACCTCCTGAACGCTGGCGGTGAAGGCTCTCACGACGGCGTCTCCTTCTTCGGTTCTCCTTCGCGGACGAGATCCACGAAGACGTCCTCGAGGCTCGAACGCATCGGAGAAAGCTCCTGGAGCATCGCGCCGGATGCGCGCAGGCGGTCGACGAGCGCGTTCAAGTGTCCGATGTCCCGTGCCGTCAGGTCGAAGTGCCCGTTGACGCGCTCGACCGAAGCCCCGGTCTCACGGAACGCGGCGAGCAGCTTCTCGTCCACGCCTTCGGCCACGAGGCGATAGTGGGACCCCGTCGCCGTCAGATCCTCGATGCGCCCTTCGGCCACGACCCTCCCGGAGCGCAGGACGGCCACCCGGTCGCACATCCTCTCGATCTCCGAAAGGAGATGCGAGTTCAGGAGGATCGCCTTTCCCTTCCGCGCTTCTTCCTGGAGAAGGTCCCGGATCTCGCGGCGGCCGACGGGGTCCACGCCGTCCGTCGGCTCGTCGAGGAGCAGCACGTCCGGGTCGTGCACCAGCGCCGCGGCGAGCCCGAGGCGCTGCGTCATGCCCTTCGAGAATTTCTTGACGCGAACGTCGGCCCATTCCGAGAGCCGCACGCGCTCGAGAAGCTCCGGCGCCCGCCGGGAGACCGAGGCGCGGTCCATTCCGGACATCCGTCCGAAAATCGACAGCGTCTGCCGCGCGGTCAGGTAGCCGGGGAAGCGGTGTCCCTCCGGCAGGTAGCCCACCCGGCGGCGACTCTCCGGCTCGGAGACCGGCCGGCCGCAGAGGAACGCGGAGCCCGCCGTCGGGCGCGTCAATCCGAGCAGAATTTTCACCGTCGTGGTCTTGCCCGCGCCGTTAGGCCCAAGCAGGCCAAAGACTTGACCCGTCTCGACCCGGAGGCTCGCGCCGTCCAAGGCCTTGACCGTCCGCGACCCGAGCCGCGAGCGATAGACCTTCGACAGCCCCTCCGCCCGGACCAGTGCTTCGCCCATCGATTGTGGAAACGAAAAAAGGGGGCCGAAAGTTCGGTCCGGCCCCCTTTTCGGCGGCGCGAGTGCGCCGGCGCTAGTCGGTCCGCGACCAGGGAGGAACGACGCCGTTCATCCGCGCGTAGGCGATCGCCTGGCCGAGGTGCTCGTGCATGTGGTTCTCGATGAGCATCAGGACCTGGCGCCCCGTCATCTCACGGCCGCCGAACGTCTTGTACTTCTTGTCGAGGTCGGCGTCCGTGATGACCGACGCGGCCGACTTGGCGTTCTCGATCGACTTCTTCAGCACCTCGACGATCTGGGCTTTGTCCGTGACCGTCTTCTCGGACTCGCGCGTGATCCCGTCCATGCGCTTGGCGCCGAGGAAGCTCGGGATGGTGGAGTTGCCCCCGGTCACGTGCATGAAGACCTCTCCCACCGACCGCA
Source organism: Acidobacteriota bacterium (assembly GCA_046725935.1). Taxonomy (GTDB): domain Bacteria; phylum Acidobacteriota; class Thermoanaerobaculia; order UBA5066; family Gp7-AA6; genus DAHUXD01. The sequence continues at coordinate 41,811 of JBKOZO010000090.1, read as the reverse complement.
CGTCCGGCGCCGGACGCCAGGAGTATTTGTCGGCCGGAAATGCCTGGGCGAGCTCGACGAGCTTCTTGCCTACCGCGTCCACCTCGGCGACATAGTCGGCGCGAAAGCCCGAAACGGGCGCCGCGGCCGCCGCCGGAGGCCTGGCCGAAATCTGTGTGCTGGTCGTGGCGGGAGCCTGCGCGAAGACGAGCGCCGCCGACGCCCACGCCGCCAGGCCGAGAATCGAGATCGATCGCTTCATGTCTCTCCTCTTTCGAGCGTCAAAGTATATTGAAAACGTGGATCATCCGGCCGCCGAGCCCGCGTGGGACGGCCGGCACATCGAGCTCAGGACTTCGTAGTTCCCTTCGTCAGGCGCCGCGACCAGATGCGCGCCCTCGCCTTCCGCAGCGCTCCGTGCATCCGAGACTCGAACCACGAGAACGGAGGCGCTCCCGCGGCGGACGACCGCAGCGACGACAGGTCGGTGACCTTCGCGCACAGGAACGCGAGCCGCTCGCCGGTCCGGAAGTCCTCCATGCCCTCGTAGTTCGTCATGTTCGGCGCCAGGGGTACCACCTGGTACTCGTGCGATCGCACGAGGTCGATGAGGGCGCGCCGCGAAGGGGTCAGGACGGTCTTCAGGCCGACCGCGCTGCGCGGATCGGTCGCCGAGTCGGTCCGCGACCGCCAGTACAAACCGGCGCCGTCGGTCACCTTCGTGTCGATCACGAGGAGGTCCGTGTTCGCCTCGGCGATGCGGGCCAGCAGCCCGATCGGATCGCTCACGTGGTACAGCAGCCCGAGGCAGAGCACGACGTCGAACGGCCCGTCGGGCCATTTGTCGCGAAGCACGTCCCCGACCGAGAACGAGTACCGCGACGGCTCGATGCCCTTCGCCTCGAATACGAGGCTGGCCTCGTCGACGTGCATCTGCCGGCCGTCGATCCCCGCGACGAAGTCCGTACCGGCCTCCACCGCTCGCAGCGACCACCATCCCGCGTTGCACCCGAGATCGAGCACGCGCATGCCCCGGAGCGAGCCCCCGGCCGCCGCCACGAGGGGATCGAAGAAGTACCGGCCCCGCTGGTGATGGCGATTGCCGCGGTCTTTGTAGTAGATCGGCGTCGTGATCCCGTTGCCGAAGTCGAACTCGTAGTGCCAGCGGGGGAAGCTCGCGATACGGCGGCGGAGCTCGTCAGGTTCCATTCGACTCGGTTCACATGAGGAGCCGGGCCGGCCGGATCTGCGAGGAATCGCGCGAGATTCCGTCCATGCGCTTGGCGCCGAGGAAGCTCGGGATCGCGGAGTTGCCCCCGGTCACGTGCCTGACGACCTCTCCCACCGAAGTATATTGAGAAACGTGAGGCGCGGCACCAAAGCCGCGGCGTGGCTCCTGGCGACGGCGGGGGGTCTTCTGGCGATCCTCTGGGGATTGGAGAATCAGCTCCTCTACTTCCCGAGCCGGGTCCTGTCGGCGTCCCCGGATTCCTTCGGTCTGACGTCCGAGGAGCTGACACTTCCCTCCAGCGACGGAGTGGTTCTCCGAGGCTGGCGCATTCGGGGCGGCGGAAAGCGGGCGCTGCTCTTCTTCCAGGGAAACGCCGGCAACGCCTCCGACCGTCTCGACCGCGCGCGGATCTTGAACCGCCGCTTCGGCCTCGACGTCTTTCTCGTGGATTATCGCGGCTACGGCCGGTCGTCGGGCTCCCCCGACGAAGAGGGCCTGTACCGCGACGCGCGCGCCGTCTACGCCGCGGCCCTCGAGCGCGGGTTCCCGCCGGAGCGGATCCTCGTCTTCGGCGAGTCGCTCGGATCGGCCGTCGGGATCGATCTCGCCTCCGAGAAACCCTGCGGCGGTCTCATCCTCGAGACGCCGTTCTACTCGATCCTCGCGATGGCCCGCGTGCACTACCCGTTCGTGCCGCGCTTTCTGGTCCGGAGCCGCTTCGACAGCGCCGCGAAGATCGGCGCGATCTCCGCGCCCAAGCTGTTTCTCGTGGCGGAGCGCGACGAGATCGCTCCAGCGTCGCAGGGGCGCGAGCTCTACGAGCGCGCGCCGCCGCCCAAGACGCTCTTCGTCATTCCCGGCGCCGGCCACAACGACACGTACGTCACCGGCGGCGAAGCGTACTGGCGGGAATGGGAGAAGCTCCTGTCCGATCTTCCGTAGGGGCGGCCCTCGCGGCCGCCCCTGGGCGGGGACGAGCCCCGCCCCTACGGAGTCAGCCGGTTGTACTTCTTCAGCGCTTTCTGCAGCTCGTCGTGCGGCAGGGCGCGCACCGTCACGCCGTTGGCGCCCGTCATCGTGTCGGCCCCGACCATCGCGTTGACGATGGCTTCCTCGACCGCCTGCACGGTCGCCGAGAAGAGTGGATTCATGCGGTCATTGGGCAGCATCGTCGGCGTCACGTTCCCCGTGGTCTTCGCCGCTCCGGGGTTGGCGGTGGAGAAGGCGATGAAGATGTCCCCGGATCCGTTCCCGGAGCTGGAGCCCGTGCGCGCGAGCCCCATCGTCGCGCGGCGGGCGAGTCGCTTCAGCTGGTGCGGCAGAAGCGGCGCATCGGTCGCGACGACGATGATGATCGATCCGGAATCCTCATCGCGAGTTCCTTTGCCGGCGAGCTCCCGCCCCAGGGGCACGCCCGCGATCAGGAGATCCGACTTGCGGCCGCAGTTGCACTGGACGAGGGCGCCGACCGTGTAGCCCCCGGCCGGTTCCGGAAGGCGGCGCGACGCGGTGCCGATGCCTCCCTTGAACCCGTAGCAGACCATTCCGGTGCCGCCGCCGACGTTGCCCTCGGCGACCGCCCCTTCGCGCGCCGAGCCCAGGGCCTCATCGACGTGCTCGGCCTTCACGTGGAATCCGTTGACGTCGTTCAGCTCGCCGTCCCAGGTTTCGGCCACGACGGGAAGGGACCACCAGTAGCCGGTCTGGTCCGCTCCCCCATGGCGCACGCGCCAGGCGATCACGGCGTCGCGCACCGTGCCGACGCTGTGCGTATTGGTGATCATCACCGGCCCCTCGAGGAATCCGGACTCTTCGAGCCAGGTCGTTCCGGTCATCTCGCCATTCCCGTTCTGGGAGAACCAGCCCGCGAAGACCGGATCGTCGTTGGAACGAGCGCCGCGCGGAAGCACCGCGGTCACGCCGGTGCGGACCGGGCCCTTGCCGACTTCGAGCTTGCCCTCGCCGCGGATGATCGTGCTCTCGCCGACTTCGACGCCTTTGACGTCGGTGATCGCGTTGAGAGGCCCCGTCGTTCCCTCGAAGGGCACGCCGAGGTCGCGGGCCCGCGGCTTGTCCGCCGCGCGAGCGGGAGAACCGAGCAGACCGAGGACTAAGACGGCGCAGACGATCTTTCGCATGCGCGGAGTCTAACCGCAGCTCCACCTGGAACCTGCAACTTGGAACCTCGTCTACGGCGCCGGCGACGGCGTGCCCACGTCCACGACCCACTTCCAGCTTCCGTCGGGCTGCTTCTTCCAGATCGAGCAGTACTTGCCGTAGCGCGTGATCGGAGCGCCGTCTTTGTCCTTCGAACGCAGCACGTAACTGCCGAGCGTGTACCCCAGGTCTCCGGACGCGGCGGCCTCCGCCTTGTTGGGCTTCCACGTGAGCGTCGTGCCGGCCGGCAGGTCGGCGAACTGCTTGCGGATTCCGTCGGCGCCCGTAACGGGATTCTCGTTGGCGGGCAGCATCACGGCGTTCGGATCGGCGTACTTCACGAACGCTGCGGCGATGCCGACCTTCTGCGCCGCGTCGGAGAACTCGGCGTCGGTTCGCAGCAGTTCGGCCTTATCCTTCGCCGACCCCTGCTCCGCAGCCGCCGCAAACGCGCCGGCGCCCGCCAGCACCGCCGCCGCCAGCCATCCCAAACGACCTACGCGCATTCGTCACCTCCTCAGCGCCCGTCATCCCGAGGAGCCCTTCGACTTCGCTCAGGGCAGGCTCCGCGACGAGGGATCCCGTACTCGATTGCCTCTGTGGCTTGTTGAGTCCAGGATCCTTCGCTGCGCTCAGGATGACGGCGGAACCCGAATTATCTTCAGTATGGTAGACATTCCGGCATGACGGCGGTCGGCATCTTCGGGTTCGGGCGGATCGGCCGCAATCTCTTCCGCATCCTTCACGAGCGGGAGGACATGCGTGTGGCCGCCGTGGCGGATCTGGCCGAGCCGGCGGGGCTCGCGTATCTGCTCAAGCTCGACACCCTCCTCGGCCGCTTTCCCGGCGAGGTCGCCGCGAAGGACGGAAGCCTCGTCGTGGACGGCCGGCGAATCGCCCTCATCACCGGCAAGGATCAGCCTCCGGTTCCGGACTGGGCGGGACTCGGCGTCCACACGGTCTTCGAAGCGACGTCGCGCGGCCGCACGCGCGCCGACGCGGAGGCGCACCTTGCGGCGGGCGCCCGGCGAGTGATCCTGATGGCGCCGCCGCTCGAGCCCGCGGACGTCACGCTGGTCGCCGGAGTCAACGACGACGCCCTCTCGCCCAACCAGCAGATCGTCTCGAACGCGTCCTCCACGGTGCACTGCCTCGCGCCGGTCTTGAAGATCCTGGACGAGGCGTTCACGACGCAGCGGGCGATCTTCACCACGATCCATTCCTACACGAGCGCCCACCACCTCGCGGACGTGCCGGCGGAGGACAAGCGGCGCGGACGCGCGGCGGCCGAGAACATCATTCCGCAGGAGTCCCGCTCTCCGGCAATGCTCGCGGAGCTGCTGCCGTCGCTGGCCCCGCGGCTGACCGGATACGCGATGAACGTGCCGGTGTCCAACGGCTCGGTCGTGGACCTCGTGACGTGGCACGAGAAGCCCGTCACCGCGGCCACCGTCAACGACGCGCTCCGGTCCGCCTCCGAGGATCCACGCTGGAAGCGCATTCTCCGGTTCGAGACCGAGCCGATCGTCTCCTCGGACGTCGCGCGCACGCCCTTCTCGGCCACGTTCGACTCGCTCGCCACGATGGCGCTGGGGGATCGCGTCTCCAAGACGCTGTCCTGGTTCGACTCGGGTTACGGCTACGCGCACCGCGCCGTCGAGCTCGTCGCGCGCTATGCCGCCGCGGAGGCGACCGCATGACGGTGCGCGTCGGGATCAACGGATTCGGGCGGATCGGCCGTACCGTCTTTCGCATCCTCGCCGAGCGCCGCGACGTCGAGGTCGCCGTCATCAACGATCTCTACGACAACGACCACCTCGCCTACCTCCTGAAGTACGACACCGTGATGGGAGTCTTTCCGGGAGACGTGAAGACCGACGCCGAGAGCATGACGGTCGACGGCCGCCGCACCGAGATGACCTCCGAGAAGGACCCCTCGAAGATCCCGTGGAAGGAGCACCGCGTCGAAATCGTCGTCGAGTCCACGGGCAAGCTCCTGACGCGCAAGGACCTCGAGAAGCACCTCGCGGCGGGCGCGAAGAGGGTGATCCTGACCGTTCCGGCCAAGGACGAGATCGACGCGATGATCGTCGTCGGCGTCAACGACCGAACGCTTTCGCCGTCGCACCGCCTCGTCTCCAACGCGTCCTGCACGACCAACTGCCTCGCTCCCGTCGCGAAGATCCTCGACGACGCGTTCGGTATCGAAGAAGGGTTGATGACCACGGTCCACGCCTACACCAACGACCAGCGCCTCGCCGACGTGCCGCACAAGGATCTGCGGCGCAGCCGCGCCGCCGCGGAGAACATCATTCCGACGACGACCGGTGCCGCTCGCGCGGTCGGCAAGGTCCTGCCCGGGCTCGCCGGCAGGCTCGACGGAATGGCGATGCGCGTGCCTGTGCCCGACGGCTCGATCGTGGACCTGACTTGCCGGGTTCGCGCGAAGCCGTCCGCCGCCGACGTCAACGCCGCCGTGAAGAAAGCAGCCGGCGGTCCGCTGTCGGGAATCGTCGAGTACAGCGAGGTGCCGCTGGTTTCCTCGGACATCATCGGCAACCCGCACTCCTCGATCTTCGACGCGCTCTCGACGCGGGCCGAGGGAGACGGCTTCGTCAAAGTCGTCGCGTGGTACGACAACGAGTGGGGCTACTCCTGCCGCGTCGTGGATCTGCTGGACCGGCTCGCCGCCCTGGGATCGTGATCGCCGCCCTCGCCCTCGTGGCCGCGCTCGCGCCCGGCCAGGTGACGGAAAAGATCGTCTGCAAGGATGCCCCGGACCAGAGCTACGCGCTCTCCCTTCCGTCCGCTTATTCCGCGTCTCGGGCATGGCCGGTCCTCTACCTGCTCGACGCCCGTGGCAACGCCCTCGTGCCGATCGAGCGGTTTCGCGCCGCCGCCGAGGAGTTCGGCTGGATCCTGGTCTCTTCCTACAACTCGCAGAGCGATACCAGGGACGATCCGAACACGCCGGCGATGCGCGCGATGTGGAAGGACACGCACGCCACGCTCTCGCTCGACGAGCGCCGCACCTACATCGGCGGTTTCTCGGGAGGAGGCCGCGCCTCCGTCGCGATGGCGCTGGAGCTTCCGAAGGTGTTTGCCGGCGTCATCGGCTGCGGCGCCGGCTTCCCGCACGCCTCGGCGCCGATCCGCCAGGCCCCGTCCTTCGGATTCTTCGGGACGGTCGGCGACCGGGACATGAACTATTACGAGATGCGCTCCCTCGACGAGAAGCTCTCGGCGGTCAAGGCCTCCCATCGCATCGCGTTTTTCGACGGTCCGCACCAGTGGGCGCCGGAACCGGTCGCTCGCGCCGCAATCGTGTGGATGGAGCTCGAAGCGATGAAGGCCGGCACGAGACCCCGCGACGGCGAGCGGATCGCGTCGCTGTACGCCGAGGCGTCGTCCGCAGCCCGCGCCGCCGAGACCGGAGGCCGGGCGGCGGAAGCGGCGGCGCTCTACGCGTACGCGGCCGAGGACTTCCGGGGACTCGTGGACACCGCCGAGGCCGAGGTCGCCGCGAAGCGCCTCGCCGAATCCCGTGAGGTCCGAAGCGCGGTCAGGGAGGCCCGCGCACGCGACGAGCGAGACCGCGCCACGCTCTCGCGCCTGGCGGGAATCGTGCGCCACGCAGCCGAGCAGTCGGAGGTTCCGGCGCCGGGCTTCGTCGCGGCCCAGCTCGGCATTCCGGCTCTTCGAAAGAAGGCGGCGTCCGATCCGTCTCCCGAGGAGCGGCTCTCGGCCGAGAGGATCCTGGTGAACCTGAGGGCCCAGACGGGCTTCTATCTTCCGCAGCAGATGCTCGACAAGCGCGAGCTCGCGAGAGCACGGATGCTCTACTCCGTGGCCGGCGAGATCGACCCCGAGAACCCGAACGTGGACTACAACCTCGCGGCCGCCGCCGCGCGGTTCGGGGACGCCTCGCAGGCGTGCAAGGACCTCGATCGCGCCGTTGCCAAGGGATTTCGCCGCTTCGATTTTCTGGAGAAAGACAGCGACTTCGATCCGATCCGCGCGACTCCTGTGTTCCGGAGTTGGCTCGCGCACGCTTCTCCGCCAGTAGCCAGGTAGCCATACACAATCAAATCGCGACGCGACCAAGTTTTGCGAACGCGTGCGTCAATAATCGCACTGCACGCGTTTTCGAGGGAGAGAGTTCTCAAAGCGACTTCCCCTCTCATTTCGGTTGGCCCGCGAAGCGGGCCGCTGAGAGTCCGAGCCGCGCACCGGTCTTCCGGCGCATCTTCCAGACTACGAGCACGGCGATCGCCCAGGGCAGAGCCGCCGCCGCGGTGTAGACCATCGCCGCCGCCGAGCCCGCCAGAAGCGGGAGCGCGTCGCGCAACGCCTTCGAAAGAGGCGCGAGCGCCCCGTCGCGCAGGAAGACCACGGGCTCGGCCAGATCCACGGCGATCGTGGACAGCGCCGTCTGCCGCTCGTAGTACAGCCTAGTTCCCTCGAGCTCCTCGATCTCTTCGATCAGGCGCGAGAGCTCCTTTTCCGCGGCGACGAGATCAGCGAGGTCGCCGGTTCGCGTTCGGAGAATGTCGGTCAGTCTCTGCCTCGCCTCGCGCTTGGCCGACACCCGCGCCGCGAGGTCCGCGTATTCCTTCGTGACGTCGCGGGTCTCCACACTCGCCGCCTCGACGCGGCCGAGCCCCTTGAGCTCGCGAAACGCCGCATCGAAGCGGCCCGCGGGAACGCGCAGTGTCAGCGTGCCCCTCTGCCGACCGCCGGGATCTCGCGCCACGCGGGAATCCGCGAGATACCCTCCGTGGGCCTGGGCGATCGCGACCGCCCTCTCGGCCGCATCGGGATACGAGGCGACCTCGACGGACAGTGCCGCGGATCGGACGAGCCGATGGGCTTCGAACATCGCGGCCAGTGCGGCGCCCGCGACGCCGGAGGCCCGAGGACGCGCCTCGCGAAAGGCGAGCGCGGTCAGGCGCGCGGCCGCCTCGTCGACGGTCTCACTCTCCATGCGATACGCACGGCTGGTCACGACGAGACCGCCGATCACGGCGACGACGAGCATGGCCGCGACGGCCAGGCGCCGCGGCAGACGGGTACGGTCCATCCTCCGAGTCCTCCGGAGAGTGGGAACCCGCGCCGACGCGGAAGGTTCCCGGCGCCGGCCGCCATATGATTCCCGACGAGCACGATGGACGCGCCAGCCCCAGAGCGCCCCCGCGCGGTGACGGTCATCGGATGGACCTGGCTCGTCATCGCCCTGATCCGCGCCGGCAACGGTCTGCTGGGCTGCTTCGTCTGGCGATTCGGAGGACTCGACCAGGGGATCCCGTTTCTCCCGTTGGACTCCCTCAAGGCCGCCCGCGCGTTGGGCGCCGACGTGGTGGTGCGCCACGGCTCGACGATTTTCGCGATCCAGATCGTCGTCGCGTCGTCGGTCGCGTACCTCGCCTGGTCGCTGCTGCAGATGAAGCCGTGGGCGCGAAGAGTGATGATCGCCGTGGCCGCGGTCGGAGTCCTGGCGACCCTCGCCATCTCCGCCTTCGCCGCGGCGGTGACCCTCGCGGCCGCCCGCGAAGCCGTCTCTGGCGCGGCGGAGGCCAGGGTGGCGGGCCTCGCGGTCGCGGTCGTGATCGGCATCGTCGGGCTCCTCCTCTTCGGCGGCACCATCTACGTCCTTCGGCGCGGCGACGTGCGGGCCGCGTTCGGGCCGCCGGCCGCATGAACGGCGCAGACCTCGGCGCGGAAGAGTCGGCCGTAGAGCTTCGCGCCGCGGTCGAGCGCCTCGCCGAAGGATTCGCGCGCCTTCCGTCCGCGGGCGCGCCGACCCTGGATGCCGGCGAGCTCCGGTGCATTCTCCGCGAGGCGGCGTCGCGCCTCCACGACAACTTCCCGTACTTCCACCCGCTCTATGCGGGACAGATGCTCAAGCCTCCCCACCCGGTGGCCCGCCTCGCCTACGCGCTGTCGCTCTGGATCAATCCCAACAACCATGCGCTCGACGGCGGACGCGCGTCTTCGGCGATGGAGCGCGAGGCGGTGGCGGCTCTCGCGGCGATGTTCGGCTGGGAGACCCACCTCGGCCATCTCTGCGGCGGCGGGACGATGGCCAACCTCGAGGCCCTCTGGGTCGCGCGGGAGCTCCGTCCGGGCGCGGTGGTCGTAGCGTCGTCGCAGGCGCACTACACGCACTCGCGCATCAGCGCCGTCCTGGGCATGCCGTTCGAGCCCGTGGAGTGCGACCGGCGCGGCCGGATGGACACCGACGCCCTCGCGGCGCGCCTGGCGCGCGGCGGCGTCGGCACGATCGTCGCCACGATGGGAAGCACCGCCACCGGCTCGGTCGATCCGCTGCCGGAGATCCTGGAGCTGGCTCGCCGCCACGGCGCGCGCGTCCACGCGGACGCCGCGTACGGCGGCTACTACACGCTCGCCGGCAATCTCGCGCCGCCGGCCCGCCGCGCGTTCGACGCGATCGGGCAAGCCGACTCGATCGTGATCGATCCCCACAAGCACGGCCTCCAGCCCTACGGATGCGGCTGCGTGCTCTTCCGCGATCCTTCGGTGGGCCGCTTCTACAAGCACGACTCTCCGTACACGTACTTCTCCTCCGCACAGCTCCACCTCGGGGAGATCAGCCTCGAGTGCTCGCGCCCCGGCGCCTCGGCCGTCGCGCTCTGGGCGACCCAGCGTCTGCTTCCTTTGACGCGCGGCGGGACGTTCGCGAGAGGCCTGGAAGCCTCGCGAGAGGCGGCGTGCGCGCTGCACGCGAACCTCGCGGCCGACGCGAGGTGGACGCCGGCGTTCGAGCCCGAGCTCGACATCGTGGTCTGGGCCGTCCACGAACGGAGCCCCGCCGAGTCTTCCGCCCGCGCCCGCCGCGTCTTCGAAGAAGCTGCGAAGCGAGATCTCCACCTGGCCCTGGCGGAGCTTCCCGGACGCTTCTTCGGCCTCGACGCCGAGCGCGTGACGTGCCTGCGCTCGGTCCTCATGAAACCCGAGCACCGGGAATGGGAGCCGCGGATCCGGCAGATTCTCGGCGAGGCCTGCGATGCCGCGCGATGACCGGTCGGCGCGTCCGTTGCATGGATCACCGGAAGAACGAATGACGAAGGAGCCATCATGAAGGACGCATCCGCTGGATCCCCCGAAGCGCCGCGGCCCCCCCTGCCCCCGTTCACCCGCGAAACTGCCGTCCAGAAAGTCCGCCTGGCCGAGGACGCGTGGAACACACACGACCCGGAGAAGGTCTCGATGGCCTACTCGCCCGACTCGCGCTGGCGAAACCGCTCCGAGTTCTTCAGCGGCCGGCCGGAAATCGTGGCGTTTTTGAAACGCAAGTGGGCCAAGGAGCTCGACTACCGGCTCATCAAGGAACTCTGGACGTTCGCGGACAACCGCATCGCCGTGCGCTTCGCCTACGAATGGCACGACGACTCGGGTAGCTGGTTCCGCTCCTACGGGAATGAGAACTGGGAGTTCGACGAGCGCGGCTACATGCGCCTCCGGCTGGCGAGCATTAACGACCTTCCGATCAAGGAGTCGGACCGCAAGTACCACTGGGCCCTCGGACGGCGTCCCGACGGGCACCCCGGCCTGAGCGACCTCGGCTTCTGAGAGACGGGATCTACCTGCGGCTGTAGCGCTCGCGCATCGCGTCGAGGCGGCCGCGTATGCCGGCGACCCTTTCGGCCGCCCCGGGCGTCATCGCGATCGCCTTCTCGACGTTGGCCAGGATCCTCGGGTTCTGCTGATCCCGACGCAGGTCCTCGATGAACGGCGAAAACTTCGCCCACACGAAGAGCGCTTCGCCGCCCGACTCGAAGAAGAGGTCCGGATGGAGCACGCCGTTCGCCACGAACGAGCAGGCCATGTCCCAGTAGCCGGTGACCATGCGGTAATGCGTGTTCTCGGCACCGTTCGTGCTCGTCACTGTCCGCACGTCGTCGAAGGAACGCGGGAAGAACTGCGTGCGGAACCACTCGCGCGCGGCCCGCAGCTTCTCTTCACGGCGCAGCTCGAAGAGGCGCAGAACGAGGACAGCGTCGTCGTACGTCGGCGGAATTCGAGCGGACATCGCAGCCTCCCTCAGACCGAGCAGGCGAATCCTACCGCTTCGACCGAAGAGGTATGACGGTTTCCGCGTCGGGCGCGGCCGCTCCCGCGGGCGGCCGCGCGACGGCGTGGACTTCAGAGGGCGGCGGCGGACCGGGGCTCCAGCTCCTGCAGCAGCCGGCCCATGTTCCAGCTGTCCCAGCCCTCGACGATCTTCCCGTTCGCGAATCGAATCCAGCTCATTCCGCGAAACGACGCCTTCCTGCCGCTGGCCGGGATTCCGAGCTCGCCGCCCCGGTGCGTACCGCTCGCGGACCAGCGCACGACGACCTTGTCTCCCTCGGAGACGACGTCTTCGACCTTCACCGCGATGTCCGGGAACGCCGCCAGGAGCGCTGCCCGGGCGGCGAGGAACTCGGCCGGACTGCGCACGTCCCCGCCTTCCATGTGGCCGTCGCACTCCTCGGCCATCAGATCGCGCACGGTCTCGTCCTTGCGCTGATTCCAGACCTCCTCGAACCACCGTCTCGCCAGAGTCGCGTTGGCCGTCATGGGCGCTCCTTTCGAGATCTCAGCGGGCGATCAGGACCGCCACGTCGTGGTCCTCGATCGCGACTGCCAGGGCATCCGCTTTCCCGTCGCCGTTCAAGTCGGTGAGAAGCACACGGTCGGGCTTGCTCCCGATCGGAACCTGGACCGTGCGCGAGGGTGACAGACCGTCGGGTCCGCCGAAGGAGACCGTCAGGTCTGCGCCCGCGTGATTCGCCACCGCGGCGTCCGCGTATCCGTCGCCGTCGATGTCGCCGGCGGCAGCGTCGAAGGGCCCGCGGCCCGTGGCGATCCGGGGACCGAGCCGGAAGCCTCCGCGGCCGTCGCCGAGGAGGAACGTCAACGCGTCGTCGCTCGAATCGGTGATCTGGCCCGAGTAATTGTTCATCGCCACGTCGAGCTTGCCGTCCCGATTGAGATCCGCGATCGCGACCACGAACGGCGCGGGGCCGGCCGTGATCGCCGGCTTCGCCTGGAAATTCCCGCGGCTGTCGCCCATCAGCACCGTCACCACGCCGAGTTCGTAGCTCGGAGCGACGATGTCGCACCGGCCGTCGCCATCGAGATCCCCTGCGCGGAGGTTCCGGTACGGCTTCCGGCCGACCTCGATCGGCGTGCCGGGACCGCGGAAGCCGCCCTTCCGGTCGGAAAGCACGAGTGTGAGTCGATTCTCGCCCCAGTCGTCGACGACCAGGTCCAGCCAGCCGTCGCCGTTGGCGTCGCACGCGTCGATCGTGTGGGGGTGGGGCTTGGAGTGCACCGTCAGCGGAGACTGCGGAAAAGGACGGAATCCTCCGCGCCCGTCTCCCTTCAGCAGCGTCACCCCGCTCGTCTCGTGGTTGGGGATCGCGAGGTCGATCTTCCCGTCCTTGTCGAGATCGACGGCCAGCGCCTCGGCGGGCTGTTGGCCCGAGGGAAAGCGGCCGGCCACGCGCAGTCCGCCGGTGCCGTCGCCCCGCAGGATCGTCACGTCGTTGCTGCCGTCGCTCGCGACCGCGAGGTCTTTCTTCCCGTCGCCGTCGAAGTCCGCCGCGGCGAGGGCCTGCGGCGAGCGCGTCGATCCCATCGGAATGTGGACGGGAGCCCGGAACGGTTGTGGCGGCGGCGGCGGAGTGGGAGCGAATGACGGCAGGGCGAGCACGATCGCGACGGCGATCACGCCTTTCCCTCCAGGAAGGCGTGGGCGTGGTCGCGGGCGAACTGTTGGAAGGACCGCGGCCGCCGGCCGGTCACGCTCTGCACGGCGTCGGACACCGTGGCCCCGTAGCCTTCCCGGAAGGAGGCGAAGAGCACCAGCATGTCGTCGACCAGCCAGCGCGGCACGCCTCCCCCGAGCATCTGCTTCTTCGCGTATTCGGGCGGAACGTGGACGTAGGAGATCTTGCGGCCGATCGCCTCGGAGATGGCGTCGGCCACGGCGTCGAACGACAGCGCCTCGGGACCCGTCACGTCGTAAATCTTGTGCTCGTGGCCGTCCTCGGTCAGCGCGCGAACGGCCACGGCCGCGACGTCGCGCGTGTCCACCATCGCGACTTCACCCGTCCCCATGGGCGCCGAGAAGCTGCCGCTCGTCGCGACGGACGGCGCGAAGGACAGCGTCTGCTGCATGTAGAGCGTCGGGCGGAGCATCGTGAATCCCAGACCGGAGGCCTCAATCTGCTTCTCGGTGGTCCAGTGCCAGCGCCCGATCTGCGTGGCAGCGTCGGGCCCTCCCGCGACGGAGATCTTGACGACGCGCGCCACTCCCGCCCGCTTGCAGGCCTGGACGACGTTGCCCTGGAGCGTGACCTGCTCCGGATCGGCCGGCGAGAGCAGGAAGACGCGATTCACGCCCGACAGCGCGCGATCGAGCGTGTCGGGCCGGCCGAGATCTCCTACCGCGATGTCCACGCCGGGCAGGCGCAGGCTCGACGCGCGCGCCGGATCGCGAACGAACGCGCGGACCGGAACGCTGTCCGACGCCAGCTGACGGACGACTTCGCGCCCGACCTTGCCCGTGGCGCCCGTCACCAGGATCACGATCTCCTCCTCCTCGAGCGTCAGAGGCGTGCGATGCGTGGCGCCATCATTTCACAGGCGGAGCGGATCGACTAGGTGATGAGGAGCACCTTGCCGGACGTGTCTCGCGACTCGAGGGCGCGGTGCGCGGCGGCGGCCTCGGAGAGTCGGAATTCCCGGTCGATCCGCACGGTGAGGCGCTTGTCGCGAATCCAACCCAGCACTTCGCCCGCGCGCCACAGCAGCTCTTCCCGCGTGGCGATGTAGTCGGCCAGCGTCGGACGGGTCAGAAAGAGCGAGCCGCGCTGGGAGAGGACCTGCGGATCCATGGGAGGCACCGGGCCGCTCGATTGCCCGAAGAGCGCCAGTGTGCCGCGGCGTGCGAGGCTCGCCAGGCTCTTCTCGAAAGTCGTCTTCCCCACCGAGTCGTACACGACCTCGACTCCGCGGCCGGAAGTCAGCCGCTTGGCCTCGGCCTCGAAGTCCTCCTTGGTGTAGTCGATCGTCGCGTCGGCTCCGGCTTCCTTCGATCGCTCCGCCTTCGCGGGTGTGGAGACCGTGCCGAGCACGCGCGCGCCGCGCATCTTCGCGATCTGGGTCAGGAGCAGTCCCACCCCGCCGGCCGCCGCGTGCACGAGACACGAGTCGCCGGGCTTCAGAGGGTACGTCGAGCAGGCGAGGTAATGCGCCGTCATTCCCTGGAGCATCGCCGCCGCGGCGACGCGAGTCCGCACCCCGTCGGGAACCTTCACAAGGCGCTCCGCCGGAACGACCATCTTCTCGGCGTAGGAGCCGGGCACCAACGCCCACGCCACACGATCGCCGGGAGAAAAGTCCGTGACGTCCGGCCCAACGGCCTCCACCGTGCCGGCTCCTTCCCGGCCCAGCGTGTCGGGCATCGCGATCTTGTAGAGGCCCGTGCGGTGATAGACGTCGATGAAGTTGACGCCCGCCGCCTCGACGCGGACGAGCACCTCGCCGGCCTTGGGATTGGGTTCCGGAACGTCCTCGAAGACGAGGGCCTCGGGACCTCCCGGCGCGTGGACGCGAACCGCCTTCATGCCGGCCTCATCAATCCCCAGTCCGATTCCCGGGAGAGGACGCACAAGCGACTTCCCCTCCCCCTTCGGTTGGCCCGCGCAGCGGGCCGCTCAGAGTCTGAGCCCGCTCCACGCCTTCGCGCGTCAGTTGATCGTCTCGTCCTCTTCGGAATCTTCCGTCGGCGACGGCGAGGCGTGGTGATGGACCAGCCGCCACTCTCCGTCGACGCGCCCGAAAAGGTTCGTGGCCTGCATCCGGGCCGCGTCGGAAGTGCCGTTGCCGCCGAACGGCGTGATGACCTCGACGCACGTGACCCAGGCCAGGTCCCCCGCCACCGCGATCCGCACGTCTTCGCAGGCGACGGTCCACGGCCGCGAGTTCGTGAAGATGTTTTCCCAGGAGCGCTCGATTTCCTCCCAGCCGTCGAGGCGGTGCCAGCCGGGGTGGACGCAACTGGCGGACTCGTCGTGGAGCCAGATTTCGGCCATGGTTTCCACGTCCCTGGCCTCCAGAGCCTTGTAGAAGGCCACGTTGGCGGCGGCGACCGCTGTCGCGTCGGACGTCACCCTCTTACCATATACCGAGCATGCCTCCGGACACCGACATCGGCGGTCCGGGCGGGGATCGGTTCCCCGCCACGCGGCGATCGGCCGTCCTCGCGGCGCAGAGCGAGGACCTCGTCGAGCGCGAGCGCGGACTCGCGACCATCGTCGAGACGTACTGGAAGCCGGTCTACAAGTATCTGCGCGCGCGCTTCGGGGAATCCAACGAGGACGCGAAGGACCTGACCCAGGGCTTCTTCACCCGCGCCCTCGAGAAGGAGTTCTTCGCCGGGTACGACCCGGGCAAGGGGAGCTTCCGGACGTACCTGCGCGTCTGCCTGGACCGTTTCGTCGCCAACGAGAAGAAGGCCGCGGCGCGCGCGAAACGCTCGCCGGGCACCGCGCTCCTGCCTCTGGACTTCGAGGGCGCCGAGGGCGAGCTCGCGATGAAGGAGCCGCCGGACCACCTGACGATGGAGCAGTACTTTCACGCCGAGTGGGTGCGCAGCCTCTTCGCCCTGGCCGTCGACAAGCTGCGCGAGGAGTGCGCGCTGCGCGGCAAGGACCTGCCCTATCGATTGTTCGAGCGCTACGAGCTCGACCGCGATCCCGACGAGAAGCTCACGTACGAGCGTCTGGCCGACGAGTTCGGAATTCCCGCCACACAGGTCACCAACTTCCTGGCGTTCGCGCGGCGCGAGTTCCGGCGCATCGTGCTCGAGATGCTCCGGGAGATCACGGCCAGCGACCGCGAGTTCCGTGAAGAAGCGCGCAGCCTTCTCGGGGTGTCCCGGTGAGATGGCTCTCCGACGAGACCGTCGCGCATCTGCGGCGAGTCGCCGAGTGGCCCGACCTCGGCGACACGAAGTACCGCGTGCTCGAAGAGCTCGGCTCGGGCGGAATGGGAACGGTCTACCTCGCGGAGGACCGCGTCCTCGGCCGCAAGGTCGCTCTCAAGGTCGTCGGACCCGGAGCCGCGAGCCCGGAGATCGCGGCGCGGACGCTGCGCGAGGCGCGGATCATCGCGCGCCTCGAGCACCCGGGGATCGTGCCCGTGCACGACGCCGGCACTCTGCCGGACGGCCGGATGTTCTATGCGATGAAGCGGGTGGACGGGCGCCGGCTCGACGAGCTGGCGGCGGAGACGCCGCTTCCCGAACGGCTCCGCGTCTTCCAGCGGGTCTGCGAAACCGTCGCCTTCGCGCACGCGCATGGCGTCCTGCACCGGGATCTGAAGCCCGAGAACGTCATGGTCGGAAGCTTCGGCGAAGTCCTGGTCCTGGACTGGGGCGTCGCGAAGATCTTGGAGCTGCCCGAAGAAGGCGCGCCGCGCGACGGCGGACCGGCGACCCCCGCGGCGACCGCGGAAGGGATGGTCTTAGGCACGCTCGCCTACATGGCGCCAGAGCAGGCCGAGGGTCTCGCCAACCGCGTCGGGATCGCGAGCGACGTATATGCGCTGGGCGCGATCCTGTACTTCCTCCTGACACTGCGCCCGCCCTTCGAAGGAGATGCGGCCCTGGCCCGCGCTCGCGGCTCCTCGGGGTCTTCGCCGCTTCCGGCGAACGAACGGACACCGTCAACGCCCCGGCCGCTGGCGGCGATTGCGGCGAAGGCCATGGCCATCGACCCCGCGTCGCGCTACTCCTCGGCCCAGGACCTGGCCGCGGACGTCAGGAAGCACCTCGACGGGGAGCCCGTGACCGCGTATCGCGAGAGCGTCTGGGAAAAAGGGGCCCGTTTCTTCGGACGCTACCGCACGGCGATTCTCCTGATCGCCGCCTACATATTGATGCGCTCGCTGCTGCTGATCTTTTACCGGCGCTGATCCGTATTTCCCGGCGCGGATCCGTAAAGGAATCGGCGCGAGCGTTGAATAGATAAGACAGGAGGCACGATGGCCAAGCCGGTATTCGGACTGCTGCTGGGCGGGATCCTCGGGATCTTCGACGGACTGACCGCGTGGTTTACCCCCGAGGTGCGCGACCAGATCCTCATGATCGTCGTGGGCTCGACGGTCAAGGGCCTGATCGCCGGCCTCGCGATCGGATTCTTCTCCAACAAGGTCCACTCGCTGCCGCTCGGGATCGTCTTCGGCCTCGGTGTCGGCCTTTTGCTCGCCTACATTGTGGCCGCGATTCCCGACGCCAGCAGCAAGCACTACTACTTCGAGATCATGCTGCCCGGCGCGATCGTCGGTGCGATCGTCGGTTACGCCACGCAGAAATATCGCGCCACGCGAATGGCGCGTACCTAGACGATCGCCGCGACCTTCGCGAGATCGACGTTCCCGCCCGAGGCGAGCGCGACGACCAGCGCTCCGTCCGCCGCTCCGGTCTTCCCGGCCAGGACCGCGGCGGTGGCGGCCGCACCCGCTCCTTCGACGACGAGCTTGGCGCGCGTCATCAGCAGGCGCATGGCTTCGCGGATCTCGTCTTCCGTCACCGTCACGATCTCGTCCACCGCCTCGCGCGCGATCTCGAGCGGCAGCGCGCCGACGAACGGAGGCGTCATGCCGTCGGCGAGCGTGTCGGGACGCTGGACCGGCACGGGCTTGCCCGCGGCGAGGGCGGGAGCGAGACCCGGTCCATCCGCGAGCTCGACGGCGACCACGCGGACCGAAGGCCTCAGCTGCTTGACGGCCGAGGCCACGCCGCCGAGCAGCCCCCCTCCCCCGACCGGGACGACGACGACCTGGGCGTCCGGCATGTCCGCGACGATCTCGAGACCTGCCGTGGCCGCGCCGGCGAGAACCGTCGGATCGTCGAACGGATGCACGAAGGTCAGTCCGCGGGCCTCGCGTACTTCGTTCAGCCGGTCGAAGAGCGTGGCGCGGTCGGCGTGGAACACGATCTCGGCGCCGTAGGATCGGACCGCCTCGATCTTGGACCGGGGTGCTCCGTCGGGCATCACGACTACGGCCCCGCAGCCGGCGATCCCCGCGGCCCACGCCACGGCCGCGGCATGGTTGCCGGCGGAGACGGTCACGAGGCCGCACGTGCGGTCCTCGTTCGACAGCGACATGACCTTGTTCAGCGCGCCGCGCGCCTTGAACGAACCGGTCTTCTGGAAGTTCTCGCACTTCAGAAACAGGCGCACGCCGGCGCGGGCTCCGAGGGAAGACGCCGACAGGAGCGGCGTGCGGTGCACCTTCCCGCGGGTCCGCTCGTCGGCGGCGCGGATGGCTTCGATCGGAATCACGCCGCGATCTTAGCCCGCCTCTCCTCGGGCTATGCTCTCATCCGATTCAAAAAGGAGACTGCCGATGCGCCGACGCTTTCTTCTGTTCTCCACTCTCGCCTTCGCCGCCGCCGCGGGCGCCCTGGGATCCGACGCCTCCCTGCTTCCGCAGCCCTCCGCGAGCGCCAGCCCGCAGCTCAACCCCAAGAGGATGATCGCGCGGATCTGGCAGGGCCGCACGCTGACGGCGAAAGCCGACGAATACGAGAAATACCTCAATGCCACGGGCGTGCCGCAGATCCTAAAGACCCAGGGCAATCACGGCGTCGAGATCCTCCGCCGTAGAGACGGCGCGCAGACCGAGTTCGTCGTGATCTCGTACTGGGAGTCGATCGCCGCAATCCAGAAGTTCGCCGGCCCGGACTGGCAGAAGCCGCACGTCCTCGCACGGGACCGCGAGTTCCTGATCGAGGCCGAGCCCGTCGTCCTCCACTACGAGGTGGCCCGCGCCGGCGGACGGTGAAGCGCGGCGACGCGGCGTTACTTTTTGAGCTCGTTCTTGACGATCTCGCCGCCCTTCATCACGAAGCCGACCGTCTCGAGCGCGCGGATGTCGGCGAGCGGATCGCTGGCGACCGCGATCAAGTCGGCGAACTTGCCGGGCTCGACCGAACCGATTCGGTCCTTCCAGCCGAGCAGGTCGGCGGCGTTGACCGTGGCCGCCTGGATCGCCTGCATCGGCGTCATGGGGTACTGGACCATGTAGGCGAACTGATTCGCGTTGTCGCCGTGGGGGTAGACGCCGCCGTCGGTGCCGAACGCCATCTTCGCGCCGGCCTGGAACGCCCTGCGGAAGTTGTCGCGCTGGAGCTGGCCGAGCTGCTTCTCCTTCTCGATCGACTCCGGAAGCATGCCGACCTTCAGCCCCTCCTTGAGGATGTAGTCGTCGTTGTAGATGTCCATGACGAGGTAGACGCCGCGCTCCTTCGCGAGGCGGACGCCGTCGTCGTCGATCAGGCTGGCGTGCTCGACCGAGTCCACGCCCGCCTGGATCGCCTCCTTGATGGATTGAGCGCCGTGGGCGTGGGCGGCGACCCTGCGCCCCAGCCGGTGCGCTTCTTCGACGATGGCCTTCATCTCCTCGGGTGTGTACTGCGGCGTGCCGGGGAGATCGCCCTTGGACAGGACTCCCCCGCTCGCGCAGATCTTGATGACGTCGGCGCCGTACTTGACGACTTCCCGCACCTTCGCCCGCGCTTCCCATGGCCCGTCGGCGACTCCCTCGCGCTTGTAGTGGAAGTCCGCGGGCAGGAGGTTGCTGTCGCAATGCCCGCCGGTGATGCCGAGCGCCGGGCCCGAGACGACCAGGCGCGGGCCGGGTATCTCGCCCGAGGCGATCGCATCGCGCAGCGCGACGTCGGCGAAACCTCCGGCGCCGACGTTGCGCACCGTGGTGAACCCGGCGAGCAGCGTCTTCTCGGCGTTGGCGACGCCGTCGATCGCCTCGCGTGCGGTCGAGTACGCGAGGGACTGATAGCCGTGGTTCTCGGGGCTTCCCGTGAGGTGGTCGTGCATCTCGACGAGCCCCGGAAGAAGCGTCGCGCCGCCCAGGTCCACGACCTTCGCGTCCGGCGGAATCGTCAGGCTCGGGCCCACCGCCGCGATTTTTCCGTTTTCGACCAGAACCAGCGCCGGCGAGACCGGCGGGCCGCCGCGGCCGTCGATGAGCCGGCCGGCCTTCACGGCGATCCGCACCGGCGCCGGCTCGGCTCCGGAAAGCGCCGCCGCGGCCGCCAGAAGACACAGCGCGAGAGATAGCGGTTTCATGGGACCTCCGCGAATCGACCCGGATCAGGGCTCGCCCAGGGCCTTCAGCCTCGCCTGGGCGTGCGACCGCACGGTCTCGTCGGTCGCGGCCCCGGATCCCTTGCCCCGACTCGCGACATCGAGTGCCTTTTTGTACAGCGCGATCGCTCCCGCCTTGTCTCCGCTCGCTTCGGTCGCCTCCGCGAGGCTGTCGTACGTGTTCGCGGAATCGGGATAGAGCTCGGTGTTGAGGCGAAAGACCGCGATCGCTTTGGGGAAGTCCTGTTTCTGCAGGAACCCATAGCCCACCTGGTTGAAGTGCGCCTCGGCTACGGCCGGGTCCGACGGATTCGCCGCCTTCAACTTCTTGTAGCCCGCCACCGCCTCGTCGATGCGGCCGGCGTCGAGGTCCTCGGATGGGACCCGGGTGCTCTTGTCGACGCGCGGCGCCGTCCGCGACTTCTCGCCGTCGATCCGCAGCTCCACGCCGCCGTCCGCCCGCCGGCCGAACGTGTAACGGGCATCCTCGTCCCGCCGGACGAACGCGTCCTTCGAAACCGGCAGAAGCAGGAACGTCTCGCCGAGCGGTTCCTGGACTTCGAGGCCCGAAGCCTGCGGCGTGACGACGAAGAGCGTATCCGAGTCGAACTTGTAGCGCCCCGCGAAACGCGCGAGCTCTTCGGGCGAAAGCTTCGCCAGAGCAATCGGCTCCTTCTGGAAACCCTCCCAGTTGTACTCGGCCGCGATTGCGCGCAAGACCTCCGGCATGACCCGGAAGCCCGCGTCGGAGTTGGTCATGAGGGCGGCGCCGTAGCCCCGGTCGACGCTCGCGTAGAGAAGCGCCTGGAACCCTTCGTCCGAGCCCCCGTGCGTGAAGTACTCCGTGGCGCCTTTGTCCTCGATCACGAGACCGAGGCCGTAGCCGCCTTTGCGCGGCGTCACCATGTTGCGGGCCATTGCCTGGGACAGCGGGCCCCGCTCGCCGCGGAGCATCTTCTGCACCGCGATCGCGAAGCGCGCCAGGTCCGACGGCGTCGTCCAGAGCCCGGCGGCCGCCATCTCGGGATAGACGTGGCGCTTGCCCTCGACGGCCTTGCCTCCTTCGCGGTACCCCGCCGCGGCTTCGGCCACGCGCGCCTCCGGAAGCGGCTGCTCGTACGTGCTCGCCGTCATGCCGACGGGACGGAGCACGGCGTCCGCCATGAGTTTCGGAAACGTCTGGCCCGTGACGTCGGTCATCGCGAGCTGCGCGACGGTGTAGCCGCCCCCCGAGTAGCGATACTGCGTCCCGGGAGCCAGATCCACCCGGATAGGCGCCGTGTTCGCGGGAGGCGTTCCGTCGAGCACCTGGACGACCGTGGGAACCGGAGCGCCCGCGGCGTAGCCGGGGAAGCCGTGGACCGTCAGGCCGGCGGTGTGCGACAGCAGCTCCTCCAGCGTCACCGGAGTCTTCTGCGTGAAGGCGTTGGACGGAACCTTCCAGCTCTTGAGCGACCCGTTGATGTCGTGGTCGAGCGACAGCTTCCCGTCCTCGACGAGGGTGAGCGCCCCCATCGCGGCGACCGGCTTGCTGATCGAGCCGGCCTGGAAGAGCGTCGACGCCGTCACGGGCTTCTTCGCTTCGACGTCCGCGAGCCCGTAGCCTTTCGCCCAGACGATCCGGCCGTCCTGGATGACGGCGATGCTCAATCCCGGCACCGCGAACTTCTTCAGGCGCTCCTCGAGCGTCCAGGTCGGGTCTCCTTCCACCAGCACGGGCGGCCGGAGCCCCTTTTCGACGCGCTCGATCCGCCCGTTCGCGTCCGCACCGCTCGCGGCGACCGGCAGGACCGAAAGCAGCAGCAGGCAGAAATGAATCCGCAACGTTCGCATCGTCGTCGACCTCCCGTCATGCACCTCGAGGAAGATCGGGAGATCCTATCCGAAGGTCGCGACGACGGGTGCATGGTCGCTCGTCCCTACGCCGGCGCGCACGACGCACTCCGTGGGCTTCAGCAACGCGCTCGCCAGGATGTAGTCGATCCTCCAGCCGATGTTGCGCTGCCGGAGATTCCGCCAGGGCGCCCACCAGGTGAAGAGACCGTCGTTGTCCGGGTCCAGCGCCCGCCCCACGTCGACCAGCCCGTTCCCGATGAGCCGGTACATGAGCGCGCGCTCGTCCTCGCGCTGCCCGACGACGCCCGGCTTGAGCTCCTTGGGATGCACGTCGCGGTCGGTGAGCGCCACGTTCAGGTCGCCGCACAGAACGAGGCGGCGTCCCGCCTGCGAGAGCTCGCCGGCCCAGCTCCCGAGCGATTCGAGAAACCGGAGCTTTGCCCCGTAGTCTTTGCCGCCGTTGGGCACGTACACGGACGCGAGCGTCAGGTCTCCGACGTCGGCGGTGACGATGCGGGTCTCGCGGTCGAACGCGGGATGGCCGAAGACCGGCCGCGCTTCGCAGAGTTGCCTGGAGAGATGCAGCGCCACCCCCGAGTAGCCTCCGGCGCCGTGCCAGTAGCACCAGTAGCCTTCGGATTCGAAGAGCAGCTCGGGAATCTGTTCGGGCTTGGCCTTGATCTCCTGAAGGCACACGGCATCGGGCCGCTCGGCCGCGAGCCAGTCACGCACCTGCGCCTCGCGGGCGCGGATCCCGTTGACGTTCCAGGTCGCGATTTTCACGGATGCTTGGGGGACGGTTCCAGGCGCTCGGTCAGCTCCGCCTTCGCGGCCTCGAGGGCCCGGCGGCGCGCCGGATTCTCGGTCTTGGCGAGAAGCTCCTCGATGCGCGCGAGCGAAAGCTCCAGGCCGCGGCGGCGGGCGGCCTCTTCGGCGTGCGTGCGCGACGGGCGCGCCGCGGCTTTTTCCTCGGCCTCGCGCGCGTGCTCTTTTTCCGCGCCGAGGTCTTCTTCGCTCTTACCCCAGCCGCGAGCCACGCTCCAACGCTACACCCAACCGGGGCCGCGCGCCCACTCCCGCCGGCGTTAAGCTTTCCGCAGTCCATGACCGAAACGCTCCTGCCCGCGTTCGGGGACGACCGCGTCGAGTCGCTACCGGGCGGGGAAGCCGCACTCCTCTGTCCCGTTTCGAAGTCGTCGTGGACGCCGCGCCGCGAGAAGACCCTGACGACCGCCGCGTATCCCGGCACGGCGGTGGAATGGGACGGGCGCCTCTTCGAGGTGCGGCGCGCGGAACCTCTGCCGTCCGGCGGCGTGCGCTATGTGCTCGCGCCGTGGGAAGAGGGCCACGTCATCCGCCGGCTCGAGCGCTACGACGACGAGAGCGAGCGCGGACGTTCGGACTCGAGAAACGACCTCACGTCGCGCGTCCGCAAGCGCCGGCTCTCGATCCTCCTCGCGCCGCTCGCGGGGTTTCTTCCCGGAGACGTCCAGAAGGAGATGGAGAGCGCGTTCGGCGCGCCCGCGATCGCGATGACGATCGCGTCGGCGGTTCCGCTCTTCGTCGCGGGGTTCCTCGGGCTCCTGGATCATCTGCTCCGCCTGCTCGGCCCGCCGAGAGCCGGGCTCGGGTTCCCGGGCTGGCTGACGCCTCCGTACCTCGTGGCCCTGTATCTCTTCGGCGAGTCGGCGCTGCGCCTCGGGAGCGCGATCGCGATGGGAGAGCCGATGGGATCGTTCCCGGTCGTTCTCTGTTACGCGGCGTGGCGGGAAGCGCGCGAACCCAAACCGTCGCCGCCGGACGCATCCGCCTCGCCGGAAGAACGGGCCCGCGACACGTCGGATCGCTTTCGCATGCTCGAACCGCTTCTGGCTCTTCTGACGCCGGCGGACCAGGAAAATCTCGCTCGACGGTTCGGCTTCCAGCCCCTGCGATGGGGCAGGATCACCGCCGCGATTCTGCTGGCGCTCGCCGGCGCAAACTTTCTCGCCGCGCTGATGAACCTCTCGGCCGGCGCCCTCGGAGTCGTCGACGGCTTCTGGCTTCTCGCGGGAGGCGCACTGACCTGGGAACAGATCCGCCGCCTGCGTCTCCTCGCGGCGCGACGCCCCGCCGGAAGCGTACTGGGCGCGCTGGTTCGGCCACTCGCGAAACCCCTCCTAGGCGCGGGTGCGTAGCGGCCGGAAGAACTCGCGCACGTCGGCCGCCAGGAGAGCCGGCTCCTCCATCGCGGCGAAGTGCCCGCCGCGAGGCATCTCGGTCCAGCGCACGACGTCGTAGGCGCGCTCGGCCCAGTCTCGCGGTGGCATCGGCTCCTCCCTGGGAAAGCGCGCGACGCCGCACGGCACCGGCACTTTTTCGCCGGGACCGAACCGGAGCGGCACGGCGCCGGCTTCGGCGTACAGCGCGGCCGAGGATCCGATGGTCCCGGTCAACCAGTATAGAGTGACGTGGGCCAGCAGCGTGTCGGCCGAGAAACGCGAGAAGACGTCGCCGCCGCAGTCGCTCCAGTTGCGGAGCTTTTCGAGGATCCAGGCGAGCAGTCCGACCGGGGAGTCGTTCAAGCCGTAGGCGAGCGTCCGCGGGCGCGTCGCCTGCAGGTGGCCGTACGCGCCTTCCTCCTCGCGCCAGCGGTCGCGGTCCGCCAGAAACTTCTCTTCGCCGGGCGACAGCGGCCGCGCGCCCGGGCCCGTGTGCGGCGCGTACGAGCCGGGGAGGTAATTGAGATGAATGCCGGCGACCCTTTCCGGAAATTGCATCGCCAGACGGGTGGAGATCGTCGCGCCCCAATCTCCACCTTGCGCGCCGAAGCGCTCGTACTCAAGCCCCGTCATCAGGCTCCCCCAGAGCTCCGCGATCTTCTTGGTGTGCATCCCCGGTGCGCGCGGCTTCTGCGAGTAGCCGTAGCCGGGAAGCGACGGCACGATCACGTCGAAGCCGTCGCCCGGGTCCGCGCCCTCCTTCGAGGGATTCGCCAGCCGCTCCGCGAGCTCCAGCATCTCCAGAAACGAGCCCGGCCACCCGTGCGTCACGATCATGGGAAACGGCGCCGGACCTTCTCCGCGCAGGTGAAGGAAGTGAATTTCGAACCCGTCCACGTCCGCGACGAAATTCGGAAGCGCCGAGATCCTCGCTTCGACTTCCCTCCAGTCGAACTGCGTGCGCCAGTGCTCGACGAGCTCGCGCAGGATCGGCAGAGGCGTTCCCCGGCTCCAGTCCCCGTTTTCCTCGTAATCCGGCCAGCGCGTTCGGGCCAGACGCTCGCGCAGGTCCGCCAGCGCGGACTCGGGAGCCTCGGGGCGGAAGGAGCGGATGTTCACTTCGCGTCGTGAAAGATGACGCCGAGGGTGTATCGCTCGCCGGATCGCAACTCGCTCACGCCGTGCCGCATCTTGACGCGAAAGAAACCTCGCCGCCCCTCGACCGGCCGGTCATTGACCGCGAACGCGACCGCGTCGCCGCGGCGCAAGGGCACGACCATTGCCCGCGACTGCGTCCTCGGCCGCTGCTCGGTCAGCACGAACTCCCCGCCTGTGAAGTCCTCCCCGGGCTGAGAGAGGAGTATCGCGACCTGGATCGGGAAGACGTGCTCGCCGTAGAGGTCCTGGTGAAGCCGGTTGTAGTCGCCAGGGCCGTACCGCAGCAACAGCGGCGTCGGTCGGTTCTGGCCCGCGGCGTGGCAGCGCTGGAGGTACTCGTCGAGCGTATCCGGATGACGGATGGGGATTCGGAGCGCCCGGTTCCAGCGGTCCGCAATCGGAGCGAAACGCGGATACAGAGCCTTGCGCAACTCGGCCACGATCTCGGGCAGCGGGTAGGCGAAGTACTTGTACTCCCCGCTCCCGAATCCATGCCGCGCCATCTCGATGCGGCTGCGAAAGCGGGCCTCCTCGCCGTAGCGATCGGCCAGGCCGGCGCACTCGTCGGCCGTCACGAGCCCTTCCAGGATCGTCCAGCCCCGTCGGTCGAGCCGTTCGGCGGCACTCTGCCAGTCCCGCGCCGCGACGCGATCGGAGATGCTCGACGAGGCGGACACACCCGCCGCGGCCGCGGGCGTCATGCCGCGCTCTCGCCTCGGAACCGATCGGGCTGGCAACGCTTGCAGGGACGGAACCCCGCCCGCTTCGCCGCCGCTCGAGTCGGATGAAAGACCACGTTCTCGGGCTTGGGCCGCGCGGCGCAGGTCGGAAGACGGTAGATCCCGGTCGTCCTTACGCAGGAGAAAAAGGTTCCGCGTCGGAGCTTCCGCATAGTCCCTCCTGCAGTCTCAGAACCCGCGATCGCCGCCGAGGGTTGCAGCGGTCAGCCGGAACGGGTCCCGAAAAGACCCTCCACGAAGTCCGCCGCCGCCCCGATCGCCTCTTCGACGTTCTGCTTCTCGGTCCGTCCGGAGGCCGCGGGTGGCTTGAAGGAGTGATCGCCCCCTTCGAGCCAGCGGATCCGGATCGCCGGCGAGAGCCGGTAACCCGAAACATCCTCGCGGTTCCCGAACGCATCACGGGTCCCCTGGAGGATCAGCGCCGGCGTGGCGAGAGTCTCCAGGTGCGCCGTGCGCAGGCGCGATGGGTCGCCGGGCGGATGAAACGGATAGCCGAAGCAGACGAGACCGCGGGCGCCTACCTCGTCAGCGATCATGCTGGCGATCCGCCCCCCGAGGGACTTGCCGCCGACGACGAGCCCTCCGCCGCCCCCGAGGGATGCGACGACCTCCTTCCAGCGCTCGAGCAGGACGGGCGGGCGATCGGGCGCGCCGCGCTTGCCCCCCTCGCGGCGCCTGGCCATGTACGGAAATTCGAATCGCACGACGCGGAATCCGCGTGCCGCGAGGCCCGCCGCAACGCGGTTCATGAAGGGCGAATCCATCGGAGCGCCGGCGCCGTGCGCCAGCGCGATCGTGGCGGCTGCGCCCTCAGGCCCGTCGACGCGGTAATCGGTTCGAGTGATTTGCGCCAAGTTAATGACTCCTCAGCGTTTCGTGAGCGTCCGATGAAATTCCGCCGCCCGCTCCGCCTCGAATCCTAATCTGACGTCGGTCGGCGGACATCTCGACGCGCTCGACCAGCGACGCCGAGTTTCGGTCACCTCCGTCGTTCTCTCCTCCGTACGCCGGCGGCCACGCGCCGCCGGCGCCTTTTTTTTTCTTCTCGAGAGCTAGGGAGGAGCCGTCGTCGCGGCGGTGTGGCGCGGGCGTTTTCTTCCCAGAGCGAGGCCGAGCACGAAAAACACGACCGCGCCGATGGCCGCTCCGATCGCCTGTCCGCGGATCAAGCGCGTCGTCGAGTAGCGCACGACATCGGGCAGATTCACCATGGCCGCCGGCTGTCCGGCATTGGAGAGATAGCCCGCCTCGTTGTACCAGGACAGCATCGGCGGCACGATGAACGAAGCGGCGGTGATTCCCATGAGAGCTCCCGCCAGGACCCAGATCAGGATTCCCTTCATCGCGCCCTCCTAACGCTGCGTTTCCACGACACAGGCCGACCCGTACGCCAGCACCTCGGTCACGCCGGCCGAGACCTCGTTGGCGTCGTAGCGCACGACGACGACGGCGTTCGCGCCCATCTCCTCGGCGTGACGCGCCATCAAGTCGAAGGCCTCCTGGCGCGCGCGCTCGCACATCTCGGTCCAGAGCGTGATGTTGCCTCCGAAGAGGCTCTGGATTCCGGCGCCGACTGTGCCGACGATGCTCCGCGATCGTACGACGATTCCGCGCACGACGCCGAGATTGCGCACGATGCGATACCCGGGGAGCTCCTGGGCCGTAGTCACGAAAGCGCGATTGAGCACACCCGCCTCCTCTCCGTCATTTCCCTTCTCGCAGAACGCGAAAGCCGTAGTCGGAGTAGCGGTACTCCGGCGGCAGACTGCTCGAGGCCGACGGCGGTGACCACCGGACGCGATGGCGCCAGGATCCGCCGCGGCTTCCCATGCGCGCCGGTGCGCCGGGCCGGATCGGTTCGCGCCGGTCCAGGCACCACTCGTGGACGATGGTGCCGGGATCGCAGACGCCATAGCGGTTGGGCGTGCCCCGGCCCACCTCCCACGGACCCGAGATCGGACCCTCCGGGATCTCGCCCGGCGGAATCGCGTCGCCCCACGCGGTCTTCGGACGCACCAGCCCGCCGCTCATCGCGCACTCCCACTCCGCCTCCGTCGGCAGGCGCCACCGCCCGCCGTCGCTCTCGCAGAGCCACGCGGCGAAGTCCGCGGCTTCGTGCCACGTCACGCCCACGACCGGCTGCTCCGGCCCGCGAAAAGCCGGATCGTCCCACCAGGGCGGCGGCGAGGCTCTTCCGCCGGCCAGAAACTCGGCGTAATCGCGGTTTGTCACCGCGGTACGGCCGATCTCGAACGGGCGGATGGCCGTCGCCCCCGGCAATCCGCCGGGGATCCGGACGGTCGAGAGAAGCGGCACGCCCGAATCCTAGTTCAGGCGGCGCCTCGAGGAGTCTCAGCCGGCCTGTTCGTTCGGAAGCGCCACGACGGGCTCGAAACCCAGCGGCGGCGTGCTGTCTTCGGCGGCCGCTACGGCAACTGCGGGCACCGGACGCCGCTGCCGGGGAAAGATTCCGGCCCGGTTTCCGCGGTCCAGACACAGTGCGATCACGGCGCCGAGGATCGTGCCGACGGGAAACGCGAACAGGCTGATCCCGGCGAAGGCGAAGCCGAAGTTGCGCGCCCAGAGGCGGTGGCGGCGCAGCTGGTAGCCGACGAAGGCGTAGCAGACGGCGAGTACCGCGCCGGTCGCCGGGAGGAGCAGGTCTCCCCCGCTCTCGCCGTCGAAAAAGAGATAAACCCCGACTCCCGCGGTGAGAAGCCCCTGCGCGGCCAGGCCGTAGAAGATCAGTCCCGCGGCTTGTACAAAACGTCGGCCCTTCCGCTGCAAGGCTTCGCCCGCGCTCGTCAGCTTCATTCGCGACTCCGTTCCACCAAACGCCGTTGCCGGCAAAAATAGAAACGGCGCCTTCGGCGCCCCTCGCTCAAAAGGCCGACCGGGGCTCGAGACAGCGGACCAGTTTGTTACCTCGATCCGGCAATGGCCGGTTTCTTTCGCGGGCGCGGTCCCGCGTTCTTGATCGCCTTATATCGCCGCAGCGCTTGGAGCGCCAGAGTTTTTTTTGCGACCGCCAGTAAGGGCGAGCCCCTCAAAAAGGAGGCGCGGGCGGTGTGACCCGCCCGCGCTGAGGGAAGAAGTCCGTGACCCTGGCGGCATCCGGACTTTGGAGCCTTTTTCAATGCGGCCGGGAATCGCCGCGTCCACTCCTTAAGACGAAATCCTCGCGAAAGAGTTTCGTCCGGGTCGTGTTTCCGCGCTTTTTGTTCGTTGTGTGACGCGGTGACCCGCCATGGTGCCGCGCGGTCGATGGGTCGATGCCGGCTATTCGGCCCGCAGGGCTTCCAGGGGATCCACGCGCGACGCCCGAAGGGCGGGGACGGCACTGGCGGCGAGCGCGACGGCCAGCAGCAGCATCGCCGCGCCGGCAAAAGTCGCGGGATCGCGCGCAGGCACCCCGTAGAGAAGACCTTCCATCAGGCGTGAGAGAAGGAGCGCCGCGAGGAGCCCGGCGGCGACCCCTATGCCCGCCGTGAGCATTCCCCGCCGAAGGATCAGATTCAGGACGTTGGCGCGCGAGGCGCCCAGGGCCAAGCGAATCCCGATTTCCCGGCGTCTCCGGCTGACGAGGTACGCGAGGACGCCCGACACGCCGACCGCCGCGAGCAGCAGGGCCACGGCGGCGAAGAGCGAGAGCAGCAAAGACGTCAGCCTCGGCGTGGCGAGCGAGGCGTCGACGACCTGCGTCATCGTGCGGACGTTGGCGAGCGGCAGGTTGGGATCGAGCCGCCGGACCTCCGACCGGATCGGGCCCACGAGCGAGAGCGGGTCCCCGTCCGCCCGCACGATCAGGGTCATGTTGCGGGGCGTATTGCCCGTCTGCAGCGCGAACTGGGAATGGGGCACGTAGAACTTCTCCTTGATGATCTCCGTGATGCCGTTGTGCCGCACGTTGCGGACCAGGCCGACGACGGTCATCCACGGCCGCTGGTCGTTATCGGAACCCATGCGGATGCGGCGGCCGATGGGGTCCTGGCCGGGCCAGTAGATCTGGGCGAAGGTCTCGTTGACCAGCGCCACGGGGAGCGAGGACGCGGTGTCCGATTCGGCGAAGGGTCGGCCGCGGAGGACGCGTTCGCCGAGAGCCTCGAGCGCCCCGTCGGAGACGACCTGCCAGTCTCCCTTGGCGTTGTGGCCGGGCGTCTCGACGAAACCCTCGACGTCGAGTCCCCAGTCGCCGATCGACGCCGCCAGCGGCAGGGAGCGCACGATTCCGGCGGACCTGACTCCCGGCAATCCGCGGACGCGCTCGAGCAGCGTCCGATACAGAGCCGCGACCGCCTCGGGCTTCGCGTAGCCGGCCTCCGGCGGCCGCAGCTGCAGCGTCACGACGTGGCGCGGCTCGAAGCCGAGATCGACGCGCAGGAGCGCGCCGAGACTTCGAAGCAGGAGTCCGGCGCCGAGCAGGAGGACGAGAGCCAATCCCATCTGCACGCTGGCCAGCACGCCCCTCAGGCTCTGGCGGCGCAGCCCGGCCGAAGAGCCGCGGGCGTCCTCGCGGAGAGACTGGGAGAGGTTCAGGCGGAGCATCTGGATGGCGGGACCGAGCCCGAAGAGGAAGGTCGTCAGGACGGAGAGGGCTCCGGCGAACAGGAGAATCCCGGGCTCGACGCGAATCGGCGCGAGCAACGGAAGACCCGCCGCGCCGTGAGCGGCGATCGCGCGCACGCCGGCCCACGCGAGGCCCACGCCCGCGAGCGCGCCGCAGGCGGCGAGGACGAAGCTCTCGGTCAGAAGCTGCCGCGTCAAGCGCGCCTGGCCGGCGCCGATCGCGGCCCGCACGGAGATCTCTCGCTGCCTTCCCTCCGAGCGCGCGAGGAGAAGATTCGCGACGTTGCCGCAGGCCATCAGGAGGAGGAATCCCACCGCGCCGAAGACCAGCGTCAGAGCCTTGCGGGCGGTGCCGCGGATCTCGTCCTCGAGAGGAACCGCGAAGGCTTCGAACCGCATCTCGGGTGGATATAGGCCGTCCCGTGTCCAGTTCGACGTGATCGTCTTCAGCTCCAGCGTGGCCTTCGCCGCCGTAGCGCTCCGCGCGAGCGTGGCCGCGCCGTAGTAGCCGTGATTGCCGTGGGTCAGATCCTTCGGATCCGTCTGGAGCGGAATCCACAGCTGCGTCGGCGACGACGAGGACACCGTGTAGTCGGTCGGGAGCGCGAAGCCGCGGGGCATGACTCCCACGACGCGCCGCGACACGCCGTCGAGCTCGATGGACTCGCCGACGACGCGCGGATCTCCCCCGTAGCGGTTTTGCCACAGGCCGTATCCCAGAACGGCGACGGGCGGTCCGCCGGGGCGGTCTTCCTCCGGCGTGAACGTGCGCCCCAGAATGGGACCGGACCCCAGAGTCTCGAAGGTGTCCGCTTCCACGGAACCCACTCCGACGCGGACGGGCTCTGATCCGCTGCCCGTCAGGTTGGCTTCGTCGAGGTCCCACATCGTGATCTTCTCGAGAGTCGTGGACGCTTTGCGGTAGTCGACGATCTCGCCGTTGGCGACCCAGGTCTTGTCGAAGTCTTTCCAGCGGCTCCAGATCATGACGCGGCGGTCGGGGTCTGCGTACGGCAGCGGCGAGAAGAGCACGGCCCGCATGACCGAGAAGATCGCGGTCGTGGCGCCGATCCCCAGGGCCAGCGTCAGGATCGCCGCGGCGGCGAACCCGGGGGCCCGCCGAAGTCCTCGCAACGCGTAGCGCACGTCCTGGAGAAACACGTCCATCCGCTAGGAGAGACGAAGCGACGGTCGGAAAGTTTCGGACAGGTCCACTCCGGGAGATCGAAAGTCCGTCATGCCAAGGAGCGCAGCGACGAGGGATCCCGAGCTCGACGAGTCCGGGATCCCTCGCTGCGCTCGGGATGACGGCTATGAAGTCCTTCGACGCCGGTCGGGTTTGGCCTTCCGCGTCAGCGTCCAGTCGAACGGGACTTTGGACTTGATCATGTCGTCGAAGCGACCCGCGGCGTACTTCCCCCAGTGCGGCCGCGCGCCGTCGACGTCCGTGAAGCCGTACTCATCCGAAAGTGTCCACGACGCGAACACGCCGCCCGACTTCTCCATGACCTTCGGGTCCGCGGCCAATGCCGCGACCGCTCGTCCGACGAAGAACGGCGTCTCGGACATGGCGAAGTGCTTGTTCTTCTTCACGCCCTTTCTCCAGTTCGCTTCGGTGACGCCGAGGCGGTCGAGGATCGCCTCCGTGCGCATGAATCCTGGGGTGACCGCGATCGCCGCTACGCGGTGGCGCGCGAGCTCGTTGGCCATGGCGAAGGCGAGGCGGTTCACGTTGGTTTTGACCAGGTCGTAGAACAGAGTCGAGTGGTAGGCGAGGAAGTCGCCGTCGGTGATCTCGACGATCACGCCGCCGCCCTTCTCGATCATCAGTGGCGCCGCGCAGTGGCTCGTGACGATGTGCGATTCGACTCCCTGCTTGAGCGCCCGGAATCCCTTCTCCAGATCGACCTTCCAGAACGGCTTCCAGTCGTGGAGGACGCCCTCGGAAATGTCGTTGACCAGGACGTCGAGCCGTCCCTGCTCGCGCCGGATGCGGGCGACGAGCTGCCGGACTTCCTCGATCACGAGATGGTCCGTGCGCGCGGCGATTCCGACGCCTCCGCGTGCCGTGACCATCTCCGCGGTTTCCTCGATCGTCTCGGGCCGACCCGCATACGGCCCCTCGCGGGGCGGATGCCCTCGCGTGCTCCGGCCCGAGCAATAGACCGTGGCTCCCGCCTCTCCGAGCATGCACGCGATCCCGCGGCCGGCCCCGCGCGTGGCGCCGGCCACGAGCGCGACTTTGCCTTTCAGCCCGCGGCCAATCCGCTTCCTAGCGCTTCGCATCGCGCACCTCCCGGGCTCCGCGGGGATCTTCGTGCTGGCGCGCGCGCACGCGGCGCACCGATTGCGCGACGAGCTCCGCGATCGCGGCCGCCGGAAAGGGATCTCCGGGCGACAGCCGCACGTGGCGCATGTACTTGCCCTTGCCTCGAAGCAATCCGGCGGGATCCGAAAGCGAGGCTCCATCGCAGAAGCCGAGCTTCACGTGTCCGGCGTAGCCGACGAGGTAGCAGAACGGCTCGCCCTCGAGGCAGAACGAAGGCGCGCCGCGAAACAGGACCTCGTCCTGCCCGACAACGGCCGAGCGGATGAGAGAGACGAGCCGCGAGAGCGTGGCTCCGAGCGGCGCATCGACCGAGCGGACGAAGGCGTCGATCGCCGGGTCGCGGCGAACGGCGCCGGGATACCGAATGCGGTGGGAACGGATCGGGCCCTTCGCGGGAGCGTCGGAGCGTCGAACCTTCGCGCCGCGCCGGCGTACGTAGCGCAGCGCCGTGGCGTAGCTCTCGCCCGTCTTATCCATCCGGGCCCGAACCAGTTTCTTCAGGTTGGTCGGCATGTCGTCCTCGACGGCGGTTGCCGCGTCCCCTCCCCGCGTCAGCCGCGGTCAAAGACAAACCAACCCATCTCCGGGGACATCCCCCTTTTCCCCGCGCCGAGGATCCGAGGAGGGGTCGGATCGGGCGGGTGACGGCCGGAGTGCGGCGCCTCGACAAGGCTACGCCCGCGACGGGGGACGGGTCAACCCGCTGCGAAACCTCAGGGCCAGGAGGGCGTATCCCTCTCCGAGGATGTAGGCGGTCTACATCCATGGCTGTAGGATGTCTCCATGCTCGACCTTTTCCGGCGGCGGCGCGAACGCGAGCTCGACGAGGAAATCCGGACGCACGTCCGCATGGCTGCGGCCGATCGCGTGGCCCGGGGAGAGACGGCCGCGGAGGCCCTCGCCGCGGCCCGACGCGAGCTCGGCAACGAGGCGCTCGTCAAGGAGGTCACGCGCGCGCAGTGGCGCTTCCCGCGGCTTTCGGAGGTCGCTCGCGACATGCGCTACGGCTTCCGGATGCTGCGCCGCTCCCCCGGCTTCGCGGCCGTGGCGATCCTGACACTGGCGCTGGGGATCGGCGCGAACACCGCGATCCTTTCGGTCGTCAACGCGATTCTGCTGCGTCCCCTCGCCTACGCCGACCCCGAGCGCCTGGTCGTCCTGCTCCATCGCGGATACAACCCGGTCGCTCCGGCCAACTTTCTCGACTGGAAAGCCCGCGCCCGTTCCTTCGAGAGCATGGGGGCCGCGGAAGCCTGGTCGGCCAACCTCACCAGCGGCGACACGCCGGAGAAGCTCTCGGCCCTGCGGATGACGCCGGAGATACTGCCGATGCTGGGAGTGGCTCCCCTCGCCGGCCGCTTCTTTTCCGGGGATGAGGGGAGCGCAGGTCGCGACCACGTCGTCCTTCTCTCGCACGGCCTCTGGAAGCGCCGCTTCGGCGGTGATCCGAACGTCGTCGGCTCGACCGTCACCTTGAACGGCGAGAGCTATGCCGTCATCGGCGTGATGCCGCCGGACTTCGCGTTCGCCCCTTTCTGGGCCACGGATGCCGAGATGTGGGCGCCGCTCGATCTCGCCAAACGCGCGGGCAGCCGAGAGGGCTCGAGCCTGCGCGTCTTCGCGCGTCTGCGAAAAGGCGTGTCGGTCGCGGCGGCGGCGCGCGAGGTCGCGGCGGTCACGGCTGTCCTCGAACGCGAGTTCCCCGGAACCAACCGCGACGTGCGCGTGATTCCCTTGCAGGAGAAAGTCGTCGGCAACGTGCGTCCCGCGCTCCTCGTTCTCCTGGGCGCCGTCGGGCTCGTGCTCCTCATCGCCTGCGCCAACGTCGCCAACATGCTTCTGGCGCGCTCATCGGCGCGGCAGCGCGAGATTGCGCTGCGGGCGGCGATCGGCGCCGGCCGGGGCCGGCTCATCCGGCAGCTGCTGACCGAATCGCTGGTCCTCTCGTGTGTGGGCGGTGCGGCCGGAGTCGCTCTCGGCGCATGGGGACTGAAGGCGTTGCTCGCCGTCGCGCCCGAGTCGATCCCGCGCCTCCACGACGTCCGACTGGATCTGCGCGTCCTCTTCGCCACCCTCGGCGTCTCTCTCCTGACGGGCGTTGCGTTCGGCCTGGCTCCCGCGCTCCAGGCCTCGGCCACGCGCATCCAGCACGCCCTCAAGGAAGGCGGAGCCGCGGGAGCGGGACGCGAAAGCGGCCGGATGCGCCGCGTATTCGTCGCGCTCGAGGTGGCGGTCGCGCTCGTTCTCCTGGTGGGCGCGGGCCTGATGGCCCGCAGCTTCGTCGCGCTCCAGAAGATCGATCCGGGCTTCGATCCCCGCGGCGTCGTCACGCTCGAGGTTTCCGTGGCCGGCACCTCCGAGGCGGCGCCCGGCCGCCGCGCGGTCCTCTATCCGCAGATCCTGGAGCGCTTCCGGGCCATTCCCGGAGTCCGCGCGGCCGGCGCGATCAATCACGTCCCGATCGCCGGCGACACCTGGGGCCTGCCCTATCTCGTGGAGGGCCGTCCGATTCCGAGGCCCGGCGAGACGCCGACGGCGACCTATCGCGCGGTGATGCCGGGTTACTTCGAGACGATGCGGATTCCGATTCTGCGGGGCCGCGACGTTTCGCCGGGCGACACGGCCGACGCGCCGGGCGTCGTCCTGGTCAACGAGTTCCTGGCCATGCGCACGTGGCCGGGCGAGGATCCGATCGGAAAGCGCATCGCGTTCGACGGTCCGGACGACGACCCTTCCTGGCTCACGGTCCTCGGCGTCGTCCGCAACGTCGTGCGCTCGGAGTGGAGCGAGTCGCCGGAAGACGAGGCCTACCTGGCGCTGCCCCAACGTCGAGCCTTGATGAATTCGCCCCACCCGCAGGAGGCGTACGCCACGTTCGTGGTCCGGACCGACGGCGATCCGGCCTCCCTCGCCCCGTCGTTGCGCTCCGCCGTCCGGAGCCTCGATCCCACACTTCCGGTCTCCGCGGTCCAGACGATGCCGGAGATCGTGTCGCAGGCCAACGGACGCGCGCGCTTCCAGACGTGGCTCCTCGTGGTCTTCGCGGCGGCGGCGGCGCTCCTGGCCGCGGTCGGCATCTACGGCGTCATGAGCTACGCGGTCTCGAGACGCTCGCGTGAGATCGGTGTGCGCATGGCCCTGGGCGCCCGGCCGGCCGAAGTGCTCCGGCTGATCGTCGGACAGGGGATGGCCGTGGCCGCCGCCGGCGCCCTCGCCGGCCTCGCGGCGGCGCTCGTCCTGACGCGGATGATGCGCAGCCTGCTCTACGGCGTGCCGCCCACGGACCCCGCGACCTACGCCGCCGTGGCCGCAGGCCTTCTCGCGATCGCGCTCCTCGCGAGCTACGTTCCCGCGCGACGTGCCGCCCGGATCGACCCGGCGGCCGCCTTGCGCGCGGAGTAGACCGTCGCGAGCGCTTGCTCGGATGAATGCCGCTGATTCGACCCCGATGGACCGGTCAGATTCCAACGCTGCGCTCACTCCCGAGTTCCGAGCAGCTTGTAGGAGATGACGAGCGATCGAATCGCATCGTCGTTCTCACGCCCGCGACCGGCTACAGCTAGAGCGTCGACCGCCGCGGCCGAGAACCAGAGGGACGGTTCACGAAGCCGAATCGATTGGCGCCGGATGCGCGCGGTCAACCGTGACGAAACGTCCCGTCCGGCGTTCTTCCGGCGCGATTCTTGAATGAAAAGTGGCTTCCAACAGGAGGACGGCGATGAAGCGGCGAGCAACGGCGCAATGGCGCGGGGACCTGAAGACAGGCAAGGGATCGCTTTCGACGGACAGCGGAATTCTCCAGGAGACGTCGTATTCGTTCACCACCCGCTTCGAAGAGGGAAAGGGAACCAACCCCGAGGAGCTGGTCGCGGCCGCCCACGCCGGGTGTTTCACGATGGCGCTTTCGGCCGAGCTCGGGAAAGCCAAACTGGTCGCCGAGAGCCTGCGCACGACGGCGACGGTTTCGCTCGACAAGGACGGCGGCGGCTGGACCATTACCGAGTCTCATCTCGAGCTCGTCGGAAAGGTCCCGGGAGCTTCCAGCGACGCTTTCCGGCAGGCCGCCGAGTCGGCCGAGAAAAACTGCCCCGTCTCCCGACTCTTGAACGCCCGCATCACGATGGACGCGAAGCTGGAATAGCGAGGAGATACCGGGGAGGAACTTGCGAGTTCTCGTAACCGGCGCCAGCGGCGTCGTCGGACGCCGCGTCGTTCCCCTGCTGGCCGAGGCGGGACACGTCGTCATGGCCGCGGCGCGAACTCCCGAGAAGCGGGCCGCCCTCGAGAGCGCCGGCGCGGCCGCCGTGGATCTCGACCTGTTCGATCCCACCGCGGTCGCGCGCGCGGTTTCCGGCCAGGATGCCGTCGTGAACCTCGCGACGCACATGCCGGCCTCGACTTTCCGCATGTTCCTGCCCGGAGCCTGGCGCGAGAACGACCGCATCCGCCGCATCGCCTCCACCCTCCTCGCGAGACAGGCCGCGGCCGCGGGCGTCGCACGGTTCGTCCAGGAGTCCTTCGCACCGATCTACGTCTCGCGCGGCGAGGACTGGATTGTCGAAACCGATCCCGTCCGACCCGTCCGCTACAACCGGACGATCCTCGACGCCGAGCGCTCCGCGGAAGAGTTCTCGGGTTCCGGACGGACCGGAGTCGTCCTGCGGTTCGCCGCGTTCTACGGACCGGACGCGCGGCATCTCCAGGACTTCGTGCGTTCGGTGCGCCGCGGCTTCGCTCCGCTTCCGGGACCTCCGCAGGCGTTCATCTCGTCGGTCTCGCACGACGACGCCGCGCGTGCCGCAGCGGCGGCCCTGGCTCTGCCGGCGGGGATCTACAACGTCGCCGACGACGAGCCCGTGACGCATCGCGAGTATTCGATAGCCTGGCGCACACTCTCGGCGTGGCGCCTCCCACGTTTCCGCCGGCCTGGATCACGCGGGCGATGGGTTCTCTCGGAGAGCTGATGTCGCGGTCGCTCCGCATCTCGAACCGGAAGCTGCGCGACGCGGGCTCGTGGAGGCCGGAGCTGCCCAGCGTGAGACAGGGCTGGCCGGCGACACTGGCGTCGATGCCGCGCGCGACGTTTTCAGGGGCGCTCGACGCGCCCGACGACAGCAGAGAGCGGTCCCCGTCGGTTAGCAGCCGCAGTGCAGACCAGACTCGGCCTTAGTAATTCGAGGGCACGAAGCCCGCACCATCGGCATCTTGCCTAACGATTCGCCATGCGCAGCGCCGCCTCGCCGAGGCCGTGCTCGGGCGGCCGGCGGGCGCGGATCAAGGCGTCGATGCTGTAGCGTCCGCCGCCCAGCGTCGCGATGAGCAGAAAGACGAAGCAGTAGACCACGGCGAGCTCTCCCTTGTTCTGTATCGGCCAGAACCCTCCGGACGCGTGCGCCATGAAGTACGCCGCGGCCATCTCGCCGGACGACAGGAAGGCAGCGACCCGCGTCGCGAGGCCCAGCGCGATCAGAATTCCTCCGAAGAACTCGATCGCGCCGCCGAAGATCATGAGAGGCTCGGTGGCGCGCTGTCCCCCCAGCACGCCGAAGAGCTTTTGCGCGCCATGGCAAGCGAAGAGAAGGCCGAGGATGACCCGCGTGATCGCGTAGACGAACTCCGAAGCACGGCGTGGCTCGACAGCCATGAGGCCCCCTTTCTCGTGCGGGCGCCGCGTGCAGGGCGCACCTATTCTCGACACCAAACCGAGCAAGACCCGGGCCACTCCCGGTGATCAGGGCGCGCCGGTCGACTTCTCGGCAACCTCCCAGAGCCGGGCCGCATCCGCGTCGTTCGAGCCGGCAAACGACGGAGAGGCCTCCTGGAATCGCTTGAAGTATCGCCCGGTCACTCCCTCGAGCTCCGGAGCGGAAGCCATGCGGACGACGGGAGCGGCGCCCCTGGCCGCCGACGGGAAGATGAGGCGCGGGATCCAGCGCAGCCCCGCGGGCACTTCGCGCCAGATGTTCGTGGCGATCGTGCCGGGATGGACGGCGTTGACGCTGACCCGGGGCTCGCGCCGCGCGAGCTCGCGCGTGAAGAGGACCTGGCCGAGCTTCGTGTTCGCATAGGCCTGATAGGCGCCGTAGCCCTTCTCGAGCTCGAGATTGCTCCAGTCGATCCTTCCGGTGCGATGAGCCTCTGAGCTGACGTTGACGATGCGGGGCCGCGGCGCGGCCTTCAGCGCCGGCAGCAGCAGGCGCGTCAGAAGAAAGCCGCCGAGAAAGTTCGTCTCCCAGGTCCGCTCGTGGCCGTCCGCCGTGACCTGTCGCGAGCGAAGCGCGACTCCCGCGTTGTTGACGAGCACGTCGAGCCGGCGATGCTTCTCCAGGAACTGCCGCGCGGCCTCCCGCACCGAGACGAAGGACGCGAGGTCGATCGGCAAAACCTCGGCGCGGCCTCCGCCGCGCTCGATCTCGTCGGCGGTCGCCTGTCCGCGCACCGGGTCGCGCGCGCCGAGGACGACGAGAGCGCCTTCGCGCGCGAGCACGCGCGCCGTCTCGAGGCCGATTCCGGACGTCGCTCCCGTCACGAGAACGACTCTTTCCGACGTCGCGTCCGGCGGCCGGGGCACCGCGGGATCCTACGCCCGGTCGTGCCATCCCGACACGATCGGCCCGGCGGCGCGGACGAACGGCCGGACGAGACGGACGAGGGGCGCCCGCGAGGCAGTTGTGCTTAAGTCGCACACAGCCATGCGCCTCCGGCGAGCCTTCTTCGGTGCGGCCCTCGCGATCTCGGCGGCGACGCTCGCCACACAGGCCTCCTCGCGCGCATCTTCGCGGGCATCCGCCGACCCGCAGGCGGAGGAAATCGACCGCTGGTCCCGCTTCGTGAAGGACCACCGGTCGAACGACGAAAACTGGGCGCATGTCCAGAAAGTCACCGAGCCGGCGCTCGCGGAGGCGCGCGCCGCGCTCGCGTCCGGACGCCGATACTTCGCACTCCAGCGCCTCTCCGCCGCGCGGGTGCTCCTTTCCGCCTCGGCCTACGTCGACGAGCGCTCGGAAAGCGAGCGCAAGGACGAAGCGGCGTTCGAGCGCGAGCGCGAGCGCATGGGCGGGGTTCTGGGCGCGGATCTCGTGATGCCCTCGGCGTCTTCCCTCGACGGCGTTCGGCCCGCCGCCGTGCGCGCCACGGCCGAGGCCTCGCTGCCTCAGGTCAAGCTGTACTACGACACGAGCCTCGAGTACGCGCGTAACACCATGCCGGACGCCGGCCTCTTCTACATCGGGGAGGCGCGCGCCCAGCGCGAGCTCGTCGAGCTGTGCCGCCGGCTCTCCGAAGCGGCTCCGGGCAAGGCGCCCGCCCTGAGGGCGCTCGGTCCGGAGCTCGACGCGCTCGAGGCGCGCCTTCTCGCCGCCTACCGGCCTCCGGCCTCGATCGATCGCCACCCGGACTTCATCGCGGCGAGCTCGCGCTTGAAGGAAGCGCGCGAGCTCGACGCCGCGGGCCTGCGGTACGGAGCGATGCTGCGGTACCTCGAGACGGTCCAGGCGGTCGCCATGCTCTCCCCCGCCTCGCCGTCCGTCGCGGCCGACGCTCTGCCCGCGCGGGTCGCCGAGCTCGATCGCGCGCTCGCCGCGCCGGGCGTCGATCACACCATCGGCCGGACCTTCCTCGAAAGCGCGCAGGCCGAGCTCGACGAGAAGAAGCCGGCTCTCGAGCGAGCCCCGGCGATCGTCTCCGAAGTCCTGCCGGCGTACTTCGCGGCCCTCTCGCCGGCCCGCCCCGCGCCGCCGCGCCCGCCGGCGCGCGTCACGGTCACTCTGGTGCGCTGGCCGTACACCTGAAACATCTCCGACCCGGCAAGTTTGCTGGCCCAGCGCGCGGTGGCCGAGTTCGGGGGACAGGCGCGCTTCGTCTCGGAGAACTACGGGGATTCCGATCTGGCGAAGCGCTTCGGCGTCACGCGCTATCCCGCGATCTTCGTCGACGACGTTCTCGTCGCGACGCCCAACGACTTCGGCTTCTACGGAAAGGACGCGAAGGAGGAAGGCGGCCGGTATGCTCCCTTGAAGAGCGCCGAGGCGCACCGGCGCTTCCACGACGACCTCTCGCGCATGATCGGCCTCGTGCTCGCCGGCCGAAAGGAGGACGCGAGGGCGGTGGCCGCCCCGCGCGCGTCGGCGGGCGTCGCGGCGTTTCCGGCGCTCACGATCCAGGGGCTCGACGGCCGCGGCATCGCGGGTAAAGAACTTCTTGGAAAAGTCGTGCTCGTGGAGCTCTGGGCGACCTGGTGCCCGCCGTGCCGCGGCACGCTGGGCTGGCTCGGCGACGTGAAGAAGCGCCATGGCGATTCGCTCGAAATCCTCGCGCTCGCGGTCGAGTCGAACGAGAGCGATGTGCGAAAGCTCACCGAAGAGCTGCGCATGCCGATCTTCTGGGCGATGGGGACTCCCGAGATCGCGCGGGCTTTCGGCGACGTCAGCGC
>JBKOZO010000089.1:0-34006 GCA_046725935.1 Acidobacteriota bacterium | reverse complement strand
CTCTCTTCCTGCGTGGTCCCCGTGACGAAAACCCGTCCCATTGCCGCGAGAACGCCAAACGCGCCCTCGGCGCCCGTCCAGGTCTCGAGCAGTTTGCCGTCGCTCGCCCGTACTCGCGAGACTGAAGAGTCGCTGAAGTTTGCCGTCCAGACATCTTGACCGTCACAGGCCACGAAGAGGGGGGTCCCGCCCACGATCGTCACCGCCGAGCCCCAACCTGGCGTCGTCTGCCACCATTGCCCGAGCGCCGCGCGGCGTGAGGAACGGGCGATAGCCTGGTTCGCGCCTTTGGAGACGAAGACCGCGGCCTGGCCGCGCGTGACCGGATTGTCGGGCGAGTAGGTAGTCGGTGACGTGCCGGCCGTAATACCGAGGTAATACATCTCGAGCACATAGGGACAGATCGGCGGAGAGACATCGATGAAGGGTCCGCACTGATCCTGGACGATGCCGGTCGCCACGCCCGCGAGCGCGGCGGCGAAGGCCACGAGTCCGATCCAAAGGCGCCTCCTCATCATCAGAACCTTCCGAGCCCGCTGGTGATCGACCCCAGGTCGAGGAGGGTCACCCAAAAATTGACCCCGTCGCTGCAGGCGCCCATGGTGAGCTTGGAGCCGCTCTGAAAAGTTCCGAGAGGTGAGAGCGTCTGCGCATCCCAGAGCTCCACCGTGCCCTCGGACCTCGCGATGAGCACGCGCCTTCCGTCGAACGCGGCGGTGGCGGACCCGACCTGGTCGCGGATGTTGCTCTGGCTCATCGTGGCGAGAACCTCGCCGGTGCTCGCGCGTACGACGCTGACGCCGTTCGCGTTCGGCACCCAGAGATTGGCGCCATCGAACGCGGGGTTACCGATCGAGGACATCGGCACCGTGAGCGTCACCGCGCCGGCAGCATCCAGCCGAAGCATGCCGGGGGTGTCGGCGACCCAGATGTTCGTGCCGTCGAAGACCAACCCGATTGGAGCGTCGAAGCCGGTCGTGACGTTTTGCACCGACCAGGTTCCAGGGGTGATGATCGAGATCGAGCCCGGGATCGGCGGTTGCTTGGGACCGGGGATCAGGCAGCAGTTGGCCGTCCAGATCCGGCTTCCATCGAATGCGATGGCCTGAGGCCCGTTCTCCGCGACGTTCGTGGCCACGGCCTGGGCCACGCCGGCGGGCGCCGCGGGATCGATCATGTAGAGGGTCTGCGGCAGCTGACCTGTGACGAAGATGCGACCCATCGCGACGAGGACGGCCGTCGCTCCGTTGGCGCCGGTCCAACTCTCGAGCAGCTTGCCGTCGCTGGCGCGGACCCGGTCGATGGACTGGTCCGTGGGCACCCAGATGTCCGTCCCGTCCGCCGCCGGCTGTCCCGCGAAGTCTCCGACCGCCGTCACTCCGAGCCCCAGGGCCCACGGAGGCGTCGTCGTCCACCACTGGCCGAGCGCCGCGCGCCGCGAGGAACGCGCGATCGCCTGGTTGACGCCTTTCGAGACGAAGACGGCGGCCTGGCCGCGCGTGACCGGGTTGTCGGGCGAATAGGTCGTGGGCGAAGTGCCGGCAGTGATGCCGAGGTAGAACATCTCGAGGACATACGGGCAGAGCGCTGGGGAGACGTCGGTGAAGGGCCCGCACTGGTCCTGGACGATGCGGGTCGCGGCTCCGGCGAGAGCCGCGCACAGGAGTACGACCGGAGCGAGAAGTTTTCTCACGCGAACCCCCTAAAGTCGGACGAGCTTGGAGCCGTCCCTTGCTTCCACCGTGATCCAGAAGTTCAATCCGTCGCTCGCGGCGGCGACGGGGAAGATACCCGTGAGCTCGGTTTCCCCCAGCAGCGCGAAGTCCGCCGTGCGGAGCAGCGAAAGCGTCGGCGCCAATCCTCTCGACGGATCGCCCTGGCCGATGACGAGAAGGCGTTCGCCATCGAACGCCGCACCGGAAGGAGCGCCGTGGGCCACGTCCAGCAGTGCGACGGTCGCGCCGTCGGCGACGCGGACGACGTGAACGCCCGCCAGCGCGTTCGACACGATGACGTGGCTGCCGTCGAACGTGAGGGGAAGGGGGCTTCCGCCTCGGAGGCCCACGCTGACGGTCTGCAGGACGCTGCCGCGGGCGTCGAGCTTCAGAAGGACACAGGGTCCCGAGTCGGACACCCAGACATGAGAGCCGTCGAAGACGATTCCCGACGGAAGCTGGAACCCGGTCTCGACGGTCGCCACCGTCCACGGCGCCGCCGCAAACGGCGTCAGGATCGAGACCGATCCGGCGGTGTTGGCCGTCCAGATTCGGGCGCCGTCGAATGCGGGCACGAAGGGATATGTCGGTAGATTCGTCGCCACGACGGTCGCGGGTCCCGGAGACTGCCGGGGGTCGATCATGGAAAGAATGCCGGGCTCTCCGGCGAGACCGAAACCCGCAACGAACACGCGCCCCATCGCGACGAGGAGGGCGCCCGCGGCCTTCTTGATCGACCACGTCTCGAGCAGCTCGCCGTCGCTCGCGCGGATGCGAAAGACGCTGTCCGCGGCGCCGACCCACACATCCGTTCCGTCGCACGCCACCAGCCCGAACGGCCCGAGCGGGCTCGGCAGCGACGTCACACCGAGACCACCCGACCACGCGGACCACGACGCCGTCCACCACTGACCCAGAGCCGCGCGGCGAGAGGCGCGGCTGCCCGCTGCGCGAGCCGCAGAGAACCCTTGGAACCTCGCAGAGACGTTGGAACTCATGTCGTCACCGTCTTCAGATTCGTGAAT
This sequence comes from Acidobacteriota bacterium, assembly GCA_046725935.1. Taxonomy (GTDB): domain Bacteria; phylum Acidobacteriota; class Thermoanaerobaculia; order UBA5066; family Gp7-AA6; genus DAHUXD01. The sequence continues at coordinate 31,266 of JBKOZO010000089.1, read as the reverse complement.
TCCGGGCCAGGAGGATCCCGATCAGGCCGATCGCGGCGCCTGTGATCGCCAGGGCGATCGGAGACGCCGCCGGAACCGAAGCCTTGTCGAACGGGCTGCCCTGGATAAACGAGAGCCCGGTCGTATCGAGCGTCAGGGACTGACCGGAGGAGATCGTGCGAGTAGCCAGCTGTGTCGCGATGCCTTCGAAGCTGCAGCCGAAGATCATGAGATTTGAGAGTGATCCGCCGGCGATCTGAGCCCACATCTCCTGCGGTGTCGCGCCTGTGTATCGACTGCCGAGGGGCAACGTGACGTAGTAGCGGTGGACCGAGCACGCCGGTGTGGGCGCCCCCAGCTTTTCGGCCGCGATTCCCGTCGGTGCGCCGTATCGCAGGAACGGAAAGACGTATTGGATGCCCAGCCACATATTCGTCGCCACGAACGTGTCGACCGCCAAGGCGGTGTTTCCGCTGTTCTGGAACTGGATCGTGAGTCCCAAGTGGTCGGTGTCCACGACGTGCGTAAACGTCTCAGTCATCCGCAGGCCGGTCGCTCCGGCCGCGACGACCACCCGCACCGTAAAACGGGTCGTCTTGGGCGCCCGTGCCGCTCACCGGCGAAATCGAAACGGGCGTCCAGGCGGTGAACGACTGTGTCACGTACGTCCCGCACGGATGGCTCCCGAAATCCGGCGCATAGACCAGTCCGCCGATCGACGCCAGGGTTCCGGTGTCGCCCGTCGTTCCGGCCGCGCAGAATTCGGGATGGAACAAGGCCGTGTCCGGAACACGCCGGTCGCTCACCTGGAAGGATGCGTCGTCGCCGATGTCGATCGTCAATAGCCCGCCGGAGATGGTACGAACAACCGGCGCCGCGGCTGCGGAAGTTGGCGAGGAGGGCGGCCGCGAGGAGAAGACCGCAAACCTTGTACGCACGTCGAACCGCACCTTCGGCGAGCACGGCCGCTGCCAGCAGGGGCAGGATTCGCAGCCTTTTGCCAGAGGTCCGGAGGTTCATGTCCCCTCCCTGAACGGCTTGGGAGGGGTTATGCCATTACAGCATAGAAGGTGTCAAGCGATTTCCCACTTCCTCGCGACGCGCCGGGCGATGAGGAAGAAAACGATGCCAAACACAACGAGGACGGTGACTTGCGGCCAGAGCGCGGCCACGGACTCGTCCCGCCAGAAGATCTTCGTGAAACCGTCGATGGCCCAGGCGTTGATCGTCACGAGGCCGAACCTCTGGAGCTTCTCGGGCATCAGGAAGCGCGGGAACATGCTACCTCCCAGCGCCGACATGATGAGGATCGAGAGGTTCGCGACCGCGACCAGCTGCATTCGCGTCCGGCAGATCGAAGCCAGCAGCAGACCGAACGTCGAAGTCGCGGCCGCCGTGGCGACGGCCATCACGAGAAAGCCCGGAAGGTGATGGACGAGGTCCACGCCGAAGAAGATCGCTCCCCACACGAACATCAGGACGAGCTGCGCGACGCCTACGCCGGCGAGATAGACGAGCTTTCCGGCGAGAAGCGGCGTCATCGAGACGCGCGTCGAGAGGATGCGGTCTAGGGTGCCGCTCTCGGCCTCCTCGATCAGCGCGCCGCCCGCGCCTGTAGCCGAGAAGAGCAGGAACATGACGCCGAGGCCGGCGGCATAGAAGGTCACGGTCGGATTCTTCTTGGCCTCGCCGACGATGTCGCGCGCCTTGACGGCGACGGGGCCGGGCCCCACCGCCGCGCGCGGCGCCGCGGGCTGGCCGGGAGGAGTCTCGGCTTCGAGAGACCGCAGGCTCTCCTCCATGCGGGCCTTCTGCTCGGGCGTCAGTCCTCCGCTCCACCGGTCGACTTCGGCGACGCCGGTCCGCGCCATGGCTGCGGGAAGGGACGTCATCACGACTTTCTGGACGAGTCCCGCCAGCATCTGCGGAGCGATCGGGTCCGCGCTGTCCGCGAGGATCGCGAGCTCGGGGCGGTTTTCCGCGAGCCCGAAGGAGATCGGACGCTCGCCAAACCCCTTCGGAATGATCAGCGCGACGGGCGCATCGCCGCGGCGGACGGCGGCTTCGGCCGTGGCGGCGGTATAAGGAATCGGCGGGACTTTTTTCGCCGCGGGCCCTGCGATCCGGACGTCGAGGCCCGTCTCGGCCCGCAGGCCCTCGAGGAATCGGCGGGAGTTCGCGCTTTGATCCTCGTCCACGACCAGGACCTGGATCTTGCGCGTCTCCGCGCGGCTGCCCGAGCCCGCGAAGATCGCGGCGAAGATCGAGAAGAACGCCACCGGCAGGACAAAGGCCAGCACGAACGCGGCGCGGTCGCGCTTCAGATTCATCAGCCGGTTCTTCGCGACGGCGAAGATCATTCCCGCAGCTCCCGTCCCGTCAGCTGGAGGAAGACCTGTTCGAGCGTCGGACTCTTCAAAGTCAGGTCGCGCACGCCGACCTTCTCGGCATCGAAGAGACCCAGCAGATCCCGCACGCCCGAGGCCGCATCCTCGACGGAGACGTTGACCTTCGTCCCGTCGACCGCCGCGGACAGGCGCCGCAGCTTCTCCGAGAACGCCGGCGAGATCGGCGAGGTCGCCTCGACCGTGACCGCCTGCCGCCCGCCCAGCGTCTTCTTGACCAGCTCCTCCTTGGTTCCGAGCGCGATGATGCGTCCATGGTCGATGATCGCGATGCGGTCGCAGAGACGCTCGGCCTCCTCCATGTAATGCGTGGTGTAGAGAAGGGAGGCTCCGCCCGACTGGAGCTCGCCGATCATTCCGTAGATCCTCTCGCGCGACTGCGGGTCCACCCCCACCGTCGGCTCGTCGAGCAGGAGGACCTTCGGAGCGTGGATCGTTCCCGCCGCGATGTTCAGACGGCGCTTCATCCCGCCCGAGAGGCGATCCGTCTTCTCGTCCGCCCGATCAGCGAGGCCGATCCAGGCGAGGCTCTCGCCGATCGCGGCCGTCAGCGCCGCCTCCGAAAGACCCTGGTATCGGCCGAAGGTCCACAGGTTTTCGCGCGGGGACAGCAGGGGATACAGCGCGATCTCCTGCGGCACCCAGCCGCGCGCCGCCCGCGCTCCGTCGTCGGAGGGCGCGAAGCCGAGGATGCGAACGCTCCCCCCGTCCGGAACGACCCGGCCGGCGACGCTGCGGACCAGGGTCGTCTTTCCGGCGCCGTTGGGGCCGAGGAGGCCCAGGACTTCTCCCGGTTCCAGCTCAAGGGACACGCCGTCGAGCGCGCGCCGTCCTCCGAAGCTCTTGGAGAGGTCGCGAATCTCGAGGGGCCGCGGGGCGCCGGACATAGGTCGAGCGCATCCTGTCAAGGAAGCTCATCCAAAGTCCAGATGCGGAGAAGATGAGAACATGCGGTAAGCTGCGCCGCTCACCCCGGAAGAAAAAGATGCACTCCGTAACCTTCGTGCTCCTGGTGGCAGCCGGAAGTCTCGGCATCCTGCTCTCCTTCGTGCAGGCGCGCTCGCGCGCCGTGCTCGCCGAGGACGGCTTCGCCCAGCCCGGGCGCCGCACGGCCGCGATGGCGCTGCTCGCGGGCGTGCTGCTCCTCGTCGTCGCGATTCCTTTCGCCGGAGGCATTGCGGGCTCCCAGCCCGAGACCAAGGGCCTTTCGCTCCTGTCGGTCTTCGCGGTCCACGCGATCCTGGTCTTCTTCCTGGTGTCCTACTACGCGCTCTCCGGGCGCCGCTCGCTGGTCGCCTTTCTCCGGCTGCGGAGCGAGAAGCCGGGCCGTGATCTCGCCGTCGGAGTGCTGATCGGCGTGGGAGGATGGATCGTCACTATTCTGACGGCCGCGATGCTGATCGGGTTCTGGTACATCGCCTCCCGACGGGCGCGGGGAGAGGCCGGGCCGCAGACGGTGTCGCCGGTGATCTTCTGGATCCTCGCTCAGCCCCTCTGGGTCAAGCTCCTGATCGTGGGGTCGGCGATGGTGGTCGAGGAGCTCTTCTTCCGGTCGTTCCTCCAGACGCGGGTCGGGCCGGTGGCGGCGACGTTGATGTTCACGGCCGCGCACGGCGCGTACGGGCAGCCCCTCGTGCTCGTCGGCATCCTCGTCATCGGCGCCGTGCTCGCCGTCACGTTCGCCGTGTACCGCAACGTTCTTCCCTGCATCGTCGCGCACGGCGTGTTCGACTCCATCCAGATGTTCGTGATCATCCCGACGGTGCTCAAGGCGGTCCAGTCTGTTTGAGCGGCGCTCGACGCGCCGACGAGAGCGAAGATTTGTCCCCGGCTCGTTCCCATCGGTCCCGTAATGCCGTCCCACGCCCTTCTTAGTAACCTGCTGGAAGAAGCTCGGGCTGGTAGAATCTTCCATGCCATCCAGGGGCGGTTGCACCGCCCGTTTCGCCCTCGTTTTCGTGGTGTGCCTTGTTCCGGCTTCCGCCGGAGCGCTGGATCCCCGAAAGGCGATCACTCAGTACGCACATCAGGTCTGGAAGACTGACCAGGGCCTGCCGCAGAACTCCATCCAGGCGATCCTGCAGACGCGCGACGGCTACATCTGGCTCGGAACCGAGAGGGGCCTGGTGCGGTTCGATGGCGTGCAGTTCACGGTCTTCGACAAGAGCACCGCGCCGGGACTCCGCAACACCAACACCCAGGCGCTCTGCCAGGACAAAGACGGCACGCTCTGGGTCGGCACGTGGGGCGGGCTACACCGCTTTCGCGACGGCCGGTTCTCGGCGTACACGACGAAGGACGGACTGGTCAGCAACCGGGTCCTCGCGCTCCATCAGGACCGGCACGGAGCGCTGTGGATCGGCACGGGCGGCGGACTCAACCGGCTCGAGAACGGGAAGATCACGGCGTTCACCACGCAGGACGGGCTCTCTTCCGGCCAGGTCTGGTCGATTCAGGAGGACCGCGACGGAAGCCTGTGGATCGGGACCGACGGCGGCTTGAGCCGCTTCCGCGACGGGACGTTCACGGTCTTCACGCGCGCCCAGGGATTGCCGGCCGACATCGTGCAGTCGCTGCTGGTCGACAGCCTCGGCGATCTCTGGATCGGGACCGACGGCGGCGGGCTGGCGCGCTATCGCGACGCGGCCTTCGCGTCGTGGACGACGAAGCAGGGCCTTCCCAGCGACACGGTGGAGTCGATCCAGGAAGACCGCGACGGGAACCTCTGGATCGGCACGCGCGGCGGCGGTCTCGCGCGAATGTCCAACGGAGCGATCTCCTCGTTCACTCCCGCCGACGGCCTCTCCGACGACACGGCTCTCTCCTTCTGCGAGGACTCGGAAGGGAGCCTCTGGATCGGCACCGTGACCGGAGGCCTGAATCGACTGAAGGACGGCAAGTTCACCGCCTACACGCGGCAGCAGGGCCTCTCGAGCGACCGCATCCGGACGATCTACCAGGACCGCGAAGGAGCGATCTGGCTCGGGACGCGCGGCGCGGGCGTCTCCCGGTTCAAGGACGGCCGGTTCAGCCTTCCCGATTCGTTCAAAGGCCTCGCGGGCGAGTTCGTCCGCTCGATCCACGAAGACGGCCGGGGACGGCTCTGGGTCGGGACGTGGGGCGACGGGATCTCCGAGCTCGTCGGCGACCGGTTCAAGAACTTTCACAAGAAGGACGGACCGCCGAGCGAGATCATCCGCTGCATGTACACTGATCGGAACGGCACGCTCTGGATCGGAACCGACGACGGCGGCCTGGTCGAGGAGCGGGACGAGACCTTCCGCGTGTGGGGCCGCCACGACGGGCTGACCGCCGGCACGGTGCTCGCCCTCGTCGAAGACCGCGACCGCAATCTCTGGATCGGAACCGAGGGGAGCGGGCTCTTTCGCTTCGCCGGCGGGCGCTTCACGGCCTTCACGCACGACCAGGGGCTGTCCGACGACACGGTCCTCGCGCTCTACGAAGATGCCGACGGCTGCCTCTAGATCGGTACCGACGGGGGAGGGCTGAGCCGCTACAAGGACGGCCGGTTCACTCGGATCACGCGGGCGCAGGGGCTCTTCGACGACGTGCAGTACGCGATCCTGGAGGACGGCAGGGGCAATCTCTGGATGAGCTGCAGCCGCGGCGTCTTCAAGGTGCCTCGCCGCGATCTCGAAGACGTGGCGGAGGGCCGGCGCGATCGCGTGACGTCCGTGTCGTTCGGCCGCGCGGACGGGATGCGCTCCTCCGAGTGCAGCGGCTTCACGCAGCCCGCCGCCTGGAGGACGCGCGACGGGCTACTCTGGTTCCCGACCGTCGAGGGCGCGGTCGTCATCGATCCGGATCGCATCAAGACCAACACGACTCCGCCGCCGGTCGCCGTCGAGCGGATGCTGGCCGATCACCAGTCCGTGACGCTGGGCGAAGGAACCGAGGTCACGCCGGGACGGAGAGATCTCGAGTTCCACTACACGGGTCTCTCCTTCATCGATCCGGAACGCGTCCTGTTCCGCTACAAGCTGGAGGGCTTCGACCGCGAGTGGGTGGAGGCCGGCACGCGGCGCGTCGCTTTCTACACGAACATCCCCCCGGGCCGGTACGTTTTCCGGGTGACCGCGTGCAACAACGACGGCGTATGGAACGACGCCGGCGCTTCGGTGCGGTTCCGGCTGGTGCCCCGCTTCCACGAGACCCCGTGGTTCTTCGGACTCTGCGCGGGCGCCCTGACGCTGGCGGCATTCGGAGTCTCACGGTGGCGGGCGGCGAGCGTGCGGGCGCGCGAGCGCGCGCTCGAGGCCCAGGTCGCCGAGCGCACGCTGCAGCTCGAGGAGCTCAACGCTCGTCTCCAGCAGCTCTCCGAGATCGATGCGCTGACGGGGATCGCCAACCGGCGCCGCTTCGAGGAGACCCTCGCGCGCGAGTGGAAACGCGCCACGCGCGACGAGCTGCCGCTGTCGCTGATCATGATCGACATCGACTTCTTCAAGGACTTCAACGACGCCAACGGTCACCAGGTCGGCGACCAGTGCCTTCGGCGCGTGGCGGCCGAGATCCGGGAGGCCCTGACGCGGCCCGGAGACCTCGTCGCCCGTTACGGCGGAGAGGAGTTCGCCGCGATCCTGCCCTCCACACCTCCGCGGGGAGCGGTCGCCGTGGCCGAGGTCCTGCGGCAGCGAATCGAGGCCATGGCGACCCGCCATCCCAAAGCTCCATCGGGCGTCGTGACCATCAGCCTGGGCGTAGCCACCGCAGGGCCGGGGGGCGAATCCTCCCCGGAGGACCTGGTGGCGGACGCCGACGAGGCCCTCTACCGGGCCAAACGAGCCGGCCGAAACCGCGTGGAGGCCGATACGGGGCGGGTTTCCCGGTCCTCCTGGAGCGGGCCCCTCGGTTGACAACCCATCGGTACGGCGATATTTAAGTCCCGGGATTCGCCGGAAAAGAGGACAAATTGGAGTCTTCCGGGCGTCTGTCGGCCGGGGGTAGGTCGGCTGGACCACGCACTCTCGAGGTTGCCGCATGGGCTTCGGGGATCGTCCTCCTCGCCGCCTTCGCGGGACTGCGTTTCGAGGGGGCGATCGGGCGTAAGGCCGCGCTTCGCGAATTCGCGGAGCGCAAGGCGAGCCTGTCGGTTCCGCCGGCCGCCGCTCCCGCGGCGGCTCCCGCCGCAGCGCCCTCTAGAACCCTCGGCGACTTCCTGTCCCCCGATATGTCCCTCTGGTCCCGGGAACGGGTGCGCGGATTCCGGCAGAGCCTGGCCGGCGAGTTCCAGACGCTCGCGGTCATTCGGGTGCCCAAGATCGGGCTCGAGGTGCCCGTTCTCGAGGGGACCGACGAATCGGTGTTGAACCGGGGAGTCGGCCACATCACGTACACGCCGCGGTTCGGCGAAGCCGGCAACGTCGGCGTCGCCGGCCACCGCGACGGCTTTTTCCGCGGCCTGAAAGACGTCACCGAAGGGGATGTGATCGAGGTCGAAACGCTGTCGGCGCGGCAGAGCTACACGATCCGGCGGATCTCCATCGTTTCGCCGGACCGGGTGGATGTGCTCGCGCCCTCGGCCGATCCTACGTTGACCCTCGTGACCTGCTACCCCTTCTATTTCGTGGGAGACGCACCGCAGCGCTACATCGTCCACGCCTCTCTGAATGCGGCGGCCCGCTCTCTCGCGGCAGAAAGGAGGGAGCACGCACCCTAAACCCCAGATCGGATCGGCGATCATTCCCTTTCTTTCTTTTTTGCTCGAATGAGGAGGACAAGGACATGTTGAAACGGTCCACACTGTTTGTGGTTCTGCTTCTCGCCGTCGCGATGGCGCCGGCGGTTCTCGCCCAAACGTCGTACGACATCAAGAATGGCACCATCGTCAGCGTCGGCGACAAGTTCGTCGTCATCCGCGAGGCCAACGGGCAAACGCGCGAGTTCGACGTTCCGGCGGACTTCAAGGTCAACATCGACGGCAAGGACGTCGCCTGGCAGGATCTGAAGCCCGGCATGAAAGTCACGGCTACGATCAAGACCGTGACCGTTCCCACCGTTGTTCAGACGACGGAGCTGAAAAACGCGAAGGTCATCAAGAACGCCGGCGGGCTCCTGTACGTCCGGGAAGCCGACGGGATTCATTCTTACAACGTCCCGGCGGGCTTCCGGTTCGACATCGCAGGAGCCAAGGTCCGGATCGAGGACCTCCAGCAGGGTCAGACTCTGAACGCGACGATCGTCCACACGGCTCGGGGAACGACGACCGAGCAGGAGCTCGCCAACGCCAGCGCGACCGACGCGGCGGCCAAGGCGGCGGCCGACAAGGCGGCGGCGGACAAGGCGGCTGCGGAGAGAGCGGCTGCGGCGAAGGCGGCGGCCGACAAGGCGGCTGCGGACAAGGCGGCTGCAGACGCGGCGGCGAAGGCGGCTGCGGACAAGGCGGCTGCGGACGCTGCGGCGAAGGCGGCTGCGGACAAAGCGGCGGCAGATGCCGCGGCGGCGAAGAAGCTTCCGAAGACCGCGAGCTCCGTTCCTCTGGCCGGAGCGCTCGGGCTTCTTTGCGTCGGACTGGGCGCCGCGCTCACGCTGCGCCGCAAGCTCTCCTAGGGTTTCGTCAACCGCGTCGACGTGGGGAGGCCGACTCGGCCTCCCCTTTTTCGTTTTTCGCGCGGAAGCCCGGAAGCTCTGGAATCTTCGAAATCCCTGACGCGACGAGAAGATCAGCCCCGTCGCGCAGCATGGTCTCCTGCGCCGGCAGCGGCTTCTTCGCCCGCGCCTTTTTCAGGGCCGTCTCGAACCGCGCGGCCGACGCCGGCTCGTCGAACCGGATCCGCCACAGGTAGCCCATCTTCCCGCCGGAGGCGAAGAACGCGATCCGGTCGCCGCGCCAGCCCTCCGCCGCGGCCTCCGCTTCCTCTTCGGGCAGCGCGCGCGAGAGGAGAAAGCGCAGCGTCCATTCGCCCAGGGTGTCCATGTAGACGAGCCGAAATCCGGGCACGAGGCTCGCGGCGCTGGACGGCAGGAGGTTTTTCGCCGGCGCCGGATACGGAGCGCCGTGGAGAATCTCGGAGCTGGAGGCAGGAGGATTCTTCCAGAGGCGGTCGACCTCGGCCCAGCCGCCCCTCTTGACCGCGTCGCGCACGAACGCGGTCCCCTCGACGTAGGGGAAGAAGAGCTGATCCACGAAGTAGTCCGGCACGCCCTTCGGAACGTTCGCGCGCTCGAGGGCTCCGGCCGAGAGCAGCGGCACCATCGCCTCCTCCGCGCTCTCGTCGGCACCGGGAATCGCCTGCAGCGCCGTCCGGATCATCACGAGCGTCGCCTCGCCCTCGAGCAGGCTCTGCAGCGCGAAGCTGCGGTCGCTGTCGTCCTTCATGCTCTTGACGAGGTCGTCGAGGCGCAGCGTCTCGTCCTGAAGCGCGTGGGTCAGCTCATGGGAGAAGATCAGATCGCGGCCCATTTCACCGGCCTCGGCCATCTCCTCCCTCTCCTCGGCCCCCTTGACGATGAAGAACCGCCGCGGCTCGGGGTCGTAGAAGGCGATGACCTGGGAGGAGTAGAAGTCGACGATCGTATCGAGCATCCCCGGCGCGTCCTCGATCAGCCCGAGCGCCGCGAGGGTGCGGAAGTACTCCGCCTCGGGCGCCGGCAGGGCCTCGTTCAGCTTGGCGCGCAGCACGCGCTTGAGTTCCCCCGCGTCGATCTCGGAGGCCGGGACGGGCTTGGAGAACCGGCGCCCGCGGACCTGCTCGACCTGCTTCTGGACCTCGGCCATCCGGTCGGGCAGGAGGTCCGTAAAGCCCGCGAGCGCGACCGCGGCCAGGGCGATTCCGGCCCACCGGAGGACCCTTTTCCGGAGCACGGCCGAGGGTAGCACGGGACTTTCGGCCGCAGGCGTTCGCTGCGCGAACGGCGGCCGAGAGGTTCGAAACCGGGGCTGGCTCGCGGCCTTTCCACCGCCACGCCCCAAACTGCTAAGATCCGCCGGACTTCGAAGTCCGTGAATGAGTCAACCGCGACCGTCCACCAAAGCCGGCCCGATCCGGATGTCTCTTTCCAGCCGTTTCGAGAACATCGAAATGGTGCAGCACCTCTGCTCCAAGCTCCTGGAGGGGCGCGAGGTGCCCGAGGAAACCCGCCACTGGATCCTGATGGCCGTGCGTGAGGCCGTGGCCAACGCGATCAAGCACGGCAACCAGCTGGACATGACCAAGAACGTCCACGTGGAGATGGACGTGGTGGCCGACACGCTGGCCATCTGCATCCGCGACGAGGGGGAGGGATTCGACCCGGCGGCCGTGGGGGACCCGCTGGCTCCCGAGAATCGCCTGAAGACCTCCGGCCGCGGGATCTTTTACATGCGGACCTTCATGGACGACGTGCGCTTCCGCAGGCACCCCGACGGGGGAATGGAAATCGTTTTGAAAAAGAAACTGGGCGCGATAGAAAAGAAGGAGGAGAATCCAGCATGAAGACGAACGTCCGCGAAGTCGGCGGGGTGCAGATCGTCGAGCTCAAGGGCAAGATCACCATCGGTTCGGGGGACGTGCAGCTCCGCGAGACGATCAACAAGCTTGTCGACTCGGGCAAGAAGAACATCCTCGTCGACATGCACGACGTCACGACCATCGATTCGTCGGGGATCGGCGAGCTCGTCGGCTGCTACACCTCCGTGACCAACAAGGGCGGAAAGCTCAAGCTCCTGCACTTGCCTCCCAAGATCAACGACGTGCTGACGGTCACCCAGCTCATCACCGTCTTCGACGTGTACGAGTCGGAGGCGGAGGCTCTCGCGAGCTTCAAGAGCTAGGGCCGCTCCCTCTGACGGGCCCCGCCGCACAGCGCGGCGCCTTCGACCGGTTCGCGGCGACGGTCCGGCCCTCGTTCGACGAGGCCCTCGCGCAGAGTCTCCCGCCCCCGGTCGCGCGCGCCGAGGACCTCGCGCGGGCGATGTCCGACGCGGCCCTCTCTCCGGGCAAGAGGCTTCGGCCGATCGCGACCCTCGCCGCAGCCGAGCTCGTCCGCGCGCCCCGCGCCGCGGCCATGCCCGTGGCCGTGGCGGTCGAGCTGGTGCATGCCGCCTCGCTCGTTCTCGATGACCTTCCGTCGATGGACGACGCGCGCAAGCGCCGCGGCCGTCCCGCCCTCCACCTCGTCCACGGCATCGCGACCGCGGAGCTCGCGTCGGTGGCGCTGTTGTCGCGGGGCTTCGAGCTCGTGGCGGGCGACGAGAAGCTCTCGGGCGCCCTCCGTACGCGCATCCTGGCCGAGCTCGCCGGAGCCGTCGGCGCCGGGGGGTGCTGCGCCGGACAGGCCGCCGACCTCGGCGCCGATCCGGCGGCGGTCGTTCTGGACGATCTCGAGGCGATTCATGCCCGGAAGACCGGCGCGCTCTTCGTGGCCGCGATGCGCGGGGGAGCGCTCGCGGGAGGAGCGGGGGAGCGCATGCTCGCGGCGCTGACCGGATACGCGCGCAACCTCGGCCTGGCCTTCCAGATCACCGACGATCTGCTCGAGCTCGAGGGCGACCCCGCCGCGACGGGCAAGGAAGCGCGCGGCGACGCCCATCGGGCCAACTTCGCGACGGTCCTGGGGGCCGAATCCGCGCACCGCCTCGTCGACGAGCTCCTCGAGGCCGCCGTCGGCGCCCTCTCTCCTCTGGGCCGCCGGGCGGAAGTTCTGGCGGATCTGGCGCGCGTCGTGCGCGATCGCCGTTCGTGAGCGCTCCCGGGCGCCCGACGCTGGAGGAGGCGCGGGCGCGTCTTCGGGAGCTCGGATACCTCGACGCGCGCGTGGATCGCCTGCTCTTCCGGCCGGTGTTCGAGGGCCGCGGGGGCGCGTTTCTTCCGGCGATCGTCATCGGCGCGTTCTGTGCGGCGCTGGCGGCGGTCGCGGCCGTCGAAGCCGCCGAGCCCGGCTTCGCGTCGTCGCCCGCCGCCCTGGCGACCTTGTTCGTGCACGTCTTCGCCGCGGCGCTCCTGCCCGCGGCCCTCCTGGGACTCGGGCTTTCGTGGCTCGCGGAAAGGGCGCGCACGCCGGGCGCGTCGGCGACGCTCGCGGGTTTGCTCGCGGCGCTGCTCGTCTTCACGCTCTGGATCGGCGGAACGTACAGCCTCGGACGCGAGCTCTCGGCGAGGGCGTTGCTCTGGGCGATCCCGGTCGCGGTCTCGGCGCTCTTCCTGGCCGCGGCCGTGCGGCTGGGATTTCTGGCTCGCGCCTTCGCGCGCTCGGGGACGCTTCCCCGCCGCGCGATCCGGCGCGTCTTCGCCACGGCCGCAGCGGTGGGACTTCTGACCGCGATCCTCCTCTTCTTCTCCAGGCATGAGGCGCCCGCGGCGGCCGCGCCGCAGCCGTCCCCGCGATCGGGGCCGGTCGTCGTCGTCGCCGCGGATGGCCTGGACTTAGACGGCGCCGGCAAAGACTCGCCGATCGCGGCCCTCCTCGCAACGGCGGTCTCGGGGTGGTGGCCCGCCGAGAGGCGCTCGCCCCCCGAAATCTGGACGACGCTCGCGACGGGAGTTCCTCCCTCCCGGCACGGCGTGCGCGCGCTCGCTCGCGTGAGGCCGAAGCCGTCCCCCGCGGCGCTGCGGCCCCCTCTGGGGACCGGCTGGTACCTGCGGAAGGTGGGACCCGCGCTGAGACTCGTCGTCAACGCCCCGGTGTCCGCGAACGACCGGAGGAGCCTCGACTTCTGGGAAGTCGCGGCGTCGGCCGGAATCCCGAGCCTCTCGGTGGGATGGTGGGCCGCCGGGCCCTGGCCCGGGGCGACGGTCGTCGAGAACCGCGCGATCTTCGCGAAGGCGCGCGACGGCGTCGACGCCGACCGGATCGCGATCGGCCTCTTCGAGGCGGATTCCCGCAGAGGCTACGGGGTGGAGACCGTGTATCTTCCCGGCCCCGACATCTCGCGCGACGACCCGGCCAACCGGCAGGCTGCGGTCGCGCGCATCGCCGATTTTCTCGCGCCCTGGATCGAGAAGGCGCTCCGGGGCGAGGTCGCGCTGGCCGTAATCGCCGCCGACAGCCATCCGGCGGCCGGATCCCTCGGGCGGATCTTCGTGTTCGACGGCCGACGGCCTGCGCAGACGCTCCGCATCCCGCCGGAGAGCGTCGCTCCGTCGATCCTTTCCCGCGCCGGCATTCCTCCGGCGCGAGACCTCGCCGCAGCGCCGGTTCCCGCCCTTTTCGCACCGGGTTCGACCGAGACCGTCACGGTCCCGACGTACGGCCCGCGCCTGGCTCCCGAGGCGGTGCTTGCGCCCGAGAGCGACCGGGAGTATCTGGAGAAGCTGCGTTCGCTGGGATACTTGAAGTAGCGATGAAGGCCGTTTTCTTCGAGAAGCACGGCGGTAACGAAGTTCTCCAGTACGGCGACTGGCCGGATCCCGAGCCCCGTCCAGGCGAAGTGCGGATCGCCCTGCGCGCCGCGGCGCTCAATCACCTGGACATCTTCGTTCGCGACGGCATTCCCGGCGTGCCCCTGCCCCAGATCCCGGGCGGCGACGGCGCCGGTGTCGTGGACCGCGTCGGGGGCGGCGTCTCGGGGATTTCGCCGGGCGACCGCGTGCTCATCCAGCCCGGCCTCTACGACGCGACCTGCGAGTTTTGCCGCTCCGGCGAGCAGAGCCTGTGCGTGCAGTACCGGATCCTGGGCGAGCACGTCCAGGGCACGCTCGCGGAGTTCGTCGTCGTGCCGGCGCGCAACGTCTTTCCCATCCCGCCCGGCCTCTCGTTCGCGCGGGCCGCGTCGTTTCCGCTGGCCTATCAGACCGCGTGGCGGATGATCGTCGGGCGCGCCGCCGTCCGCCCCGGAGAAACCGTCCTGGTCCACGGCGCGGGAGGCGGCGTGGCGGGAGCGGCCATCGAGATCGCGCTTCTCCTCGGGGCGCGAGTGCTCGCGACGACGTCGGGCGAGGAGAAGCGGGCGCGTCTGTCCGAGTCCGGAGTCGAGCTCGCGATCGACTACCGCAAGGAAGACGTGCTCGCGGCCGTCCGGACGCATACCGCGAAGAGGGGTGTCGACGTCATCGTGGACTCCGTGGGAGAGGCGACGTGGATGACGTCGCTCAAGGCGGCCGCGCGCGGAGGACGGATCGTGACCTGCGGGGCGACCAGCGGGCCCAACCCGAAGGAAGAGATCCGCCAGATCTTCTGGAAGCATCTTTCGATCCTGGGCTCCACCATGGCCAACGACCGGGAGTTCCGGGCGCTGTACTCCTCGGTCGCGTCGGGCCGTCTGAAGCCCCGGGTGGACCGCGTCTTTCCCCTGTCGCAGGCCCGCGAGGCGTTCGCGTACATGGACGAAGGCCGTCAGAACGGCAAGATCGTCCTCGTGCCCGACGGCGGGGAAAGGGATTGGCCCGATGGTGACTGAAGCCAGGAGTCTGTACACCTAATCTCTTGGGGTCGCCGGTGGCGTGAGCCAGATCCGAAGCGAGCTCCCGCGACGGCTAGCGGCGGAACAGCCAGAGCAATAACGACACGAGCAGGGACAGCACCAGGCACGTCACGATCGGAAAGGCGAAGGTGAAGTTGCCGCGCCGGACGACGATGTCGCCCGGCAGTCTCCCGAGATAGCGGGAGAGCAGCGGCCAGGCGAGCCCACCCACGACGAGGAGGATCCCGAACACGATCAGGAGAGCCCGCCACGGGCCCTGTACCGGATCCGCCATTTTGTGAGAGTAGCCGAGCACGGCATGCAGAAACACGTCAATTGCGTTTTCTCCCGGATCCGCGCGTGCCATCCGGAGTCCGGTATCCATTGACCGTGCATGCCGCGGGGGATGTAGGATGACGGGACAGGTTCCCTTGAAAGGAGTGTCGCGGATGAACGCTGATGTGAGGTTCCGTCCTCGGTACCTGTTGGCAGTTGTTCTATGTGGAGGCGCTTCGATTGCGGCAGCGCAACCGGCAACACCCGGCAGCTACGTTCTCACCATCCCAGCCACTTCCTTCACCGTGGAAAGCAGCTCGCAAACCTACGACGTAGATTTCACGACGTTTTCCCGCTACGCAACCGGCGCAGTCCCAGAAGCGATCACGGTGCTGACAACGGGTCTGACCTTGCCTAGCGGGGCGGTTCTTGACCAGATCTCCTTCGAGGTTTACGACAACGATGCAACGAAGGACGTCGCGGCCCAGTACATGTCTTGCTTGGGCGGCCCGGACCCCGGCGCGGCATGTCTCTTTCCGGGAATCATCGAAACCAACGGACAGCCGGGCTGGCAATGGCTCTCGACTGGCGAACTCGGGTGGACCAGCGACAACTTCAACAACTTCTTTTTACTCAGAATCCAACTCCGGGTTGGATCGGGCCCAGGCCAGACGATGTTCCGCAGGGCTGTGGTCTACTACCATCTGCAGGTTTCACCGGCTCCCGCGACTGCAACGTTCAATGACGTTCCCACGGACAACCCATATTTCCGGTTTGTCGAAGCGCTCTACGCAGCGGGAATCACGGCGGGTTGCGGCGGAGGAGATTACTGCCCCGACGCTCCGATCACACGCGGACAGATGGCCGTTTTTCTCGCGAAGGCGCTCGGGATCTACTGGCCGACGACTCCCGTCAACTAGAGCACGATTCTCCGCTCCCCCGGTTCCCCGGCTCCCTTGTGAGGGGACGGGAAACCGGGGAAACCGGGAGGATTTCGTGAGAATATCGTCGCGTCCTCATCGGGGCGCGGGGCGATTCTCCCGGCGAACCCGTCATGACCGAGCTTTCCCCCGGCCGCGCCTTCCGCATTTCCGACCTTCCCTCCGAAGAACGTCCCCGCGAGCGGCTCCTGCGTCTGGGGCCCGCGGCCCTGTCGAACGAAGAGCTCCTAGCTCTGCTCCTGCGCACCGGCATGCCGGGCGAGAGCGCGCTCGACCGCGCGCGCCGGCTCCTGGCCACGCACGGCGGGCTCTCGGGACTCTCCGGAGTCGCCGCGGGCGATCTCGTGGCCGAGAAAGGGATCGGCCCCACGCGCGCCGGCGCCATCGCGGCGGCCCTCGAGATCGCGCGCCGGTTGCCGGCGCAGACGCTCGGGGGCCGCGATCTCTTGAACGAGCCGCGGCTCGTCAAGGAGTATCTGCGGCAGGCGCAGGCCGACGACGCCCAGGAGAGAACGGGCGCGCTGTATCTGAATGCGCGCAACCGTCTCCTGAAAAACGATCCCGAGATCTACCGAGGCACGCTGGACCGCGCGGTCGTGGAGCCGCGGGAGATCCTGCGGCGCGCGCTCCTCGGCAAGGCGGCGGCGGTGATCCTGTACCACAACCATCCCTCCGGAGACCCGACGCCCTCACGCGAGGACCGCGAGTTCACGCGCCGCTTCGCCGCGGCGGCGGAGGCGGTCGGCGTGCGCCTGCTCGACCATGTCGTCGTGGGACGCGAAGGCTGCGTGTCGTTCCGCGAGGCGGGCCTTCTGTGAATGGTATCTTTCGCCGTCCGCATGAAGACCTTCTACGCGACGACGCCGATCTACTACGTCAACGACCTGCCCCACATCGGCCACATCTACTCGACGGTCGTGACCGACGTGATCACACGGTTCCACCGGCTGATCGGCGACGACACGCGCTTCCTGACGGGCACCGACGAGCACGGCCAGAACATCGAGAAGGCCGCGACCGCGCAGGGCGTGACGCCGCTCGCGCTCGCGGACCGCGTCGTCGAGCGCTACCGCGAGCTCTACAAGCTCTTCGAGATCCGAAACGACGACTTCATCCGCACCACCGAGGCCCGCCATCGCCGAGGCGTCGAAGCGCTCATCGCGCGGATCACGTCCGCCGGCGATTTCTACACCGCGAAGCACGAGGGCTGGTACTGCTCGAGCTGCGAGGCCTTCTACACCGAGAAGGAGCTCGACGCCGACAAGAACTGTCCCGTGCACGGCCGGCCGACGACGTGGGAATCGGAGGAGAACGTCTTCTTCCGGCTCTCGAAGTACGCGGAGCCGCTGCTCCGCCACTACGAGGCGAACCCGACCTTCGTGCGGCCCGAGAGCCGCCTTTCGGAGGTCGCCTCCTTCGTCCGCTCGGGCTTGAACGACCTCTCGGTCTCGCGCTCCAAGGTCAAGTGGGGCATCCCTTTCCCGGGGCACCCCGGCCACGTCGTCTACGTCTGGCTCGACGCGCTCGCCAACTACATCACCGCGCTCGGCTTCGGAGGCGAGGACGACGCGCTCTACCGCCGGTACTGGGGGGAGTCCTCGGGCCTGCGCGTCCACGTCATCGGCAAGGACATCCTGCGTTTCCACGCCGTCTACTGGCCGGCGTTCCTGATGTCGGCCGGTCTTCCGCTTCCGACGACGGTGTGGGCGCACGGCTGGTGGCTGCGCGACGCGAAGAAAGTCTCGAAGTCCGTGGGCAACATCGTCCGCCCCGACAACCTCGTGGCCGACTTCGGTGCGGATGCGCTGCGGTACTTCCTGCTGCGCGAGATGGCCTTCGGCCAGGACGCGTCGTTCTCCGACGAGGCATTCCTGACGCGGTACAACGCGGATCTCGCCAACGACCTCGGCAACACGGTCTCGCGCGTGGCGGCGCTGTGCCGCCAGTCCTTCGGCGGAACACCCAACGAGGTGTGCACCGACAACGAGGTCATGCGGGCATCCGGCGCGGCACAGGAGGAGTGGCAGGCCGCCATGGAGGACTGCCAGTTCAACCGGGCGCTCGAGGCCGTCTGGAAGTTCCTCGCGCAGATCAACGGCTACGTCGTCGCCAAGGAGCCCTGGAAGATCCGCAAGGCCGAGGGTGTGGACGCGGCGCGCCTCCACCGCGTGCTCTCCGCGGCGGCCGAAGGCGTCCGGCTGTCCGCGGTGATGCTCTCGCCGTTCGTGCCGGCGACCAGCCGGAGGATTTTCGAGACCTTCGGAATGACGGGAAAGGATCCCGACGCCAGCGATCTCGCGTGGGGACGGCTGCCGGTGTCACGGCCGATGCCGGATCTGTCCGCCCTCTTCCCGCGCGCCGACGCCGCCGCATATTTTCAGGACAAGAAGGATGTCGCGATGAACGACCAGGCCCCCGCCAGCGCTCCGTCCGACGACCGGATCTCCATCGAGGATTTCCAGAAGGTGCGCTTGAAGACCGCGAAGATCGTGGCCGCCGAGCGCGTTCCGAAGTCCAACAAGCTCGTCAAGCTGCAGGTCGATCTGGGCGGCGAGCAGCGCCAGATCGTCGCGGGCATCGCGGCGCAGTACGAGCCGGAGGCGCTCGTCGGACGCAACGTCGTCGTGGTCGCGAACCTCAAGCCCGCCAAGCTGATGGGCGTCGAGTCCAACGGCATGGTCCTCGCGGCTTCGGTCGGCGAAGCCGGAACGCCGGTCCTTCTCGACGTCCCGGCGGACGTGCCGCCCGGAAGCAAGGTCAAGTAGGTGCTGGCCGATTCCCACTGCCACCTGCAGATGGGGAAGGGCACGGCGGAAATGATCGAGCGCGCCCGGGCCGCTGGAGTGACGCGCTTCCTGGTCCCGGGGACGACCCTCGCCGACTCGGAGGAGGCTGCGGCCATGGCGGATCCCGCCGCGGGCGTCTTCGCCGCCGTGGGCGTCCACCCGCACGAGGCGAAGGATTTCGAACCCGCCCGCGACGGAGCGGCACTCGAAGTGCTCGCGCGCCGGCCGGGCGTCGTCGCGATCGGCGAGGTCGGCCTCGACTTCTACTACGACCACACGCCCCGTCCAAAACAGATCGAGGTCCTCGAGTGGATGGCGGACTGCGCGCGGCGGCTCAACCTTCCGGTGCTCCTCCACAACCGGGAGAGCGGCGCGGAGATGCTGGCCGCGCTCGGCCGCTCCGGCGTGCGGGAGCGCGCCGGCGTCTTCCACTCTTTCACCGAGGACGCGGCATACGGAAAGAAGGCGATCGACCTCGGCTACCTCGTGTCGTTCTCGGGCATGATCACGTTCCGCGCCGCCGAGAACATTCGCACCGCGGCGGCGGGGCTGCCACTCGAAGCCATGCTCGTCGAGACGGACACGCCGTACCTCTCTCCCGTTCCGCATCGCGGCAAGCCGTGCGAGCCGGCGTTTGTGGTCGAGACGGCTAAGAAGCTCGCCGACGTCAAGGGCGAGAGCTTCGAGACCGTCGCCGCAGCGACGTCGGCAAACTTCGACCGGCTGTTTCGCCCGGGCGCCTGACCGTGTCTTCCCGCCGGATTTCAGACCGCGAGTTCGAGTCGTACGTCGAGGAGGCGCTTGACTCGGTCCCCGCTGCGTTCCGCAAGTACCTCGAGAATGTCGTCGTCGTGGTCGAAGAGGAGCCCGCCGGCGAGGACTACGACGAGACCGATACCCCCGACGAGGAAGAGCTCTTCGGGATCTTCCGGGGCGTTCCTTTTTTCGATCGCTCGCAGACGGTGTCGAGCCTTCCCGCTCAGATTGCGATCTTCCGCGGCCCGATCCTGCGCTGCTGCGAGACGCGGGGCGACGCCGTGCGGGAGATCCGCGACACCGTCGTTCATGAGATCGGCCACATGCTGGGCCTCGGCGACGAGGAGATGCCCTACTAGGGCAGAATTCTTGCAATCTCCCTCCGGAGATGGCCGCGCGCAGGCATCCGGAAAGCGGCGAGACGCTGGAGGCCAAGCCCGCCGGGCCGGCGCGCCTCCGTGTCGCCCACCTCTTCACCTATGTCGAGGACGTCGCGTACCTGGCCCTCGGCGTTCTGCTCACGGCCTGCGCGGCCGTTGTGCTCTACAACGGGGCCGCTGCATTCTGGGAGTCGGTTCGCGGAGGGGCTTCGATCCCCGAGCTCGTGGTGGTCCTCGACCGCATTCTGCTGGTCCTCATGATCGTCGAGCTGCTCTACACAGTGAAGGTCTCCTACCGCGAGCACACCCTGGTCCCCGAGCCGTTCATGATCGTGGGTCTGATCGCCGTGACGCGCCGCATCCTGATCGTCACCGCCCAGCTCGCCGTCCTCGTCGAGAAGCCCAACGAGGCCCTGTTTCAAAGCGCGATGTGGGAGCTCGGGGTCCTGACGGTCATGGTCGTCGCGCTCGTCGGCTCGCTCCTGATGCTGCGCAAGCGCTCGGCGACACCGATCGCGGAGCATCCCTAGTCGCCGCCCTCCGCAGACGTGTTACGGTTCGCCTTCGTGCGACGAATCCTCGTGCTCGCCGGGCTCCTCCTCGCGACCGGTTCGGCCGTCGCCGACCAGGGATCGACGCCTCTCGCCGTGGCGCGGGAGGAGGCCGAGTCCAACGTGAAGTCGCCGGCCGGTCGCGCCTACGAGGGAGTCGTGATCTCGCGTATCGACGAGTGGCTTCGGCCGTTAGTCGAGCGCTGCGTCAAGGATGCTCCTGCCCAAGAGAAGATCTCCTTCGACGTCTTCGTGCGCGTCGGTGCGGCGGGAAAGCCCGAGGAGGTTCTCCATTCGCCCGACACCGCGGTGGCGCGATGTGTGGAGCCGGGCTTCCGGGACGTGAAGTACCCGTCGCCGCCGATGCCCGACTGGTGGGTGAAAATCGAGGTGCGGCTCAAACAGTAGGGGCGGCCTTCATGGCCGCCCGCGGAACCGGGCGGGGGCAAGCCCCGCCCCTACGCTCTCTCTTCTACCGCCTCGGACCCTTGTGTCCGCCACCGCCGCGATGGTCGCGGTTGAAGTGCCCGCGGTGCTCGCCGGGTCCCCGGCCGCCGCGCGGAAACTCGTCCCGTCCCTCGTCCTCTCCGGGCGCGCCGACGGGAGCCATGGCCATCTCGGCCTCGATCTCCTCCTTCGACAGCGCCTGCTTGCGGGAGAGCTTGATCTTGCCGGTCGGGTCGACCGCGATGATCTTGACCGTGACCTCGTCGCCTTCCTTGACGACGTCGGTCGTCTGGCGGACGCGATAGGGGGCCAGCTCCGAGATGTGCACCAGGCCGTCCTGGCCCGGAAGGATCTCGACGAAGGCGCCGTAAGCCTCGACGCGGCGGACCTTGCCCTTGTAGATCTTCCCGATTTCGGGCTCCTGCGTGAGGCCCTCGATGATCTCGATCGCCTTCATCGCCGCGGCCTCGTCGGCCGATGCGATGGACACCTTGCCCGAGTCCTCGACGTCGATCTTGCAGCCGGTCTCCTCGATGATCGAGCGGATCGTCTTTCCGCCCGAGCCGATCACGTCGCGGATGCGGTCCCTCGGGATCTGGATCGTGAAGATGCGCGGCGCGTAGCGGGAGATGTTGGGACGCGGCGCGGTCAGCGCGGTGGACATCCTCTCCAGGATGTGGAGCCGTCCGGCGCGGGCCTGCTCGAGCGCCTGCTCGAGGATCTCGCGGCGAAGCCCCTTGATCTTGATGTCCATCTGGATCGCGGTGATGCCCTCGCGGGAGCCGGCGACCTTGAAGTCCATGTCGCCGTAGTGGTCTTCCTGACCGGCGATGTCGGTCAGGATCGCATAGCGGTCTCCCTCGGACACCAGTCCCATGGCCACGCCGGCGACCGGGGCCTTGATCGGCACGCCCGCGTCCATCAGGGCCAGCGTGCCGCCGCAGACCGTCGCCATCGAGGAGGATCCGTTGGATTCCAGGATGTCGGAAACCACGCGGACGGTGTACGGGAAGGCGTCCTCGGACGGGAGCATCGGGGAGAGGGACCGGCGCGCGAGGTTGCCGTGGCCGATGTCGCGGCGCGAAGGCCCGCGCATGAACTTGGTCTCGCCCACGGAGAACGGCGGGAAGTTGTAGTGGAGGAGGAATGTGTGCTCGCTCTCGCCCTCGTACTCCTCGATGATTTGCGCATCGTCGGAGGTGCCGAGGGTGGCCGTGACCAGGGCCTGCGTCTCTCCACGCGTGAAGAGGGCCGAGCCGTGCGTGCGCGGAAGCAGCCCGACCTCGCAGGTGATCGGCCGGATCTGCTGGAATTCCCGGCCGTCGAGGCGCTTGCCCGAGAGGATCGTCTCGCGGGTCAGCGACTTGACCAGGTCGTCGGCGGCTTTCGCGACCTGCTTGCGCTTTTCTTCGTCGGTCTCCGGGATCATCGAGACCGCGGCCTTCTTGACCGCCTTGATCTCGGCGTAGGACGCGATCTTGTTGGGCAGCGTCATCGCGGCCTTCATCGGGATTTCCCACGCCGTGCGGACCTCGGCGGCGATGGAAGCGGGGTAGGGCTCCGGCGCCTGCCACGACGGCTTCTGGAACCCGCCGCGGCGCTGCAGCTCCAGCTGCGCGCGGACGACCTGGCGGACGGCCTCGTGGCCGAAGAGGATCGCGTCGATGAGCTCGCGCTCGGAAACTTCCTTGGCCCCTCCCTCGACCATGACGACGGCGTCGTCGGTGCCGGCCACGATCAGGTCGATGTCGGACTTGTCCCGCTCGGCGTTGGTCGGGTTCAATACCAGCCGGCCGTCGAGGCGGCCGACGCGGACGGCGCCGATCGGCGCGTAGAACGGGATCACCGAGCAGGCCAGCGCGACGGAGGCCCCGTTGATGGCCAGCACGTCAGGGTCGTTCTGTCCGTCGGCCGAGAGCACGAACGCGATGATCTGCGTCTCGTGGAAGAAGCCCTTCGGAAACAGGGGCCGCAGCGGTCGGTCGATCAGGCGCGAGGTCAGGATCTCTTTCTCGGTGGGACGACCCTCGCGCTTGAACCATCCGCCGGGGATGCGTCCCGCGGCGTAGGTGTTCTCGCGGTAGTCGACGGTCAGCGGGAAGAATTCGGCGGCCTCCTTGGGCTCCTTGCTGAAGACGGCGGTGGCGAGCACGACGGTGTCGCCGAACCGCACGACGGCGGCGCCGTCGGCCTGCTTGGCGAGCTTGCCGATCTCGATGTCCATGGACTTCGAGCCGACGGGAATGGAAATCTGGTCGATCATGGTCTTTCTGCCCTTCTTTTCAAAAGGCGCCGGGGTGGCCGTCCCGAGAGACGGCGCGTGGCGAGCGGCGTGTGCGGCGATCGACGCCGCGGGCGGCTGGCGTTCCGGCGCCGGGACGGACTACTTCCGGAGACCGAGCCGCTCGATGAGCTTGTGGTAGCGGTCGGCGTCCTCGCTCCGGAGGTACTCCAGGAGCCGGCGCCGCCGTCCGACCATCTGCAACAGGCCGCGGCGGGAATGGTGGTCCTTGGCGTTGGACTGGAAGTGGTCGGTCAGGTACGCGATCCGGTTGGTCAGCAGCGCGACCTGAACCTCCGGGGACCCCGTGTCCGTGTCGTGAGTTCGATGCTTTTTGATGATGTCCGCTTTTCCGGACTCGTATTCGGTGACGTTCACTCAGCCTCCAAACGACTCTATCTACTCACTCTTTTCTATAAGCGGCGAACCATACCACAGACCGGCGGGTGCCCGGTAGAGGGCAGACGGCAGGGGACAGCCGGGGCGGGGAGGATCAGTCCGCCAGCACGATCCTCGGCTTGATCAGGGCCACCCCGCGATCCCCGATCGGATTGACCTGGCCCAGCGCGAGCATGTCATTGGTCGGGGACATGAGCGTGACCCAGTCCCCCTCCTTCGCCTCGACGCCGCGCGCCGGAACGGCCTGGCCCCGCCGAATCTTCCAGGCCTCCAGCGACGCGAGCTGGATCCGGGGAAACGGGAAGGGCACGCGCGAGAGCGGAACCGCGTGGGGAGGCGCCAGCCTCTCGGCCGGCGACATGGCCTCGAACCGCTCCAGCGTCACGGCGTCGCCGACGGAGAAGACGCCGATGCGGCTCCGGCGGAGCGTCTCGAGGTGAGCGCCGCAGGACAGCTTTTCACCGAGGTCGCTCGCGATCGAGCGGATGTACGTTCCCGAGGAGCAGGAGATCGAGAACGGCACGCGGCCGCCCTCGATCTCGCCGAAGGAGAGCTCCGTGACTTCCACCTTCTTGGGGAGCGAGGGCACCGACTCTCCCTTGCGCGCCATCTCGT
Organism: Acidobacteriota bacterium; assembly: GCA_046725935.1. Classification (GTDB taxonomy): domain Bacteria; phylum Acidobacteriota; class Thermoanaerobaculia; order UBA5066; family Gp7-AA6; genus DAHUXD01. The sequence goes on along the minus strand of JBKOZO010000089.1, from coordinate 7,110 downwards.
AGAACTTCCGGCCGCCGACTTTCTTGGCGGAGTAGGGCGGAGGCGCCTGCAGGAATTCCCCGCGAAAGGGCGCCGCGGCCTCTTCGATCCGCGCCCGCGTCACGGCGGACGCGTCGCGGTCGGGGCCGACGGGCTCGCCCTCGCGGTCGTACGTCGTCGTGGCGCGGCCGAGGCGGATCGTGCCGTCGTAGGACTTGTCCATCAACGTGAAGAAACTCTGGAGGCGCGCGGCGCCTCCCGCGCAGAGCAGGAGCAGTCCCGTCGCCATCGGGTCGAGAGTGCCGCTGTGCCCGATGCGCGAGACGCCGGTGGCCTTGCGCACGCGCTCGACCACGTCGTGGGAGGTCAGGCCCTCGGGCTTGTCCAGCAGGAAGAGCGTTCCGCGGCCGAAGGCTTTCGGCTCCGCGGTCACTTCTCTTCCTTCGGAGGCAGGACCTCGTGGAGGAGCTCCTCGACGCGCGCGCCGTGCTCGAGCGAGCGGTCGGAGATGAAGAAGAGCTCGGGCGCAAAGCGCAGCGCGCACCGCTGGCCGACCTCGCGGCGCAGATAGCCGGCCGCGCGGCGCAGAGCCTCTCCGGCTTTCTCGCGCTCGGCGTCGCCTCCGAGACACGAGAAGTAGACGCGCGCCGACTTCAGATCCGGCGGCATCTCGACGTCGGTGATCGTGACCTTGCGCAGGTCCGGGTCGTGGGCCTCCGTCAGCACGAGCCGTGAGATCTCGGCACGGACGAGGTCGGCGACGCGCTGGCTGCGGCGGGATTCTTTCTTCATCGGTCAGACGTGAATGAACTCGTTTCGATACTGGAGGACCTCGCCGTCCAGATTCTCCTCCACGAATCGCAGCACGCCCTGCAACAAAGCATCGAGCGCCGGCTGATCCGGGCCGACCGCCGCCACCCCGAGCCGGGCGCGCTGGAGAAGGTCCTGGTCTCCGACCTCCGAGGCCGAGACCTCGAAGTCGTTGCGGATGCGGCTCTTCAGGCTCTTCACGATCATCCGCTTCTCCTTCAGCCCCCGGCATCCTGGAAGGTGCAGGTCGAAGACGGCGTACGCGATCACCATGGGCGGGACCGGGACGGAAAGTCGGTGAGCGGGAACGCCGTCAGGCGTTCATCACGCCGGCGACCTTCTCGACCTGGAAGGCCTCGATGACGTCGCCGACCTTGACGTCCTGGTACCGGTCGAGCCCGATGCCGCACTCGAATCCCTGCTTGACCTCCGAGACGTCGTCCTTGAAACGGCGCAGCGAGCCCACCTTGCCCTCGTAGATGACGCGGTTGTCCCGCAGCAGACGCACCTGCGCCGAGCGCGGAATGACGCCCTCGGTGACGTAGCAGCCCGCCACGACACCGAACTTCGGAACCTTGAAGGTATTGCGGACCTCGGCACGGCCCCGCGCGACTTCCTTCAACGTCGGCTCGAGCAGGCCCTCCATGGCCTTCTTGATCTCGTCGGTGACGTTGTAGATCACGGTATGGAGGCGGATCTCGACCCCCGCCTTCTCGGCCTCCTCCGCCGCCTTCTTCTCGGGACGGACGTTGAAGCCCACGATGATCGCGCCCGACGCCGAGGCGAGGAGGACGTCGTTGATGTTGATCGCTCCCACGCCCGCGTGCAGCAGCGTGACCTTGACCTTGTCGTTGGAGAGGCCCTTGAGCGCCTGCGACAGGACCTCCATCGAGCCCGACACGTCGGCCTTCAGGATGATCGGCAGATCCTTGATCTTGCCTTCCTGGATCTTGCTGAAGAGCTGTTCGAGCGAGAGCCTCGAGGAGGACGCCATCGCCTTCTCGCGCTCCTTCTGCTGGCGGAAGGAGACGACCGAGCGGGCCTTGGCCTCGTCCTCGACGACCTGGAACGCGTCGCCCGCCTGCGGCAGCTCCTCGAAGCCCGTGACCTCGACGGGTGTGGACGGCGGAGCCTCCGCGACTCTCTCCCCGCGGTCGTCGTTCATCGAGCGCACCCGCCCGAAAACCGAGCCCGCGAAGAAGACGTCTCCGACTTTCAGGGTTCCGGCCTGCACCAGGACCGTCGCGACGTTGCCGCGGCCGGCCTCGCGGCGGGCCTCCAGGACGACGCCGCGCGCCTCGACACCCGCGGGGGACGAGAGCTCCTGCAGATCGGCGACGAGCAGGATCAACTCCAGAAGGTGATCGATGCCCTGCTTCTTCAGGGCCGAGATCTCGGCCGCCGGCGTGTCGCCGCCCCACGCCTCCAGTAGCACGCCATGGTCGGCCAGCTCCTTCTTGACGCGGTCGACGTTGGCGTTGGACTTGTCGATCTTGTTGATGGCCACCACGATCGGGACCTTGGCCGCCCGCGCGTGGTTGATCGCCTCGATCGTCTGCGGCATGACGGCGTCGTCGGCGGCCACGACCAGGACCACGATGTCCGTGGCCTTGGCGCCGCGCGCCCGCATCGACGTGAACGCCTCGTGCCCCGGCGTGTCGAGGAAGACGATCGGCTTGCCGTGAACTTCGACGCGGTAGGCGCCGATGTGCTGCGTGATGCCTCCGGCCTCGCCCGCGGCCACGTTGGTCTGGCGGATCGCGTCCAGCAGAGACGTCTTTCCGTGGTCGACGTGGCCCATCACGGTGACGACGGGAGCCCGCGGGACTCTCGCCGCGGTCTCGCCCTCGGCGCCTTCGCGGCCCGAGCGCGAGAGCTCCATCTCCTCCTCGAAGGAGACCACCGCGGCCTCGACGCCGACCTCCTTGGCGATCTGCACCGCGGTCGCGGCGTCGAGCGTCTGATTGACGGTGGCGAGCACGCCTCGCTGCATCAGGAGCCGCTGGATGTCGCGGGCGAGGACGCCGAGCTTCTCGGAGAGCTCCTTCAGCGTGACGCCCTCCGTGAAGAAGACGGGACCCGTGGGCGCCGGCTTCTTGAACTCGAGCAGCTTCCCGGAGTCGTGCGCGCGCGTCTCCTTCGCGGCCCTCCGGATCGCGGACTTGGAGACCGGGCGAGGCGCCGTCTCGGTCTCCTCCTCGGCGGTCTTCTCGATCAGCGGCAGGGAGATGTCCGAATACGTATCTTCCTGATAGGTCCCGACGAACTCGCGCAGATCGACCTCGTCGGCGACGGTGATCTTCGGACGCGCGCTGCGCTTTCCGGCCGGCGTCTTCTTGGCGGATTCGTCGTCCTTCTTACGCTTGGCCGGACCGCGCTCGGGCAGACCCGAAGCCACGCGGCCGACCGGCGCGCCGGGCCGCGGGGGGCCGCCCAGGGGACGCGCCCCGGGACCACCGGGGGTGGGGCGATAGACGGAGGGTCCCGAGGGACGCGGACCCATCGGTCCGCGCGCGGGGCCCATCGGCCGGGCGGTTCCCGCGGCCGGTCCCATGGGCCTGGCCGGTCCTCCGGAGGGTCCCATCGGGCGGCTTGGGGTAGCTCCGGCGGGCCGGACGCCGGATGCGGCGGGTCCCGCGGGACGGGTAGGCACGACGGGCTTGGGAGGGAGCACGATCTTGCGCGGCACCTGCGGCGTCGCCGGAGCCTTGGGAGGAGCGGGCGCTTCGGGCTCGGGCTCGGCGGGGACGACGGCGGTGCGCGCGGGCTCGGCGGGCTTGGCCGCGGCCTTCTCGGCGGCGCTCCGGCGCGGCGGGGCGGGGGCTTCCGCCTCCGACGCCGGCGCCTCCGCGGACTCGGCCGTCGCGGGCGCCTTCTCCACGATCTTGATGCGGTTCAAGGCGCTCTTCTGCGGACGCGCGGCGCGAGCCTCGTTGTCGCGAACGATCAGCTGCTTGGGTGCGTGCGTCTTGCCCTGCAGGATCGCGAGCACTGTGGACTCGTCCAGCGCCGCCTGCGGCGACTTGACGTCCACGCCGATCGACTGCAGCAGGAAGAGCACTTCCTTGCTGCCGATCCCCATCTGGGCGGCCAACTCTTCGACTCGGATCTTTCCCATGCGCCTCTGATCTACTCCCTGACGCCCGTCTCTTCGGGGGCTTCACTCTCGGCCTGCGCCTCGGAATCGCCGGCCTCCGCGTTCTCTTCGGACTCCGCCTGCGTGAGGCTCTCCTCGGCCGCCCGCGCGGACTCGAGGAGCTTCTCCGCCGACTTCTCGCCGATGCCGGGCAGCTGCGCGAGATCGGCCGCAGACTTATCGAGCAGGTCGCCGAGCGTCGTGATGCCGGCTTCGGCCAGGCGCTCCGCCGTCTTCTCGCCGATGCCCGCGATCTCGGCGATCGGCGTCTGGCGCCGGCGCGAGGCCTGCAGCATCCGCGAAAGGGCCTGGGCGACCTCGCCCTTGACCTCGGTCTCGCCCTTGATCTCGATCTTCATCCCGATCAGGGCCGACGCCAGGCGGACGTTCTGGCCCTTCTTGCCGATGGCCAGTGAAAGCTGGTCGTCCTCGACCACGCAGTCGAGGCTCATCGTGCCGTCCTCGTGGTGGATCGGCGAGACGCGCGTGATCTTGGCCGGGGCCAGCGCGTTCTGGGCGAACGTGATCAGGTCGTCCGAATACAGGATCACGTCGATCTTCTCGCCGTGGAGCTCGCGCATGATCGACTGGACGCGTGACCCGCGCATTCCCACGCACGCGCCGACCGGGTCGACGTCGCGCTCGCGCGAACGCACCGCCACCTTCGCCCGTTCGCCCGGCTGCCGCACCGCGCCCTTGATCACGACCGTGCCGTCGTAAATCTCCGGGACTTCCATCTCGAAGAGCCGGATCAGGAGCCGCGGATCGGTGCGCGAGAGCACCAGCTGCGGGCCCTTGGGATTCTTGTGGACGTCGTAGAGGATCGAGCGGATCCGCTCGCCCTGGCCGTAGCGCTCGGCGCGGGACTGCTGGTCGCGCGGGATGATCGCTTCGGTCTTGCCGAGGTCCACGATCATGTCTCCGCGCTCAAACCGCTTGACCGTGCCGTTCATCAGCTCGCCGAGCTTGGGGTAGTACTCGTTGTAGACGTTGTCGCGCTCGGCCTCGCGGACCTTCTGATAGAGGACCTGCTTGGCCGTCTGCGCGGCGATGCGGCCGAGACCGACGGTCTCGCGGTAAACGCGGACCTCGTCGCCGAGGGCGACCTCGTGAACCTCGGTCGGCGGCTGGGCCTCCGGGCCGGGCCGCAGTACGCGGACCTCGCCCTTGGTTCCCTTTTCCTTGACCAGCGCGGTCGCCTCTTCGATGAGGATCTGCGGCGGCGGCTCCTCGGACTCGGTGTCGAGCTCGGCGACCACGGTGCGCGGCGAATACACGGTCATCGACCCCGTCTGCCGGTCGATGAGGGTGACCATCGCCTTGTCGTGGTAGTACTTGCGCGCCGCCGAGGACATGGCTTCCTCGAGCGCGCCGAACATCTTCTCCGAATCGATGTCCTTCTCGCGCGAAACCTGTCGGATGACCGACGGATCGATGATCATGACGGAACCCGTTCTCCTATCGCCTAGCGCCCCCGCTCCGGCCACTCGAAGTCGAGCCGGGCGAGCCGAATATCGCCGAAACGGACATTATAGATTTTGCGTTCCGCCTCATCAACGACAGTGAGCCGATCTCCCTCGACGCGCTCGAGGACGCCGCCGAAGTTTCGCGCCGGCGTGATCGCGGCCGGACGTTTTGCGTCCGTCGCCAGAGCCTGCGGCGTCACGGGATCTTCGGTCTTCACGCGCACGCGCCGTCCCACGAAGCGCGCTGCGTCGTCGAGCGAGTAGAGCTTGCGATCCAGACCCGCGGACGAAACTTCGAGCGTGTAGCGGTGAGCGATCTCGTCGGCCTGATCCAGCACCGGCGAGACCTCGCGCGAGACGCTCTCGCAATCCTCGACCGTGACCGCCCCGCCGTCTTCGCGCTCGAGCACGAGACGAAGAACGGTGAAGCGGCCGGCTCCCGCCGACTCGACGGCGAGCAGACGGCATCCCCGCTCCCGGGCGATCGCTTCGATTTCCTGCGTCGTTTTGTCGCTCAAGGGCGCTTTCATCGAACAAAAAAGCGGGCCGAGCCCGCATTTCTCCAAACCGTCGGTTTATATCAGAAGGCGGCGGGGGGGTGCCAGAGAGGGGGCGGGAGCCCCTAAGTCCTCAGGGGAGCGTGGGTTTGGCCCGGCGGAGGGCCTCCTCCCAGGACTCTTTCCCGGGGGCGCAGGCCAGGAGGGCCGCGATCGAGATGCCGAAGAGCGCCAGGACATGCGCGAGGGGAGCGCCGAGGAAGCCCAGGATCAGGCCGTAGAGGGCGATGGCCTCCGCCGCCGCGGCCCGGAGAAGAAAGTATCGCCGCACGCGCTCGAGGGCCCCGGATCGCGCGGACGCGAGAAGCTTTCGTCCGACCAGGGACGCCCCGGCGAACTGGGCCACGCCCAGCGCCGAAAACACCGCGAAGAGCGAGGTGGACGGCGCGGGCCGCGCATTCTGCGGCGCGAGCTCCGACCGGAAAAAGGCAAGAACCACCCCATAAACGCCGACGGACGCCAGAAGAGCCGTATGCACGAGCGCGGCGACGCGGCGGTCGTGCTCGGAGGCGTCCACGGCCGAAGTCTACAATCGGAGAATCCGGCCGCCGCCGGCCTTGTTAGGAGGAGAAGGCGGCCCGACGCCCCCGGGAGAGTGCGTGCCTGAGACCGAGACACAGGAGGATCTGCCCTTCGAGCGGAGCTCGATCGCCGCCATCGGCAGGCGGCGGAGCTGGTTCTCTTTCCACTTCTCCTTCCACTTCGGCAACCATTCGGCTCCGGAGGCCGCGGCGGACGAGCCGATCATCCATAGCATGCTGGGCTCGCTGGCCGCAGCTCCCGAGGGCGGTGAAGACGAGACGCCGGCTCCCGAGGACGAGCCGATCGTCCACAGCATGCTGGGCTCGCTCGCCGCGGAGGCGGGAAACGAACCGGTCCCTGACGTCGAACCGGAGGCCGCGCCGCATTCGCTGCTCGCACTGCCGTCCCCGACCGAAGCGCCGGTGGGGCCCCACGCCGAAGTCGACCTCTCGCACCTGACGCTCCACAGCACGATCGACGAGCTCGCGGGCCTCGAGGAGCACGTCAGCGGCTCTTTTCCGGTCGAGCGGGGAATCCTCGTGTCGATCGGAGCCCACTTGGTGCTCGTGCTGCTGTTGATCTTTCTTCCGAAACCGCTTCCCAAAGGATCCAGCAAGGATCTTCTCGCGGCGTTCTAGCC
>JBKOZO010000088.1:0-3693 GCA_046725935.1 Acidobacteriota bacterium | reverse complement strand
TCGAGAGCCGCGGGCTCGCCCGCGCGCAGGCGCGCGGCCGGCGCACCCGCGGCGTCGAGAAGCCGCACGCTCCGGATCGCGGCCTCCCCCGAGCCGATGCGCGTGCCCCGGCCGGGCTGGGCGAGGCGCCGGCCTCCCTCCTCCTGCGCCACCCGTTCACGATAGAGCGCCACGGTCTCGGCGGCGGGCCCGTCCGCTGCGAGACGCCCGCGGTCGAGCCAGATCGCGCGGCGGCAGCGCTCCGCGACGAGCGGCAGATCGTGGGAGACGAAGACCAGCGTCTTGCCGGCGCGCTCGAACTCCGAGAACTTCTCCAGCGCCCGGTGCGAGAAGGCCTCGTCGCCGACGGCCAGGACCTCGTCGACCAGCAGGACGTCGGGATCGCTGTGCGCGGCGATCGCAAAGCCCAGGCGCACCGCCATCCCGGACGAGTATGTCTTGACCGGGGCGTCGAGGAACTCCTCGACGCCGGCGAAGCGGACGATGTCGGGCAGCCGCTCGGCGATCTGGCGTCTCGTCAGACCGAGGAGAAGGCCCGTGATCTCGACGTTTTCCCGCCCCGCGATCTCGGGATGGAAGCCGGCGCCGAGCTCGAGCAGCGCGGCCAGCTTCCCCGAGACCGCGAGAGTGCCGCGCGTGGGGCGCACGATCCCGGCGAGGAGCTTCAGCAGCGTGGACTTGCCGGATCCGTTGGAGCCGACGACGCCGAGCGTCTCGCCACGGGCCACGTCGAAGGAGACGTCGGAGAGGGCGGTCACGCCGTCCGACGCTCCCCTCCCGCTGCGCGAGAGGAAGGCGGACTTCAGTGTCCCGTGCCCGCGACGTCCGTATCGGCGGTAGATCTTCGTCACCGAACGAACCGCGATCGCCGGGTCGGGGCTTGCGCTCATGCTTCCTCCGCCAGGGAATCCCGCAGCTTTTCGAAGAGCGCGCCTCCGACGACCAGCGACACGACCGTCCAGGCGATCATCGCCGCCCAGTCGGCCGCGCTCACCGGACGGAAGGCGAAGAGCGTGTCGTGCACGCCGTTGAAGTAGGGCGCGAACGGATTGGCGAGGAGCAGGCTCCGGAATCTTTCGGGCACCGCCTCGGCGGGATAGAGCACCGGGGTCACGAAGAAGGCCAGAGTCAGGAGATTGCCGACGATGTCGCGCACGTCGCCGAAGTGCACCGACAGGGCCGACACCGCGAGGGCCGCGCCGAAAACCATCAGGGCGAGCAGCGCCAGGACGGCCGAGAACTCCAGCACCGCGGGTCCGGGCCGGGCGCTCCCCTTCGCCGCGGCGTACGCGATGGCCGCCGCCAGGACCGGCAGGGCCAGGACCAGGTGCGCCAGGCGCGCGCCCACCGAGGCTGCCGGAAAGACCTCGGGCGCGACCGTGGTCTTGCGCAGGAGAGGCCCGTTCGCGCGAAACGTCTCGACGGCGTCGTTGAGCGAGGCCGAGACGAAGTTCCAGACGAGCACGCCGCCGAACAAGAACAGCGCGTACGGCTGCACGTCCGCCCGCGGCGCGAACACGAACCGGAAGACCGTGGCGTAGACCAGCAGGAGCAGGAGCGGATTGACGAGGGACCAGAGGAACCCGAGCGCCCCTCCCCGGTAGCGCGCGGTCAGCTCGCGGCGAACGAGCGCCCGGACGAGAGCCCGGTTCGAGAGCGCGCGGCGGACGGGCGCCAGAAAAGACGATGTCTCAGGTCTCAATCTCAGGTCTCAGTTTTTTGCCGGGGACGTCGATTCGAGATGCCTCGGGTATTCTCGCATCGTGCCGTCCGACGCGCCCTCGCCTCCCGCAGTCTCCTGCCGGGCGGTCTCGAAAGTCTACGCGGGCGGCAAGCCCGTCGTCGCGCTCGAAAAGCTGGACCTCGAGGTTTCCCCCGGCGAGTTCCTCGCGCTGATCGGCGAGTCCGGCAGCGGCAAGTCGACGCTCCTTCACCTCATCGGCGGCATCGACCGCCCCACCTCGGGCGAGATCCTCGTCGGAGGCCGCTCCATCGACGGGCTGGGGGAGAAGGCGCTCGTTCTCTACCGGCGCCGCGAGGTCGGGATTGTCTTCCAGTTCTTCAACCTCCTGCCTCACCTGACCGTCGAGCAGAACGTCGCGCTGCCCGGCCGGCTCGACGGCCGCGCCGACGCCATGCGCCGCGCGCGGGAGCTGCTCGAGAGGGTGGGCCTGGGCAGCCGCGGCTCCTCCCACCCGTACGAGCTGTCGGGCGGCGAGATGCAGCGCGTCGCGATCGCGCGGAGTCTCGCGACCGGGGCGAGGCTCCTGCTCGCCGACGAGCCCACCGGCAACCTCGACAGCCGCAACGGCAGCGAGGTCATGCGGCTTCTCGACGAAGTCCGCCGCGAGAGAGGCGTGACGCTGATCCTGGCCACGCACTCGGCCGCGGCCGCCGAGCGCGCGGACCGCTCCGTCACGGTCCGGGACGGGAAGATCGCATGAAGGGCTTCGGCCTCGTGTTCGCCGCGCTCGTCACCGGACCTCTCCGCCGCCGCCCCGCCCGCGTGCTGCTGCCGGTGGTCGGCGTCGCGATCGGCGTCGCGGCGGTCGCGGCCATCCACTATGCCAATCGCAGCGTCACCGAGTCGTTCCGCGAATCGGCCTCGGCCTTCTCGGGAAAGAGCGACTTCGTCGTGACCGGCGTCGCCGGCGTGCCGGTCGCGGAGCTCGCCGACCTGGCGTTTCTCTGGCGGATCGCCTCCTTCGCGCCGGCCGTGACCGGAACCGCGGTCCTCGCCGGCGGCGCGCGGGAGGTCATCTCGATTCTCGGGATCGACTGGGGCGGAGACAGCGTCGTGCGTGAGGTGCGCCTGGTTTCTCCGGAACCGGGGCGCGAGCGGTCGCGTCTGCTGTCGCGCGGTGCCGTGCTCGTCTCGGAGCCGTTCGCGCGGCGCCGCGGGCTCGAGGTCGGCAGCCACATCGCCGTCACCGCCGGAGGAAAGCCGCGGGACGTCGAGGTCGCCGGGATCGTGGCGCTCGAGGGCGTGGCCCGCGCTTCGGGCGGCGACGTCCTCTTAACCGACGTCTTCACGGCGCAGGATCTGCTGGGCAAACCCGGACTGGTGGATCGGGTGGACGTCGTCCTGGACCCCGGAGTCGACCGGGCCTCGGCGGGAGCCGAGATCGCGCGCCGGCTGCCGAAGGGTCTGATTCTCGAGCCTCCGACGCGCGCGGCGGCGACGGCCGACCGGATGGTCCGCGCGTTCCGGTTCAACCTCAACGCCCTCGGATCGCTCACGCTTCTGACCGGGCTCTTCCTCATCGCCAACGCCGTGTCGATCGCGGTTCTGCGTCGGCGGCCCGAGATCGCGACGCTGCGCGCCCTCGGGACCTCCCGCGCGGCGGTCTTCGGCGCGTTTCTCGTCGAGGGTCTCGTGGTCGGCGCGTGCGGGACGCTCCTCGGCGAGGTCCTGGGCCTCTGGGTTTCGCGCGCCGCGCTGTCGGCCGTCGGCGGCACGGTCTCGACCATCTACCTGCCCACCGCGCGGATCGGAGGAACGCTCTACGCCGCCGCCGTCGTGTTGTCGGCGGCCGTCGGCATGGCGGCGTCTCTCGTGGCCACACTCGTGCCCGCGCTCCAGGCCACGCGCGTGCCGCCGTCGCCGGCGATGCGGCCGGGCTCGATCGAGGGCGTCGCGCGCAAGCGCCTCTGGCCGCGCGCGATCGGCGCGGCGGCCGCCCTCGCCGCGGC
>JBKOZO010000087.1:0-49304 GCA_046725935.1 Acidobacteriota bacterium | reverse complement strand
GCGGTCAATCGCGCGAAGCGCCGGGGCCTGCAGCGCAACGCCGCCGCCAGCGCCGGCGCGAGACGTGATCGCGCCTGCCTCCCGGCCCTGCAGTCCGCGGCGCGCGTCGGGGAGCCGGGGCTCGCCGACGCCGCGGCCTGGGCGCGCGACCGGCTCGGCCTGTAAACTCCCGTTCCGCTCCGAAAGGAACCGGCTATGAATCCGCAGACCATCCTCTATGGCGTCGCTTTCCTTCTCTCCACGGCGTTCTCGGCCTTCTTCGCGGGGTCCGAGACAGCGCTGGTGTCGCTTTCGCGGATCGACCTCCAGGCCATGCGCGAGAAGGGCGACCACCGCGGGCTGATGATCCGCAACCTGAGGGCGCACACCGCCAAGCTCCTGGCGGTGATCCTGATCGCCCAGAACCTGTTCATCAGCGCAGCCTCCGCGTCGGCGACGAACCTGGCCACCCGCTTCTTCGGCGAGCGTTCCGGTTTCTTCGTGGCCGTCCTGGCCTCGACACTGATCCTCTTCATCTTCGCCGAGCTGATGCCCAAGGCGATCGGCGCCGCCTCCCCGGTCTCCGTGTCCCGAACGATCTCCGTGCCGATGACCTGGATCACGCGCCTGCTCTCCCCCGTCGCCACTCTCTGCGTGAAGTTGACCAACGGAGTGCTGCGCCTCTTCGGCATCGTCGAGGTGCGGCCGGGCCTGACCGAGGAGGAGCTGAAGAGCGTGTTCAACCTGGGAGCCGACGAGGGCGTCATTCATCGGGGCGAGCGGCAGCTGCTCCACAAGGTCGTGGAGTTCGGAGACAAGACCGTGACGGAGATCATGGTCCCCCGCACCAAGATCGTGGCCCTTCCGGAGACCGCCAGCTTCCAGGATGTCACGCACGTTCTGCGCGAGCACAAGTTCTCGCGCCTGCCTGTCTATCGCGGCAACCTCGACAACGTCATCGGAATCCTCCATGCCAAGGACCTCTTCGACCTGACCGACGCCGAAGAGAAGAACTTCGATCTCGGCCGGTACGTCGACCCTCCGTTCCTCGTGCCCGAGTTCAAGCGGGCGGAAGACCTCTTCCGCGAGATGCGGCGCCGCCGCACGCACATGGCGATCGTCGTGGACGAGCACGGCGGCACGGCCGGTCTCGTCACGATCGAGGACGTGATCGAGGCGCTCCTCGGGCCGATCCAGGACGAGTACGACGAGGAGACGCCCGGATTCGAGCCGGCCGGAGACCGAACCTACCTGCTCGAGGGCAGCCTCCGGCTCGACGAGCTCGAGGACCAGTTCGGCATCCAGCTTCCGCGCGACGAGGCCGAGACGGTCGCAGGCCACCTGATGCTGCGCTTCGGGCGCATCCCGAGGAAGGGCGAGCGCTGGAGGGGACGCTTCGCCGACTTCATCATCGAGGACGCCACGCCAACGGCCGTCAGGAAGGTGAAGATGATCCTGCCGGCGCCGACCGAGAAACCGCCGGCGGCCGAGAAGCGGGACGTCCATTGAGCGCCAACCGCACGGTCACGCTCATCCGAGGAGACGGCATCGGCCCCGAGGTCACCGACGCCGTCCTCAAGATTCTCGACGCGGTCCGCGCCCCCCTCGTCTTCGAGGAAGTGCTGGTCGGGCGGCGCGCCGAGCAGGAGGAGGGGGATCCGTTGCCGGCCCGCGCCCTCGACTCCATCCGCCGCAACCGCGTGGCGCTCAAAGGGCCGGTGGGCACCCCGATCGGCAAGGGATTCCAGTCCGTCAACGTCCGCCTCCGCCAGACGCTGAACCTCTACGCGAACCTGCGGCCCGTCAAGAACGTGCCCTCGATCCGGAGCCGGTTCGAGAACGTGGACCTGGTCGTCGTGCGCGAGAACACCGAGGACCTCTACAGCGGTCTCGAGCACACCGTGGTGCCGGGGGTCGTCGAGTCTCTGAAGATCATCACCGCGGCGGCCTCCACGCGAATCGCGAAGTTCGCCTTCGACCATGCGCGGGCGAACGGCCGCCGGCGGGTCACCGCCGTCCACAAGGCCAACATCATGAAGCTCTCCGACGGCCTCTTCCTCGACTGCGTGCGCAAAGTCGCCGAGGACTACCCCGACATCGTCTCCGACGACCGCATCGTCGACGCCGCGTGCATGGATCTGGTGGTGCGGCCCGAGAAGTACGACGTGCTCCTCCTCGAGAACCTGTACGGCGACATCGTCTCGGACCTGGCGGCCGGGCTCGTCGGCGGTCTCGGCGTCGTGCCCGGCGCCAACCTCGGCACGGAGGCCGCGATCTTCGAAGCCGTGCACGGCACGGCTCCCGACATCGCCGGCCAGAACAAGGCCAACCCGATGGCGCTCCTGATGTCCGCGATCCTCATGCTGCGGCACCTGGACCTGGCCGAGCTCGCCGGCCGTGTCGAGACCGCGCTGCTCGACACGCTGCGGGCGGGAGTGCGCACGCCGGACGTCGGCGGCACGGCGGGAACCAAGGAGTTCGCGGAGGCGATCGCGGAACGGGCGAGGGGCTGAGCCGGCCTCAGTAGAGCTCGACTTTCGGGATCATCAAGGCCCTGACGGCGCAGTTTCCCTTGACCCGCGCCTGGCAGCCGAGACGCTTGCCGTTCCCCATGTCGTAGGCGAGCTCCTGCGGATTCACCGGCGTGAGGTTCTCTCCGCCGACGACGACCTCGACGCGGCATGTCGAGCACGTGCCCAGTCCGCCGCAGACGTGGCTGATCTTCACGCCCAGGTCCAGCGCCGCCTGCAGCACCGTCGTACCGTCCTGGACAGAGCCCGCCTTCCCCTCGTTGACGAAGACGATCGTGGGCATGAGAATTCGGTGTCTTTTGCGAAATCAGGGTAGCACAGCGGGTCCCGCGGGACGGTGGCCGGGCGCACCCGACGAAGAGCTCTGGTTCGGACGTCCCTTCGACGTGCGGGCGGCGTTCGGCCGGCGGGCCCCGCTCGAGGTCGAGATCGGAAGCGGCAAGGCGCGGTTTCTGATCGCCGCCGCGCGCGCCAACGGCGCGCACGATTTCCTGGGCGTCGAGCGCGCCCTCGCGTATTACCGCGTGTGCCGAGACCGCATCGATCGCGCCGCGCTCCCTAACGCCCGCATGGTTCGCGCGGACGGACGTCTCTTCGTCGAGACCGCGCTCGCGCCGTCGTCGGTGCACGCCTTCCACGTCTATTTCCCCGATCCGTGGCCGAAGAAGAAACAGCGCAAGCGGCGCCTGCTCGACGGCGTGTTCCTGGAGCTCGTGGCGACGCGGCTGGAGCCGCACGGAACGCTCCGCATCGCGACCGACCACCCCGACTACGGCGCGGCTCTCGGGCCTCTTCTGGACACCGTGCCGAGTCTGGAGCGGCTTCCGTGGGAGGCCCTGCCGGCGCCTCCGCCGACGAACTACGAGCTCAAGTACGCCCGGGAGGGCCGGCCGATCTGGAGGTTTCTCGCGCGGAAGGTCGGATAGCGCCGGCGTCGGCCCCGTGCGCCGTCTCGGGCTCGAGCACGATGCGGCGAAAGAAGCGCAGGAAATACTCGGTTCCGGAAAGCAGCGCCACGGCGACGACGAGCCACAGGGCGATGCGCCCGGGCAGCCGGAAGATCTCGTGACGCTCCGCCAGGATCAGCAGCGACACGGCCGCGATCTGCGTGGCCATCTTGGCCTTGCCCCAGCCCGACGCGGCGATGACGACGCCGCGCTGCGAGGCGATCGACCGCAGTCCCGACACCGCGAACTCCCGGCCGATGACCACCACGACCATCCACGCCGGCGCGAGGTCCAGCTCGACGAGCGAAATGAAGGCCGCCGAGATGAGGAGCTTGTCGGCGATCGGGTCCAGCAGCGTGCCGAGCGTAGTGATTTCGCCGCGCCGGCGGGCGATCCAGCCGTCCAGGAAGTCGGTCGCGACCGCCGTCAGGAAGATCACGAGGCCCACGATCTCGCGGCCCTCGAACTTCGTCAGGAGGACGACCACGAGAAAGGGGACCAGGAAGATCCGAAGCAGCGTCAGGGCATTGGGAAGGTTGATCTTCAAGGTCTCAGCGGAAACTATACCGTCACCGTCTCCCTCCGCGGGCGCCGGTCCCGCATAATAGACGCGTGAACGTCCCCTGCCCGACACACGCCGGACGGCGGGCCCACAAGAGCTGTCACTTTTGCCGCAAGCCGATCTGCCGCATTTGCGAGGTCCGCATGCGCGGGCACCTGTACTGCTCGACGCGCTGCGCCCGAGACGACGGACGGCACGCGGTGTGGAGAGCCGTCCGCGGCGTTCTGGCGAGGCCGGTGCCGGCGCGCCTGGCGGTCGCGGTCGTGATGCTCGCGGCCGCGGCGCCGGTCATCCTCGCTTTGAAGACGGTGCGGGAGCTCGACCGGCTCAACGCCTCGACGCCTCTGGCGCGGCCGCGGCGCGAGGCGCCCTCGGCGCGCCTGGATTCGATCGTCGAGACCCCGGGCGGCGCCGTACTGGAGGGGACCGCCTCGGAGGCCAGCGCCGTTTTCCTCTTCGCCGCCGGGCGCTTCGTGGGGAGCGTCCCGTCCTCGAAGGGTCGTTTCCGCTTCGAGGGCGTGCGCGAGCCGGGACCGTACCGGGTCGGTGCGATGAGCCTGTCGGGCGAGGCACCGATCGCGGCGTCGGACGCGGCGGTTCCCGCTGCGAAAGCCCCGGCCCCGCCCGCTCCCGCTCTGGCGCCGATCCCGCCGCCGACGCCGAAAACCGTTTCGCGCCAGCCCGCGCCCGCTCCCCTTCCTCCGAGTGGTCCCGCGGCGCCCGACCTGACGCGCGGCCCGTCGGACCGCCGCGAGGTGCTGGTGTCCTTCGACGGCGGCTCATCGGACCGCGGCGCCGTCGCGATCCTCGACGCCCTCGCGCGCCGCGGAATCCGGACCACGATCTTCCTGACGGGCGAATTCATCCGGCGTTATCCCGACGTCGTGCGGCGCATCGCCGCCGACGGACACGAAGTCGGCAATCACACCGACACCCATCCGCACCTGACGACCTATGCCGCCGACGGCCGCCAGTCCACGGGGGCCGGCGTCAGCCGGCAATTCCTCGCCGGCGAGCTGGCGCGCACGGCGAGGCTGTACCGCGAGGCGACGGGGCGGGAGATGGCCCCCGTCTGGCGCGCGCCCTTCGGCGAGCACAACGCCGAGATCCGGCGCTGGGCCGCCGGGCAGGGCTACTGGCACGTGGGCTGGACCGGCGGTCGCTTCGGCCTCGACGGCATGGACTGGGTCACGGATCCGCGGTCGCGCGCGTACCAGCCCGCACCCCTGCTCCTGTCGCGGCTGGTCGGCCGCGTCGAGAACGGCGGCATCGTGCTGCTCCATCTCGGCAGCGACCGGGAAGAGCCGGTGTCGGCGCGCATCGACGTCCTGCTCGACGGCCTCCAGCAGCGCGGCTTCCGCTTCGCCCGAGCGACCGAGTTCCTGCAGCGTCAGGGCTACGACGCCGAGCGGCTCGCCCTCTACAGAACCGGCGCTGCCGCCGCGGCGCGCTGAACCGTTGACGATCACGTTCGGCACCGACGGGTGGCGCGGCGTCATCGCCGCCGACTGCACCTTCGCGCAGATCCGGCGCATCGCGGCCGCCGCCGCGCGGTGGTACGTCTCGGCTCCAGGTCCCGGGGACCGCGGGCGCGTCGTCGTCGGCCACGACACGCGATTCCTGTCGCCCGAGCTCGCCCGCGCCGCGGCCGAAGTCTTCGCCGAGGCCGGCGTGGACGCCGTCCTGACCGATCGGCCGATTCCCACGCCCGCGGTGTCGTACCACGTGCGGCGTCTGGGGCTGGGTGCCGGCATCGCGATCACCGCCAGCCACAATCCCGGCCACTACAACGGCTTCAAGGTCAAGGCGCACTTCGGAGGCAGCGCGCCGCCCGACGACTACGCTGCGATCGCCGCCGAAGCGGACCGGCCTCTGCCGCGGCCTTCGCGGACGGGAACCGTCGAGGTCGTCGACCTGTCGACGGGCTACCGCGACCGGCTCGCGAGCCTCGTGGATCTCGAAGCGATCCGTGCGTCGCGCCTTTCGGTCCTCGCCGACGCGATGCACGGCGCCGCGGGCCGTCTCGTGGCGGACATCCTGGGGGGAGGAAATCTGCGCGTCGAAGCGTTTCGCGCCGAGCGCGACGCCCTCTTCGGCGGCGTGCATCCCGAACCGATCGGCGCCAACCTCGGCGCCGCGGCCGAGCGCGTCCGCCGCGGGCGCTTCGGCCTCTGCGTGGCACAGGACGGGGACGCCGACCGTCTGGGGGTCCTCGACGCGGAGGGGCGATTCGTATCCCCGCACCAGATCCTCGCCCTCCTGCTGCTCCACGTCTTCCGCCACCGCGGAGCGCGCGGCGGAATCGCGAAGACCTTTTCGACGTCCTTCCAGGTCGACCGGATCGCGCGCACGCTGGGCGCACCTCTGATCGAGACCGGCATCGGGTTCAAGTACGTGGCCGAGCTGATGAACCGAGGCGAGGCCGTCGCGGGAGGAGAAGAGAGCGGAGGCTACGCCTTCTCGTTCCACCTGCCCGAGCGCGACGGCGTCCTGTCCGCGCTGCTCCTGATCGAGAGCCTCGCGGTCACGGGACGCACGCTGGAAGAGGCCCTCTCGGATCTGGCCGCCGAGTTCGGACGCTTCGAATACGGCCGGCGGGACGTCGCGCTGCCACTGGAGCTCGGGAGGCGTTACATCGAATCCGTGCATCGCACGCCGCCCGACAGCGTCGCCGGGGAGAAGGTCACGGGCGTCGAGGACCGCGACGGCGTGAAGTACTTCTTCGGCGACCGGGGATGGCTCCTCCATCGCGTCTCGGGCACGGAGCCCCTCGTGCGGCTGTACTGCGAGCACGCCGACGACGCGAAGATGGAGAGGATTCTCGACGAGGCGGAAACGCGGCTGAGGGGCTTCGTCCGGGAGTGCCGCGGCTAGGACCGCCTCGAGTCCACCGGCCGGTCCTGGTCGGCCGCGCGGCGCCGGGGCCGCGGCGGCTCGGTCAGAACCGTCCCTTCGCCCTCGAACCGCACCTTGGGGGGGCAGGCCACGTCGGGCTGCATGACCTCCTCGAGGAACTCGTCGTCGAGCACGGAAGCCACGAGGTCGCCCGACCATGCGACGAGATCGCGCGAGGAGATCGAGAGAGGAAACTCCGCCGAGACTTCGTGCGCGAGCACGGGTCCGCCGACCGAGAAGACCACGCTTCCCTTGCCCTGGACCCGCAGGACGTCGACCCTCCGGTTGCGGCGGAAGTCGTGGATCGCGTCCAGGCGAAAGGTCAGGCCGTGGTCGAGGGCCAGGAGCCGGCTGCCCTCGACGTACAGCGCCTGGTTCGACAGGTCCCTGCGGTAGGCGCGGCGGCCGGGGTCGTTGACCAGGAGCGTCCCGGGACCGGTCGCGCGCAGGATCTTCTCGAGCGAAGTGCCGCGGAAGGCCGCCTCGGGCGAGAAGCGCATCTTGCCGCTGTACCAGGCCACGCAGCCCTTGCGCACGAAGACCGTGCCGCGGCAGGCGACCTCGAGGCTTCCCTCGGGCCGGATCTTGAAGAGAGGGCGGGCCTCCGGCGCCGCGACCGGAATCGGCGCGGTGCGGTCCGGCGCGTCGGGGAACGCGGGTGTGAACTCGGCGGGCTCCGACGCGGGAGGGGCCGCTAGTGCCGCCGCGGGATTCTTCGACGGCGTCGAGGCCGAAGTCTCGGTCTGGGGAAGCCGCAGCGTCGGCGCCGTATCCGAGAGCGACGGCTTGCCGCCGTCCCTTCCCGGGCGGCGAAGCGCTTCCTCGACTTCTGTGACGCGACGGCGCGCTCCCGCGATGCGCAGGTGCTCGACGGCAAGGCCGAGCTTGCCGCGCATCTGGTAGAGCAGGCCCAGGTACAGGTGGCTCCGCAGGTGCCCCGGCCGCAGCTCCAGCGCCTTGCGCAGCTCCAGCTCCGCCTCGGTGAGGAATCCCGCCTTGAAGAGGATCAGGCCCAGGTTCGCCCGCAGGACTTCCGAGTTGGGATTCTCCCCGAGCAGCGTGCGGGCCGCGTTGGCCGCCTCGTTGTAGTGTCCGCGCTTGAACTCCAAGAGCGAGACGAGGTTCAGGACGTCCTCGTCACGGGGTCGCAGCGTCCGCGCCTGCTCGAGATTCTCCCAAGCCTCTTCGAGACGGTTCTCGCGCACGCCCTTTCGCGCGCGGTTCAGGTGCAGGAGAAACAGTCCCTGGTCGACGGGCGGATTCTCCTCGGGAACGCTCGACACGGCCAAGGCCCCGAACCTATCCGAGCCGGCGCGCCGCCGGACGGCTCTTGGTCGTCAGGATCACGCGGTTCGTCGTCGTGTCGCGCATCCAGCGCACGGGCTTTCCCTGCGACGACGGAATGCCCCGGTAGGTCTCCGCCGAAGGCTTGCCGAAGCCTCCTCCCAGCGTCGATTTGCCGTAATAGGCCGCGAGCGTCTTGCGCACGTAGAGCTGCGTCTCGTCGTAGGGCGGCACGCCGTCGTAGCGGTCCACCGCCGCCTCCCCCGCGTTGTACGCCGCCAGCGACTTGACGATATCGCCGCGGTACGTCAGAAGCAGGCGCGCCAGCAGCGCCGTGCCCGCCGCGATGTTCTGCTTCGGGTCGTGCGGGTCGGACACGCCGTGCTCGGCCGCGACCTCGGGCATCAGCTGCATCAGGCCGCGTGCGCCCTTCTTCGAGATGGCCGCCGGGTTGAACCCCGACTCGACCAGCATCACGGATTTCACGAGCTTCGGATCCAGGTCGTTGTCGAGCGCCGCGCGGTCGATCAGGGCGTCGTACGCCGACGCCTGCCGCACGCGCGTCGCGAGCCACTCGTCGCTGGCGCCGATCTTGGCTGGGCCGTCGTTGTAGATCACGCGCTTCCCGTCGCGGACGGACACGCGTACCTCGGCGGCCGCCGCGCACGCGACGGCCGCGAGGAGCCCCGTGAGGACGAGCGCTCGCCGTTTCATGGATTTGGAGATGAAAAGTATAGCCGACGTCCGAGCCGCGCAATCGCGCCACCAGCTGAGCCGTTCAGCGACCTCGCGCCGTTGTGATCCGGAGCACAGCGGCGCCCCGGTCAGCCGGCGGGAACGGGCTCCGCGAGCAGGTCGCGCACGGCCTCGCCGGCCGCCTTCAACCCCGCGGGCAGCTCGGACGCGCTCTTGCCTCCGGCCTGCGCCAGGTCGGCCTTCCCGCCGCCGCTGCCGCCGAGGGCCTTGCCCACGCGCGTCGCGATCTGCGAAGCCGGAAGGCGGCGCGTCAGGTCGGGCGTGACGGCCACGATGACCGAGGTCTTCCCTCCCTCGCCGGTCGTCCCGACCACCACCACCCCGCTCTTCAGCTTCGCCCGCAGCGTGTCGGAGAGATTGCGCAGCTCGGGGATCGACAGTCCTTCGACGATCCGGGTCACGATCGGCACTCCGCCGACCTCGATGCGGTCTCCCGCCGTCCCCGTGTCGCCCGAGGCGAGCTTGAGCTTGAGCGACGCGACCTCCCGCTCGAGGGCCTTGATCCGGTCCTCGCGTTCCTCCCAGCGCGCGGCGAGCCCTTCGCGGGGCGTCTGCGAAGCGGTGGCCAGCCCGTTGAGTACCCGCTCGTCGTCGGAAAGCAAATCGACAGCTCCGAGCGAGGTGACGGCCTCGAGACGCCGCTGGCCCTGGGCGATACCCCGGTCTGAAACGATCTTGAAGGCGCCGATTTCGCCGGTTCGCGGCACGTGGCACCCCCCGCAGAGCTCGGTCGAGAACCCCGGCACTTCCACTACCCGGACCCTCTCCCCGTACTTCTCGCCGAAGAACATGTCGGCGCCCTTGCGCCGCGCCTCGTCCATCGGAACGATCTCCTTGGTCACGACCCGGTCGCGCAGGATCTCCTCGTTGACCAGCCTCTCGATCTCGGCGATCTGCTCGGGCGTAGTCGCTGCACTTGCAGCGTAGTCGAAGCGCAGTTTGTCTGGTCCAACATAGGAGCCCATCTGACGGGCCGACGTCCCCAGCACCTTGCGCAGCGCCGCGTGCAGAAGATGCGTACCGGTGTGGTTGGCCTGCGTGCGGCGGCGCGTCCACTCCGGCACGTCCATGTCGATCGAGGCTCCGACGCCGAGGTGCCCGCGGCGCACCGTGACGCGGTGCGCGATCACGCCGGGGACCGGCTTCTGCACGTCCGTGACCTCCCCTTCGCCTCCGTCCCACCTCCAGGTCCCCTTGTCGGCGACCTGACCCCCGCCTTCCGGATAGAAGACCGTGCGGTCGGTGACCACGTCGCCGGTCTCGCCTTCTCCCAGGCGCGAGATCTCGCGGCCGCCCTGGACGATGGCGAGGACCTTCGCGCCCGAAAGCGACACGAAGTCCTGCTCGGGATAGCCGCGAAAGACCGAGTGCGGCGAAGGAAGCTCGAGTCTCTCGTAGACCGTCACGTCGGCGGCTCCGAACTTCTGCGACGCGCGCGAGGTCTCGCGCTGGCGCTCGAGCGCCTCCTCGAACCCGGCGCGATCCACCGCCACGCCTTCGTCGCCGGCGATCTCCTCGATGACCTCGAGCGGAATCCCGTAGGTGTCGTAGAAACGGAAGACGGTGTCTCCCGACAGCGCCGTCGCGCCCTCCCGGCGAAGCCGCTCGATCGCCTCCCCGACCCGGTCGGCCCCCTCCGAGAGGGTCTTGCCGAAGCGCTCTTCCTCGGGTTTGAGCACGCCCGCCACCGAGCGCGACACGCTCGCAATCGACGACGGCTCGAAGAACACGCCCGAGAATCCCTCGACCACCGACGGCGCGAGGGCATGGAGAAACGGCTTCTCGAGGCCGAGCCTCCTGCCGTACCGCATCGCCCGGCGCAGGATCCGGCGCAGGACGTAGCCCCGTCCCTCGTTGGACGGCAGGGCTCCGTCGGCGATCAGCATCGTCGCGGCGCGCACGTGGTCGGCGATCACGCGGAAGGGAGCGTCTTCGGGCGCCATGCCGCCGCGATACGACCGCCCCGACAGCTCCTCGATCCGCGCCAGGATGCCGGCGAAGAGATCTGTGTCGAAGTTGTTATTGACGCCCTGGAGAATGGCCGTGATCCGCTCGAGCCCGGCGCCGGTGTCGACCGAGGGCTTCGGCAGGGGCGTCATCACGCCCGAGGCGTTCCTCTCGAACTGCATGAACACGAGGTTCCAGATCTCGAGCGTGTCGTCCCCGGGTCCGTTGACGAGGTCGGCCGTGTTGCGCGAGAGATCCTCTCCCCGGTAGTAGTGGAGCTCGGAGCACGGCCCGCAGGGGCCCGTGTCGCCCATCGCCCAGAAGTTTTCCTTCTCGCCGAAGCGGAGAATCCGGGAGGCCGGGAGATGTTTCTCCCAGAGCTTCGCGGCCTCGTCGTCCTCCGTGTAGACCGTCGCCCAGAGCCTCTGCGGATCCAGCGCGTAGCCCCGCGTCCGGTCCGTGACCAGCTCCCACGCGAACGGAATCGCCTCGGCTTTGAAGTAGTCGCCAAAGGAGAAGTTGCCCAGCATCTCGAAGAACGTGTGGTGGCGTCCCGTGTACCCGACGTTGTCGAGATCGTTGTGCTTGCCCCCCGCCCGGACGCACTTCTGCGCCGACGTCGCCCGCGTGTACTCCCGCGTCTCGCGGCCCGTGAAGACGTCCTTGAACTGGTTCATCCCGGCGTTGGTGAAGAGCAGGGTCGGGTCCTGGGCGGGGATCAGCGATGAGGAGGGCACGCGGCGGTGGCCGCGCTCCTCGAAGTACTTCAGGAATCGCTCTCTAACCTCGGTCGATTTCATACCAGCCCCGGATGATCTCAGAAATTTTCTCCGCCGGAAAACCGCGTCGGGTCAGCGCGTCGAACACGCGCCGGCGGCGCAGAGGCGGCGCCAGGTTCGCACGCGCGGCCCAGAGCTTCTCGAATGCTTTGCGCAGGGCCTCGTCTTCCCGCTCCGATCCCCCTTCCGCCTGGAACGCCGCGGCGATTGTCTCCCGCGAGAACCCGCGCACCTTCAGCTCGCGCTCGACACGCGACCGCCCGTAGCGGCCCCCCCGGGCGCGAACCGCCGAGCGCGCCGCCGAAAGGTCGTCGAGCAGGCCGTCTCTCTCCAGGCCCGCGAGGGCCTCGGCCGCCGCGTCCGACGCGAATCCCCGGTCTCTCAGGGCTCGCGCGAGCTCCTCCCGGCCTCGCGGCTTGATCGTCAGCAGGCGCAGGGCCCGCTCTCTCGCGGCCGAGGCGGCTCCGGCAAAAGGAGGAGGCTCTGCGGGAGGAGACCGGCGATTCGTCTAGGTGCGCCCCGGAGGAAGCTGGTTGGAAAAGTCGAAGGGCGACTCCTCCTGGAGCGGGTTGAAGTCGGACGGGACCTCGAGGGCCGCGTCCATCTCTTCGCGCGCCATGTCCGCCGTGGACTGGATGCCCTGGATCTTGAGCTTGAACTCGTTGGGATTGGTCGCGCGCTTCAAGGCTTCCTCGAGCGTGATCAGCCCCGACTTGTAGAGGCTGTAGAGCGACTGGTCGAAGGTCTGCATCCCGTACTGCGAGGTGCCCTGCTGGATCGCGTCCTTGATGTACTTGGTCTTCTCCTTGTTCTCGATGCACTCGCGCACGTAGTTGGTGCGGATCAGGATCTCGGCGGCGGGCACGCGGCCGAGGCCGTCGGCGCGCGGCATCAGGCGCAGCGAGATCGCCGCCTTGAGCACGGCGCCGAGCTGCAGCCGGATCTGCTTCTGCTGGTGCGGAGGGAAGACCGCGATGATGCGGTTGACCGTCTCGGTGGCGTCCAGGGTGTGCAGCGTCGAGAACACCAGGTGGCCGGTTTCGGCCGCCGTCAGCGCGGTCTCGATCGTCTCGTAGTCGCGCATTTCACCCACGAGGATGACGTCGGGGTCCTGGCGCAGGGCGCTGCGCAGCGCGATCGAGAATCCCTTCGTGTCGACGTCGACTTCGCGCTGGTTGACGATCGACTTCTTGTCCCGGTGCAGGAACTCGATCGGGTCCTCGACCGTCATGATGTGCTCGTTGCGGGTCGAGTTGATGTGGTCGATCATGGCCGCGAGCGTCGTCGACTTGCCCGAGCCCGTGGTTCCGGTGCAGAGCACGAGGCCCCGCTGCTCCTGGCAGATCTTCTCGAGCACCGGGGGAAGGAGCAGGTCGCGGATCGACAGGATCTTGGCCGGAATGACGCGCAGGACCAGGCCGACGGTCCCCCGCTGCTGGAAGATGTTGCAGCGGAACCGTCCCAGGTTGGGCACGTTGTAGGCGATGTCGATCTCGAAATTGTTCTTGAACTTCTCTTTCTGCCGGGCCGACATGATCGAGAAAGCCATCGCGATCGTGTCTTCCTGCATCAGCCGGCGCATGTCGGCCAGTGGGATCAGCGTTCCGTCGATGCGAATGACGGGGAACGCCCCGACCTTCAGGTGAAGGTCGGACGCTTTCCGCTCGACCGCAATCTTCAGCAGATCGTTGATATGCATGGTTTTCTTGTCCTCGGTTGCGGCTAGATTACGCTCGTTGCACGGGGAAAGGAAGCCTGAAGCGACTTCGGCGGCGCGCCTCGTTCGCACCGGCGCGGGGTCGCAACATCCGCAACTGCAGGACTTAGGTCAGACCCGCGCTTCGACGGGCAGCGGCGTCAACCACCCGTACCGGTCCTCCACGTCGCCGTGAATGAGGGCGAAGAAGTCTTTCTGGATCCGCTCGGTGATGGGGCCGCGCCGGCCCGCGCCGACGACGATGCGGTCGACCGAACGGATCGGAGTGATCTCCGCGGCCGTCCCGGTGAAGAAGATCTCCTCGGCGATGTAGAGCATCTCGCGGGCGATCTGCTGCTCGACGACGGTGTAGCCCGCGTCGCGAGCCAGACGCATGATCGAGTCCCGCGTGATGCCGGGCAGGATCGTCCCCGCGAGCGGGGGCGTGAGGATGCGCCCGCCGTAGACGATGAAGATGTTCTCCCCACTCCCCTCCGAGACGCGGCCCGCGTTGTCGAGGGCGATGCCCTCCGTGTAGCCGTTGACGATCGCCTCCATCTTGATGAGGGCCGAGTTCAGGTAGTTGCCGGTCGCCTTGGCCATGGCCGGGAAGGTATTGGGGGCCATGCGGTTCCACGACGACACGCACACGTCGACGCCGTTCTCGACGGCCTCTTCCCCGAGGTACCTGCCCCATTTCCAGACGGCGATCATCACCTCGACCGGGCTGTTGAAGGGATTCACACCCAGCGCGCCCATACCTCGATAGACCACGGGCCGGATGTAGCAGGCCTCGAAGCCGTTGGCGCGGATCGTGTCGAAGATCGCGTCGCGGAACTCCTTGACCGTGTACGGGATCTCCATGCGGTAGACCTTGCACGAGTCGTACAGGCGCTTGATGTGCTCGTCGATGCGGAAGGCCGCGGGGCCGTGTTTGGTCTTGTACACGCGGGCGCCTTCGAACATCGCCGAACCGTAGTGAAAGATGTGCGAAAAGGCGTGGATCTTCGCATCCGCGAAATCCACGAGCCGTCCGTTCATCCAGACTTTCGTGACGTCCTCGTAGGACATGCGCCCTCCGGCTTCGGTTGTTGTCGGCCGCCCGAGTATTCTCCGCTTGGGACGGAAGTGTCAATGCGGAATCCGTCTCGCCAACGCCGCCCGCGCGAGGATGAGCCCGGCGACCGCCGCCGTCTCGGTTCTAACTTTTCCCGAAGGTAACGATGCCGGCGTCCATCCGGCGGAGACCGCGGCGCGGCGCTCCTCGTCGGTCCAGCCTCCCTCGGGCCCCACGAGCAGACTCGCGCCTCCCGGCTCGAGAGTCTCGGGGAACGCGTCGCCGAGAGGATCGAGCAGGAATCGATGCGGCGTCGATTCGCTCGCGATCGCGTCTTCGAACGACGTCGGTCCCGCGATCGACGGCCACCGGGCCGACTCCGCCTGCTTGGCGGCTTCGCGGGCGACGCGTTCCAGCCTTGCGCGCGAGGCGCCGCTCGACCGGAAGCTCTGCGTTCGATCGCTCTCGACGAGCACGATGCCTTCCACACCCAGTTCCGTCGCCTTCTCCGCGATCCATGCCAGGCGCTCCGCGCGCACCGCCGCCACGAGCAGGCGAAGGCGAGGAGCGGAACCCGCTTCGTTTCGCCGGACCGCGTCGACGAGAACGTCCGCGCCCCGGCGGTCGAAGCGTTCCAGCCTGCCGTGGGCCTCGTCGCCGCTGCCGTCGACGAGCACGACCGGATCTCCCGGAGCGAGGCGGCGGGCCCGCGCGTGGCGGGTCTGCTCGCCGTCGAGGCGGATCCGCTCGCCGGCGGAGGGCAGCCTCGGAACGATCAGGCGCGCGCCAGGCACAGGCAGGCCCACTCGTTCTCGCTCCGCCGGGAGGCGAGCTTCCAGCGCCCGGTGCGCATCTTCGCCAGGAGCGCCCGCTCGCGGTCGCGCGTGACTCCCGACAGGAGGACCTTCCCCCTGCGGCCGGCGCGCGCCAGGATCCGGCGCGCCTCCGGAAGGATCTCGTCGGCGAGCATGTTGGCCGCGACGACGTCGAAATCGCCCGCGCAGGAGGCGAGAGGCCCGGCGTAGAGGCGGACCCGGTTTCCGAAGGGATGCCGGCGCACGTTCTCGCGCGCCACGAAGACCGCCTCCGCGTCGGTGTCGAGCCCGACCGCCGCCCGCGCCCCGAACGCGGCGGCCGCGAGAGCAAGGATGCCGGACCCCGTCCCGACGTCGAGGAACGTCCGTCCCTCCAGGTCCTCCTCCTCCATGGCGAGCAAGGCGAGCCGTGTCGAGGCGTGCTCGCCGGTGCCGAACGCGCGCGAGGCCGGAAGCGCGAGGCCGATCCTTCCCTCCGGCGGGGTTTGATCCGCGCCTTCGCCGGGATCGATCCAGAGCCGCCGTCCCACGGAAAACGGCCTCGACGCCGCCCGGTAGGCCTCGAGCGGATCTCCCTCGGGGATGTCGGTGGTCAGGATGTGGCGCACGGTCCGGCGGCGCAGGTCGTCGGAGGCGCGGCGCGCCGCCGCGGATTCCCGGAAGAAGGCCACGAGGTCGCGTCCGGTCTGCTCGAAGCCGAGCGGCTCGTGGAGCGAGAGAAGTCCGAGCACGGCGTCGTCACCGGCTCTGCGCGGCACGAGGAGGCGGCTGTATCGGGAGCGGCGCACGCTCCCTACGAGAATATCTTCTTCGCCTTCCCGAAGACGCCCTTGCCGCCGCCCACCGGCGCCCCGATCAGCTCCGCGTACTTGCGGAGGAGCTCTTTCTCTTCCTTCGACGGCTTCTCCGGAACGCGCACGCCGACGCGGGCGATGAGATCACCCCGGCCGCCGCGGCCCAGGCGCCCGACGCCTTTCCCGCGCATCTTGAGCTCGGCCCCGACCGCGGTCCCCGCCGGGATAGTCAGCGTTTCCTGGCCGTCCAGGGTCGGCACGGCGACCTCGCCTCCGAGAACGAGTGTGGGGAACGGAAGGTCGAGCCGCAGGACAACGTCGTCGCCCTCGCGCACGAAGACCTCGTCCTCGGCGACGGTCAGGACGACGTAGAGGTCTCCGGCCGGGCCTCCGTTGGGGCCCGCGTCGCCTTCT
Source organism: Acidobacteriota bacterium (assembly GCA_046725935.1). Classification (GTDB taxonomy): domain Bacteria; phylum Acidobacteriota; class Thermoanaerobaculia; order UBA5066; family Gp7-AA6; genus DAHUXD01. Next base: position 32,848 of record JBKOZO010000087.1, on the reverse strand, counting down.
CCGGTCAGACGAAGCCGCGATCCCGACTCCACTCCTGCCGGGATCTTGATCGTCAGGTCCTTCTTGCCCCGGACGCGCCCCTCGCCGCGGCACGGCTTGCAGGGCTTCTCGATGATGCGTCCCTCGCCCCGGCACACGGTGCAGGCGCGCGTGATCATCAGGAAGCCTTGCTGCAGTCGCTGGCGGCCGCTGCCGCGGCAGCCCGGACACGTCTTCGGGCGCGTCCCGGCCTCGGCGCCGGCTCCGGAGCAGTCTTCGCAGCGCTCCAGGCGCGAGATCGAGATCGGTGCGTCGACGCCGAAGGCCGCGTCCCGGAAGGAGATCTCCATTCTGTAGACGAGGTCGCTGCCCGCCATCGGCCCTGGCGATCCCCCGCCGAATCCGGCGCCGGATGCGAAGCCGAAGATCCCGTTGAAGAGGTCCGACAGATCCCCGAATCCCGCGGCGTCGAAGCCGGGGAATCCGCCGAATCCTCCGGCGCCCGAGCCTACGCCGGCGTGTCCGAGTCGGTCGTACCGGGCGCGCTTGTCGGGGTCGCAGAGAACGGCGTAGGCCTCGGAGGCCTCCTTGAACCGCTCGGCGGCTGTGGGATCGTTCGGGTTGCGGTCGGGGTGGTGGGCCAGCGCGAGTTTCCGGTAGGCGGACTTCAGCAGCGCCTCGTCCGCGTTTCGGGGGACTCCCAGGATCTCGTAGTAATCGCGTTTGCTCATGGACTCGGGATTCGATTCGGATTCGAGAACCGACCGCTAGCTCGCCGCCGCGCCCCCGCCGGCGCGGGCCAGCATGACGCGCGTGAGGACCTTCGAGACGCCCTGCATGTCGAAGATCGCCTCGTTGAACGCGTCGCGCGATTCGCCCGCCGCGATCTCGCGCGAGCGCTTGAGGGTCTCTTCGATGCGCTGCCGCTCGTCCTCGCCGAGAGCCGATCCGAACTCCCCGAGAACGCGCTCGTTGGAGGCGATCATTCCCTCCAGCCGGTTCTTGATCGCGGCGATCTCGCGGCGTTCGTGGTCGGCCTCCGCGAACGCCGAGGCCTCCTTGATGATCTTGTCGATCTCGACCTGGGACAGGCCGCCCGCCGGGTTGATCTGCATGCCCTGAGCCTTGCCGGTCGCGAGATCCCGCGCGGAGACGTTGACGATGCCGTTGGAGTCGATGGCGAAGGTCACCTCGATCTGAGGTACGCCCCGCGGCGCCGACGGGATTCCGACGAGCTCGAACCGGCCCAGCGACTTGTTGTCCTTGGCGATCTCGCGCTCGCCCTGCAGGACGTGGATCTCGACGACCGACTGATTGTCGGCCACCGTCGTGAAGACCTTCGTGTTCTTGGTCGGGATCGTGGAGTTTCTCTCGATGAGCTTCTCGAAGACGCCTCCGTGCATCTCGATGCCCAGGGACAGCGGCGTGACGTCGAGCAGCACGACGTCCTTGATCTCGCCCTTGAGCACGCCTCCCTGGATCGCGGCTCCGATGGCCACGACTTCGTCGGGGTTGATGTCGCGGTTGGGCTCGCGGCCGAAGAGCTCCGCGACCATCCTCTGGACCTTGGGTGTCCGCGTCTGTCCGCCGACCAGGATGACCTGGTCCACGTCCGAGGGCTTCAGGCCCGCCGCGGCGAGGGCGTCGAGGCACGGCGCCGCGGTCCGGTCGATCAGGTCCGCCACGAGGCTCTCGAACCGTTCCCTCGTCAACGTCCGGTTGATGTGCTTGGGACCGGATGCGTCGGCCGAGATGAACGGAAGCGTGATCGTCGTCTCGGTCGCCGTCGAGAGCTCGCATTTGGCCTTCTCGGCCGCTTCCTTCAGGCGCTGGAGCGCCATGCGGTCCTGGCGCAGGTCGATGCCCGTCGCCTTGCGGAAGTCGTCGAGCAGCCAGTCCATGATCTTCTTGTCGAAATCCTCGCCGCCGAGATAGGTGTCGCCGGCGGTCGCCTTGACCTCGTAGATCCCGTCTCCGAGCTGCAGGATCGAGATATCGAACGTGCCTCCGCCGAGGTCGTACACCGCGACGGTTTCGCTGCCCTTGCGGTCGAGGCCGTAGGCGAGGGAGGCCGCGGTGGGCTCGTTGATGATCCGGAGGACCTCGAGGCCGGCGATCCTCCCGGCATCGCGCGTGGCCTGGCGCTGGGCGTCGTCGAAGTACGCCGGCACCGTGATGATGGCCTCGCTGATCTCCTCGCCCAGCGCCTCCTCCGAAAACTCCTTGATCTCCGAGAGGATGAACGCCGAGATTTCCTCGGGGCTGTACTCGCGTCCGCGGGCCCGGATCTTCACGTCGCCGTTGACCGCCCGCACGATCTCGTACGGCAGGACCTCGCGGGCGTGCTGCGTCTCTTCGGAGTCGTACTTGCGCCCGACCAGCCGCTTGACGGCGAAGACCGTGTTCATCGGATTCGTGATCGACTGCCGCTTGGCGATCTGACCCACCAGGCGCTCGCCGTCCTCGGTGAAGCCCACGATCGACGGCGTCGTGCGGCTTCCCTCGCGGTTGTTCAGCACCTGCGGTGTGGCGCCCTCGACCACCGAGACACAGCAGTTGGTCGTCCCGAGGTCGATGCCGAGGATCTTGCCCACGCGGTGGCCTCCTACTCCGAGTCCGGCTTCGACGGGCCCTCGGCGGCGTCGTCCGTCCGGACCGCGACCTTCACGAACGCCGGTCGGATCAACCGGTCGTTGAGGAAGTATCCCTTCTGAAGCTCCTGGACGATGGTGTTGGGAGGCACGGCGTTGGTTTTCTCCGTCGCCACGGCCTCGTGGAGGTTGGGATCGAAGGCGCCCGAGCTGTCGATCGGGATCAGGCCGTACCTCTTCCAGAGCTCGCCGAGCTGCTTGGCGATGATCGCGATGCCCTGGCCGAAGTCGCTGGTCAGATCCTCCGGCCGGGCGTGCTCGAAGGCCCGCTCGAAGTTGTCGAGGATCGGAAGGAAGTCGTGCGCGAACCCGGCCAGCGCGATCTTGAAGTACTCCTGCCGCTCGCGCTCGCTCCTCTTCTTGTGGTTCTCGAACTCGGCGAGCTTGCGGATGTGCCGGTCCTTCAGGTCCGCCAGGTCCTTCTGGATCGACCGCAGCTTGTCTTCCGTCGCCGCCAGGGCGCTTTCTTCCTCCTCGCTCAGGGCCGACTCGAGAGACTCGCCCGTGTCGTTGACCTCCAGGAGGTCTTTCTCGGGGCCCGGACGGTCGCGGTTCCGATCGTTCACTCGGAACCCTCCCCTCGGGCGCGCTCCTCGCGCCGGTCGAGCCGGTCCGACACCGCACGGCCCAGAAGATCCACGACCGGGATGACCCGGGTGTACTCCCGCCGCGCCGGTCCAATGACGCCCAGCATCCCCGTCAGTGTCTCTCCCGTGCCGTAAGAGGTCAAGACGGCCGACAGCCTCGGGTCCACGGCGTGGTCGTCCTCGGAGCCGAGCACGACGCTGGTTCCCCGCGCGTCGAGGTATCGGGAGACCAGGTCGACCACGCGAGCCTTTTCGTCGAAGGCCTGGAAGATCCGGCGCACGGAGTCTAAGTCCGCGAACTCGGGCTTCTCCAGCAGGCGCGCCGTACCGTCGTAGAAGAGGCGGTCTTCGCCGTCCTTCTTCTCCAGGGCCCGGCGCGCCAGAGCCGCCGCGCGGCCCAGGATCCGGTCGGCCTCGGCCTTCTCGCGCGCCATCGCGGCGGCCAGGCGCCGGCGCACCTCGTGGAGCGTGAGCCCTCCGTATTCGCGGGTCAGCCGCTCCGAGAGAGCGTCCAGCTCGGCCGAGGTATAGACCGCGTCGATTTCGAGCACGCGTGAGAGAACGACGTCGGGCTCGTTGACCTGGACGACGAGGATCTTGCCGGGAGCGACCGGAAGAAAGCGCAGGCTCTTGACGACGGTGTGCAGGTCATCGGGCGCGACCACGAAGCCGATCTCGCCCGAAAGCTGCGAGAGCAGGCGCGAGGCCGCGGTGAAGAGAAGCGAGACGTCGGCCCCGGCGGATTCGAGGTCCGAGTCGACCTGCTCGCGGACGTCGTCGCCGACCTTCCGCTGCCGCATCAGCTCGTCGATGTAGAGGCGGTAGGCCCGATCCGTGGGAACGCGTCCGGCCGAGGTGTGGGGTTGCGCGAGGTAGCCGCCGTCGGTCAGGTCCGCCATGATGTTGCGGATCGAGGCCGGCGAGAGCTCGAAGCGGTTGGACTTGAAGAGCGTCCGCGAAGACACGGGGAGCCCGGTGTCGACGTGGACACGGATGATCTCCTTGAGGATGCCTCGACTTCGAGGGTCGAGGCCCTTCGTGGCTGGCACTCTCATACCGAGAGTGCTAATGATAGCAGACCCGGGCGTTAAGCTCACGCGCGTGTCCGAGATCCTCGGCGCCCGCGTGGCTCTGGCCGGGCCCGGCCGGGCGGGCCGCGCCTTCGCGCGCTCGTGGACGCGAGCGGGAGGACGCATCGCGACCGTGATTGGCAGAAGGCCGGAGGCGTCGGAACACCCGGAGCTCGCGGGCGCGGCCTCGGCATCGTACTCGGACAGACGCTTTCCCGACTGCGACATCCTCGTCCTCGCGGTTCCCGACGACGCAATCGAGGAGATGGCCGCGTCCCTCGCCACGCGCATCGCATGCCGCCTCGCGTTCCACCTCTCCGGCGCGCTCGCGAGCGACGCCCTCGCCGCCCTCCGCGCCCGGGGCGCGAGCGTGGCCTCGCTTCACCCCGTGCGCCCGTTCACCGGGGCGTCGGACGAAGACTGGGCGGGCGCTCACGTCGCCGTGGAAGGCGATTCCGAAGCGTCGGCGGCCGGCGAGGACCTCGCCCGTTCCGTCGGCGCGAAGCCCTTCCGCCTCACCGCCGAAGCCAAACCGATCTACCACGCCTCCGCGTCGCTGGCCGCCGGGGGCGCCGTCGCCGTGCTCTCCGTGGCGGTGCGAGGCTGGATGGCCGCGGGAATCCCGGAACGCGTGGCTCGCGAGGCGCTTTCCGACCTCTCTTCGCGCGCGACGGCCGCTGCGGGCCACCAGTCTTTCGCGCAGGCCCTGACGGGAGCGGTCGCTCGACGTGATATCGGCACCATCCGCTCCCACGCGGCGGCGCTCGCGGGGTTTCCCGACGTTCTCGCTCTCTATCGCGCTCTGGCGGAAGAGATTCTCCGCGTCACGGAGGGCCGGGGACGCGAAGATCTCGTTCGCGACGCCCTTCGATCGGCACCCGAGTGATCGATCCCCGGTGCGCGTCCGAGGCCGCGTAAACACTTCCGGGTGCTACAATTTGCCTGCCCCGATCGCCCTCGCGCGCCGGCGCAACAAATTCATGGTTTTCTTCAACTACGCCACGATGCAAATGGCGGCCAAGGTCGTTTACTACGGCCCGGGCCTGTGCGGAAAGACGACCAACCTCCACCACATCTACGGGCGGACCGCTCCCGGCTCGCGCGGCGAGATGGTCTCGCTGGAGACGGAAACGGACCGGACGCTGTTCTTTGACTTACTGCCCCTGGACGTGGGTGTCATCGGCGGCTTCAAGACCCGCGTCCAGCTCTACACGGTTCCGGGCCAGGTCTTCTACAACACCACGCGCAAGCTGGTGCTCAAAGGGGTCGACGGAATCGTCTTCGTCGCGGACTCGCAGCGTGCGATGAAGGACGCCAACGTCGAGTCGCTCGCCAACCTGAAGACGAATCTGGCGGAGATCGGAATCAAGATCGAGGACATTCCTCTGGTCTTCCAGTACAACAAGCGCGACCTCGCCAACATCCTCTCGCTCGAAGAGCTCGAGCAGAGCTTGAACTCCACCAAGTCCTGCGAGAGCTACGAGGCGTGCGCCGTGCTCGGCCAGGGAGTCTTCGAGACGCTCAAGGCCATCTCGCGCCTGACGCTGCGATCGCTGAAAAAGCGCATGCTCGGCGAGGAAAAGCCCGCGGCCGGCGTGAAGATCACGGCGAAACAGGCGCCGGCCACCGTGCCGGTGCAGGCGCCGCCGGCCGCCACTCCCGCGCCGCCTTCGAAGGCCGCGGCAAAAGCCGCCAAGGCTCCGGCGGCTCCACCCCCGCCGCCTCCGGCGCCCGAGCCCGTGAACCTGGAAGAAGCGCTCGACGTCGAGCCGGGGACGTTTTCGGAAAAGCCGTCCTCGCCGACCCAGGCCTACGAGCTCAATCAACCTCCGGCGACATTCGACGCCACGGATTCCGAAACGGTCCAGGAGTTCGAGCAGGCGCTCGATTCCCTCGACGCCCCGCTGCCCGAGCCTCCTCCCGCCGCCGCCGCGAGGCCGAAGACCCAGCCGGTCCCGGCTCCCGAAGCCGAGATCTCCGACGTCTCCTTCGCCGAGGCTCCCGAGCCCGAGCCCGAGAAGGCGATCAACGAGGAAGTGCGGCACGTCAAGGTCCGCTCCAACATCGACATCCTCGCCGAGCTCGAACGCCTGCGGAAGACGTCCACGGCCACTCCGCCGGCCGCCGTCGAGCCCGAGAAGCCGACGCGCCGCGTCGCGACGGGAATCTCGGTGGATGACCTGCTCGCGTCGAGCCTGAACCACCGCAAGGAACTGTCCAAGGTCTTCGAGGTCCAGGTCCCGCGCCGACAGCTCACGCACGGACACCAGGTCACGGTCGGTCTGCGCTTCGAGGACCGTGAGGGCAAGGAGATCGGCGTCCCGCAGAACTTCTCCATCGAGCTCCAGACGCGCAGCGACATCGAGAAGCTGCTTCTGTCGCTCAAGTTCCACATCCTCGGAAAGTGATCCGGCGCACCGGCGTCTGATCTGCGGCTGTCCTCGCATCCGGACACGTGACCAAAAGGCTTTGCATTTCCCGACGATCGCGGTTTACCCTTTTTTCCATGCGACGTAGCCGGCGCATCGCGGGCGGAGGCCTTGCCGTTTTTGCCGCCGCTCTGACGGCCGGCTGCGCATCGGCTCCTTCGACGGCGCACGCGCCGACGGCGGCCACCGCGCCGGCGCCGGACCCCGATGCACAAAAGATCGCAGCCGCCAACGAGGCGTTCGCGCAGGGGCGCGAATCCGCTCTGGCCGGAGACTTCGCATGCGCCCGTTACTACTTCGCCGTAGCCGTCGACGCCGTGCGACCCGAAACCGGGGCCGAGCCCACGCCCGGAGTGCTCGCGTACTCCATGGACCTCTACGAGAACATCCAGCGCTACGAGGCGCTGGCCGGTGCCACCGAAGAGGCCGGCACCTCGCACGGCGACGTCTCTCCCGAGCTCGCCGCCGAGATCGAAGCCCCCGAGGCGAGCCCCGAGGCCATCGCCACGGCCCGCGAGGCCGTGGCGTCGGAGACGGCGGTCGCTGCCGACGTCCCGATCGTCATCAACGACTCGGTTCTGCGCGTCATCGCGGCCTTTCAGAGCGACGCCCTGCACGACAAGATCAGCGCGGGCCTGGCCCGGTCCGGCCGCTACGTTCCGATGATTCACCGCGTCTTCGCGGAGGAGGGCCTCCCCACCGACCTCGCGATGATCGCGATGATCGAGTCCGCCTTCCTCCCCCACGCCCGCTCGCCGCGTTCGGCGCACGGCATCTGGCAGTTCATGCCGCGCACCGGCCGACAATACGGCCTGAGATCCAACGGGATCGTCGACGAACGCCGCGATCCCGAGAAGGCGACGCGCGCCGCCGCGAAGTATCTCTCCTACCTCTACGAGCTCTTCGACGACTGGTATCTCGTGATGGCGGCGTACAACGCGGGCGAAGGCAAGATCATGCGCGGAATGCAGAAGACCGGGGCGCGCGACTTCTGGGACCTGGCCGCAAATCCGCGCGCGATCCGCAACCAGACGCGGAACTACGTTCCGGCATTCATCGCCGCGCTCCTGATCTCGAAGAATCCGGAGCACTACGGCTTCGATTACACGCTGGATCCCCCGCTTTCGTACGAGACGATCGTCCTCGACCGTTCGATCGACCTCGAGCATCTCGCGAAGGGATCCGGCATCGCGCTCGACGACCTCGTTGCGCTGAATCCCGAGCTGCGCACGCAGGTGACTCCGCACCAGCCCGAGGGCTACGAGCTGAAGATCCCGAGCGCCTCGCGTGAGACGTGCCTGCTGGCCTTTGCCGCCGCGCCGACGCAGAAGCCCCCGTCGTACAAGACGTATGTCGCGCGCAAGGGCGACACGTTGCCTCGCATCGCGCGCAAGTACGGCGTCTCGGTCTCCTCGCTCGCCTCCGCCAACTCGCTCTCCACCCGCTCGAGGGTCGCGCGCGGCCAGGAGATCATGGTTCCCGAGAAGATCGCCTCGGCCAAGACGAGCAAGGGAAAGACTCCCGCGAAGGCGAAGGCTCCGAAGATACAGACGGCGCAGGCTTCGGCCAAGAAGGCCCCGGCACCTACGAGCTACCGGGTCAAGAGCGGCGACACTCTCTATCAGATCGCCTTGCGCCACGGCGTGTCGGTGGCCGAGATCCTGGCCATCAACAGCCTGGGCGGCGGCTCCATCAAGCCCGGCGACAAGCTGAAGATCCCGGCCAAGGCCGACTGACCCCGCGGTCCGCGGGCTGCTGAACCCGCACCCTGCTAGAATCGCTCCGTCCTCATCGGATCAGGCGCTCCTCGGACCCGAGGAGGCCCGATGCTCGCCCGGATCCACTCCGCCGCCACCCTGGCACTGGAAGCCCGCGTCCTGGACGTCGAGGTCGATGCCTCGCACGGATTCCCCCGCTTCACGATCGTGGGCCTGCCCGATACGACCGTGCGCGAAGCGCGCGACCGCGTCCGTTCCGCCCTGAAGAACTCCGGATACCCGATGCCCGAGGGCGCCGTCACCGTCAACCTCGCGCCGGCGGGATTCCGAAAGAGCGGGGCCGCCCTCGATCTGCCGGTGGCGATCGGGCTCCTGTCGATCTGCGGAGTGCGGCCGGCGTCGCCGGTGCGCCGCGTCTTCGTGGGCGAGCTCGGGTTGAGCGGCGAGGTACGGAGCCTCCGAGGCGCGCTCCCGCTGACCTTGGCCGCGCGCGACGCCGGATTCGACGAGATCGTTCTGCCCGCGGCCAACGCCGCCGAGGCGGCCACGGTCGACGGGATCCGCGTGATCCCCGTGCCTCATCTGACGACCGCGGTCGAGCATCTGCTGGGAACTCGAACCGTGCTTCCGGCGCGGCCCGTGCATTCGCCGCCGGAAGCCCCCGGGCCCGACTTCGCCGACGTCCGGGGACAGGCGATCGCCCGCCGCGCGGCCGAGATCGCCGCGGCCGGCGGCCATCACCTGCTCCTCTCGGGTCCGCCCGGCGCCGGCAAGACGATGCTGGCGAGGCGCCTGCCCGGGATCCTGCCCGCGCTGTCGCGGCACGAAGCCATCGAGGCCACGCGCATTCATTCCATCGCCGGCGTCCTTCCGGCGGGAGCCGGACTCCTCGCCGCACCGCCCTTCCGCGCGCCGCACCACGGCATCTCCGCCGCGGGACTGCTGGGCGGTGGATCCGTTCCGGGCCCGGGCGAAATCTCGCTGGCGCACCGCGGCGTCCTGTTTCTCGACGAGCTGCCGGAGTTCCGTCGCGACGTGCTCGAGGGCATTCGCCAGCCTCTGGAAGAGCGGCGGGTCTCCGTCGTCCGCGTCGGCGGAGCGCGCGTCTTTCCGTGCGACGTTCTGCTCGTCGCCGCGATGAATCCCTGCCCGTGCGGGTTCCTCGGAGACCCGAGGCGCCCGTGCGTCTGCGAGCCGCGCCTCCGGATGCGCTACGCGCGCCGCATCTCCGGCCCGCTGCTCGACCGTCTCGACCTGTCCGTCCCGATGGCGGCGGTGGCCTGGAAGGACCTCGACGCCACGATCCCAGGCGAGGCGTCGACCGTCGTGCGGGAACGGGTTTCTCGGGCGCGCCGCCGCGCCGCGCGGCGCCGTCCGGGTTCCGCTGGATTCCGCAACGCCGACCTCTCCGCGGCGGAGCTGACGCGCGAGTGCGCGCTCGACGCCGAAGGCTCGCGTATTCTCGCCTCGGCCGTCGCGAAGCTCGGCCTTTCGGTGCGCGCGCTCCATCGGGCGCTGCGCGTGGCCCGCACCATCGCCGATCTCGAAGAGAGCGAGCGCGTGCGCGCCGTCCATCTCGCCGAGGCGCTCTCATTTCGCGCCTGTCCTTCCTTCCACGAGACACTGCCCGGTCGAGCAGGTTGACAGCACTCGCCCGCGCCCATACGATCTTCCACACTTCCGGGGCTCGAAGTCCCGGCCAAGAAAAACACTCTCCGAAAACGGGTCCCGCTGGCGTACACGCGCGAAGCCTGCCCGCGGGAGAAGGGAACGCGAGAGCCGGTGAAGAAGTACAACACGATCATCTTCGTGCCGCACGCGCGGGCACGGTTCCGCAAGCTCACCATTTCCACCCGGTTTCTCGGTTTCGCCGCGGCCGCGGCCGCGGGCCTCTTCGTCGCCGCGGTCACGTTCGGATGGGCCTTCTTCGCCTCCACGCGCCGGGATGCCCAGTACAAGCAGGCCGTGGCCGAGAACGCTCGGCTCCGGTCCACCGCCGCCGCGCTGCACCAGCGCCTCGACGGCGTCTCCAAGCAGCTCTCGGATTTCGAGGCGCGCACGCGGAGGCTCGCCATCGTGGCGGGTCTCTCCGACAAAGTCTCCAACGGCATGGGCGGCCCCGGCGTCCCGCTGGACACCAGCGCCCTCGTCAGTTCCCGGTTGTCGCTGCTCGAGGGAGAGTTCTCCAAGCGGACGGCGCGGATCGCCTCCACCCCGACGGTCTGGCCGGTCCACGGCGTCGTGACGTCGAGCTTCGGCGTGCGCTCCGACCCGTTCACGGGCGGCTCCGCCTACCACGAGGGCATCGACATCTCGACCTCGCGCGGCGAGCCCGTGCTCGCCACCGCCGACGGCGTCGTGCTTCTCTCCGGCTGGGCCGGCGAGTACGGCCGGGCCATCGAGATCGTGCACAACGACCACTACACGACGCTCTACGGCCACCTCGAGAAGACCCTGGTGGAAGAGGGCCAGCAGATCCGCCGCGGCGACCGCGTCGGCCTGGTCGGATCGACCGGCCGCTCCACTGCTCCCCACCTCCACTACGAGGTCCACCTCGACGGCCGGACGGTCAACCCGCTGGAGTTCATCCTCGAATCCCGCTGACTTCTGCCTCGGCCTCGCTCGCCTCTTCCCTAACTCACTGATCCGAAATAAACTCCCGGCCTTCTGGTGTTAACGGCCTAATCATGATCGACCGCATGCTCGCCCGAGTTTTCGGGACGCAACACGAACGCGACATCAAGAAGCTCGCTCCACGCGTCGAGAGGATCAACGCGCTCGAGCCGGCCATGAAAGCGCTCTCCGATGGAGAACTGCGGGCCAAGACCGACGAGTTCCGGCAGAAGATCGCCAAGGCCCTCGAAGGCATGCACGACGAGGACGTCAAGGCCGCGCGGGACGCGGTCCTGGACGAGATCCTCGAGGAGGCTTTCGCGGTCGCGCGCGAGGCCTCGGTCCGCACGCTGGGAATGAGGCCCTTCGACGTGCAGCTGATCGGCGGCATGGTCCTGCACCAGGGCAAGATCGCGGAGATGAAGACGGGCGAGGGAAAGACCCTCGTCGCCACGATGCCCGTCTACCTGAACGCGCTCACCGGCCGCGGCGTCCACGTCGTGACGGTGAACGACTACCTGGCCCGCCGCGACGCCGAGTGGATGGGCCGCATCTACACGTTCCTGGGCCTCACCGTGGGCTGCATCCAGAACAACCTCCTCGACGACGAGCGCCAGAAGGCGTACGGGTGCGACGTCACCTACGGGACCAACAACGAGTTCGGCTTCGACTACCTTCGCGACAACATGAAGTTCGAGCTGGAGTCGATGGTCCAGCGAGGGCACGTCTACGCGATCGTGGACGAGGTCGACTCGATCCTGATCGACGAGGCGCGCACGCCGCTGATCATCTCGGGCCCGTCGGAGGAGAACACCGAGATCTACTACCGCTGCAACCGCGTCATCCCCCACCTCGTGAAGGGATCCGAGGAGAAGGACAAGCACGGCAACAAGACGACCACGGGAGATTTCTTAGTCGACGAGAAGTCGCGCACGGCGGTCCTGACCGAGGAGGGCGTCTTCAAGGCCGAAAAGTATCTCGGCATCGACAACATGTACGACTTGAACAACATCGACCTCCTCCACGGAGTCGAGCAGGCGCTGCGCGCCCACGCCCTCTACAAGAAGGACGTCGACTACATGATCCGCGACGGCCAGGTCCTGATCGTCGACGAATTCACCGGCCGCGTGCTGCCGGGCCGCCGCTGGTCCGACGGGCTCCACCAGGCCGTCGAGGCCAAGGAGAACGTGAAGATCGAGCGCGAGAACCAGACTCTCGCGACGATCACCCTCCAGAATTACTTCCGCCTGTACGAGAAGCTCGCCGGCATGACCGGAACGGCCGACACCGAGGCCGCCGAGTTCCACCAGATCTACAAGCTCGACGTGGTGGTCATCCCGACGAACATGCCGATGATCCGGGCAGACCACCAGGACGTCGTCTACGCCTCGGAGCGCGAGAAGTACGACGCGGTCGCTGAGGAGATCGTGAACCTGCGGGAGAAGGGTCAGCCGGTGCTCGTTGGCACCGTCTCGATCGAGAAGTCCGAGCGGCTCTCCGAGCTCCTGAAGAAGAAACGAGTCCCCCACGTCGTCCTCAACGCGAAGTTCCACGAGAAGGAGGCCGAGATCGTGGCCCAGGCCGGCCGGTCGGGATCCGTGACGATCGCGACCAACATGGCCGGCCGCGGAACCGACATCGTGCTCGGCGGCAATCCCGACGCCGTGGCCCAGCACGAGCTGAAGAACATCGAGGACCCCGCCGAGTTCGAGAAGCGGCTGGGAGAGCTGCGCGAGACCTGCGCCGCCGACCGTGAGCGGGTGCTGAAGGCCGGCGGCCTCCACATCATCGGAACCGAGCGCCACGAATCGCGGCGCGTCGACAACCAGCTCCGCGGCCGATCGGGCCGTCAGGGAGACCCCGGATCCTCCCGCTTCTACCTCTCGCTCGAAGACGACCTGATGCGCATCTTCGGCTCGGACCGCCTGCAGAACATCATGCGGCGCCTGGGCATGGAGGAGGGCGTCCCGATCGAGCACGGGATGGTGACCCGCTCGATCGAGCGCGCGCAGAAGCAGGTCGAGGCCCGGAACTTCGAGACGCGCAAGCACCTCCTCGAGTACGACGACGTGATGAACCGGCAGCGCGAGGAGATCTACGGCATGCGCCGGGGGATCCTCAAGGGCGAGCTCGCCCGGGAGCACGTCCTCGGGCTCGCCGACACGATCCTCGACTACATCCTCGGCCGCCACGTCTCCGAGGACAAGAGCGCCGCCGAGTGGGACCTCGCGGCCCTGGACGTCGACCTGCAGGAGTACTTCGGGCTTAAGCCCGGATCGATCCCCTACGAGGGAAAGAACCGGGACACGATCCGCGAGGACATCCTGAAAGCGCTCCACGCGATCTACGAGCGCAAGACCCAGATCCTGGGCGCCGAGATGATGGCGACGCACGAGAAGTTCGTGATGCTCCAGGTGGTGGACCAGCAGTGGAAAGACCACCTCCTCGCCATCGACCACCTCAAGGAGGGCATCGGTCTGCGCGGGTACGGGCAGCGCGATCCGCTGATCGAGTACAAGAAGGAGTCCTTCGAGCTCTTCACGCTGATGAAGGAGCGCATCGAGGACCAGATCGTCCAGTACCTCTTCAAGCTGCAGCCGGTCGTCCGCGAGGAAGCCGCCGAAGACGTCAACGCCGAGGCGACCCGCCGGCGCGCGCCCGTCCCCATGCCGGCGCGTCGCGCCCCGTCGAACGTGAACTACTCCTACGGCGCGGCCGCCTCGGGTGGCCAGGACGCCAAGGTCGAGACCGTCCAGCGCAACCAGCCCAAAGTCGGGCGTAACGATCCGTGCCCGTGCGGGTCCGGCAAGAAGTACAAGAAGTGCCACGGCGCCGCGGCGGCGGGAGCGTAATGGCGGCCCCGCGAAAGAAGAAGCCCCGCACGCCCGACGCGGAGATCCCCCTCGCGCTGACGTTCGACGATGTACTGCTGCTGCCCGCGCACTCCGAAGTCCACCCGCGCGAAGTCGACCTCTCCACGCGGCTGACGGCCGAGATCGGGCTGAACATCCCCCTCGTGTCGGCCGCCATGGACACGGTCACCGAGTCGCGCCTGGCCATCGCCATGGCGCAGCAGGGCGGCCTCGGCGTCATCCACAAGAATCTGTCGATCGAGGCGCAGGCCGCCGAGGTCGACAAGGTCAAGCGCTCCGAGTCGGGAATGATCGTGGACCCGGTCACCTGCCGGCCGCAGCAGACCATCGCCGAGGCGCTCGAGGTCATGTCGCGCTACAAGATCTCGGGCGTTCCGGTCGTGGACGACCGCGGCAAGCTCGTCGGCATCCTGACCAATCGCGACCTGCGGTTCGAGACCCGGACCGACCGTCCGATCTCGTCGCGCATGACGAAGAAGAACCTGATCACGACTCCGGTCGGCACGACGCTCGAGCAGGCCAAGGAACTCCTCCACAAGTACCGCATCGAAAAGCTCCTCGTGGTGGACCGCTCGGGGAGCCTGAAGGGGCTCATCACCGTCAAGGACATCCAGAAGGCGATCAAGTACCCGCTCGCGGCCAAGGACGCGCTGGGCCGGCTACGCGTGGGCGCCGCCATCGGCGTGACCCGAGACATCCTCGACCGGGCCCGGGAACTGGTCCGCGCCAAGGTCGACGTGCTGGTGCTCGACTCCTCCCACGGCCACAGCCAGGGAGTCCTGGACGCGCTGACACTGGTGCGCAAGCGCTTCCCCTCGACGCCGATCGTCGCCGGCAACGTCGCCACGGAGGAGGGCGCCCGGGACCTCGTCCAGCGCGGCGCCGACGCCGTGAAAGTCGGCATCGGGCCGGGCTCGATCTGCACCACGCGCGTGGTCACGGGAGCAGGAGTTCCGCAGATCCACGCGATTCGAGAGTGCGCCCGCGCGACTCGCGCAAGCCGCATCCCGCTCATCGCCGACGGGGGCATCAAGTTCTCCGGCGACATCACCAAGGCGATCGCCGCGGGCGCCGACCTGGTGATGATCGGCTCGCTCTTCGCCGGAACCGAGGAGTCCCCCGGCGAGACGATTCTCTACCAGGGACGCACCTTCAAGGCCTATCGTGGGATGGGCTCGCTCGGAGCGATGCGCTCCGGATCGTCGGACCGCTACTTCCAGGAGTCCATGGAGGGAGAGCCTCTTCGTCCCTCCGGCAACGGGGGCAGCCTCTCCAAGCTGGTCCCCGAAGGCATCGAGGGCATGGTCCCCTACAAGGGAAGTGTGGAGGGGCTCGTTCTGCAGCTGACCGGAGGCGTCCGCAGCGGAATGGGTCTGGCCGGCTGCCGCACGATCGAAGATCTCCGCACCAAGTCCCGGCTGATCCGGATCACGTCGGCGGGCCTCAAGGAGTCCCACGCCCACGACGTGATCATCACGAAGGAAGCGCCGAACTACCGCCGGGAAGACGTCTAGGAAGGCTCGTCGCCGGACCCGCGCGCCCGGCTCTTCTTCCGCTTCTCCTTCTCCTCGGCCTCCCGGGCCCACTTCTCCTGCCGGAGCTTGAGGACCGCCTCGAGGCGCCGCGACAGCTCCGCCTCCTCCCCGGACTTGCGCGGGCGGTAGTAGCGCCGTCCGCGCAGCGAATCCGGCAGGCACTCGATTCCGCCCACGCCTTCGGGCTCGGCGTGCGCATAGCGGTACCCCTTCCCGTATCCGACCTCGCGCATCAGCTTCGTGACGGCGTTGCGGATGACGGCGGGCACGGGCTCGGCCGGCTTCTCGGCCACGTCGCGTTTGGCCTCGTTCTCGGCCTCGTAGACCGCGTTGGACTTGGGCGCGAGGGCGCAGTACACCGCGGCCTCGGCGAGGGCGAGCGAGCCCTCCGGCATGCCCAGGAAGTCGTACGCGTCCTTCGCGTCGAGGGAGATCCGCAACGCCCGGGGGTCGGCCAGACCGACGTCCTCGGAGGCGAAGCGCACGATCCGCCGCGCCACGTAGAGCGGATCCTCCCCCGCCTCCAGCATCCGCACCAGCCAGTAGACCGTGGCGTCGGGATCGGACTCCCGCATGGACTTGTGCAACGCCGAGATGAGGTTGTAGTGCTCCTCTCCCGCTTTGTCGTAGAGGAGGACCTTGCGCTGGAGGAGGTCGCGCAGGCGCGTCACGTCGATCCGCTTGATTTTGTCGGCTTCGGCATCCGCGGCGGCCGCCTCGATCAAGTTCAGCGCCCGGCGCGCGTCGCCGCCGGCCGCCTGAGCGATGAACGACAGCGCGTCGTCGTCGAGCTGGAAGTCGCGAGCGCCCAGGCCCCGGGGTATGTCGCGCAGCGCGCGCTCGACGATGCGCGCGATCGCCTCGGGCGTCAGCGGCTCGAGGACCACCACCTTGCAGCGGGACAGGAGCGCGCCGTTTAACTCGAAGGACGGATTCTCGGTGGTGGCGCCGATCAGGACGACGTCTCCGGACTCGACGTAAGGGAGGAACACGTCCTGCTGGGAGCGGTTGAACCGGTGGATCTCGTCCAGAAACAGGATCGTGCGCTTGCCGTGCCGGACGCGGAGCTGCTGGGCCTCCTCGAGGACCTCCCGCATCTCCTTCACTCCCGTAGCGACGGCCGAGTAGGAGAGAAACAACGACGAGGTCTGGGATGCGATCAGTCTCGCGAGCGTCGTCTTTCCGACTCCCGGAGGACCCCACAGAATGAGCGAGGGGACGCGATCTTCGCTGATCGCCCGGCGCAGGAAACCGTTGGCGCCGACGACCTCCTCGGGACCCTCCACCTCGTCGAGCGACCGCGGCCGCATTCGGTCCGCGAGCGGCGAGGACGGCGAGAGCTCCCCCTCCGGCTCTCGCCGGGAAGGCTCCGTGTCGAAAAGGCGTCCCGTCATCCCGCGGCCTCGAGGCGGTTCCGGCACTGCTCGGAGCAGACCGGAACGATCTCACCTCCCCGCCGGGCCGACAGGGCCAGACCCCGGTCGATCCAGGTTCCGCAGACCGGATCCCGGACCATCTCGGCCTCGCGCACGCCTCCTTTTCGCGGGAACGATCCGGTCCGCGTTCCGCGGAAGTAGGCGTTCCAGAAAATGCGCAGGCCGCGGAGCACCGTCAGAAGCAGAAACAGAAGAAAAAGGTAGAGGAAGAGCCGGGCCATCACGTCCCCGCGCGCAGGTCCGAAATCTGAGCCTGGATTCGGTCGAGGTTGGGAACCTGCGGGAACTGGCGCTTGAGTTCGTCGAGCGCCTTCTGCGCAGCCGCGGCGTCCTTTCGGTCGAAGGCTTCCACGAGGACCTCGTTCAGGATCGCCTGCCAGTGCTCGGGGTTCGCCTCGCGCGCCTTCCGGAAGTAGGAGACCGCCAGCTTGAACTCCCCTCGATTCCGGTGCGCGGCGCCCAGGTCCGCGAGCAGGGCGGCGTTCTTCGGCGCTTTGCGCCGGGCCTTCTCGTAGAGCTGAATCGCGCGATCCCATTCCTGGCGGTCGTAGTGCAGGTTGCCGAGCTGCGTGAGCAGGTCGGGATTCTCGGGGTCCCGTTCCAGCTCGCGCTGAAGCGACGCCGTCCGATCCCCCTCGGGACCCGCCGATGCCCGAGCCGCGGGCGTCTGAGGCCGCCCCCCGCCGCCGGCCAGGTACCCCGCCCCGAACCCGAGGAGGGCCCCGACGGCCAGCGCGATCGCCGCCTGCGCCTTCGCCGAGCGCGCCGGGCGCTCCGTCTCCATGCCGGGCATTGTCTCAAAAACAAAACGGGGCGGCTCGAAGCCGCCCCGAAGGATCCGAAACCGGGAGGGTCCGTGTCAGTGCGACGCCGCGCGGCTCGACGCCGAGCGGGCGAGAGCCTTGTCGACCTGCCGCTCCACTTCCTTCTCGTCGAGGTTGTTGATGACCGCGATCTCCGACACGATCAGGTACTTGGCGCGCTCGTACATCTTCTTCTCGCGAAAGGACAGAGTCTTGCGCGAGGAGATGTAGTTGAGCGTCTTCAGGACCTCGGCGATCTCCGAGAGCTCGCCCGACTTCATCTTGTCGAGGTTCTGCTTGTAGCGCCCCTTCCAGTCGCCCGTCGCCGAGAAGCGCCCGTCTCCCAGGGTCTTCATCAGCCCGGTGATGTCCTTGCGCTGGGTGAGCCGCCGCAGGCCGATCAGACTCGTGTTACCGACCGGAACCATGACCCGGGAATTGTTCGAAAGGAGACGGAGATGATAGAAGCTCCGCGGAGCCACCGGCTCCGTCGCGAAACCCTCGCCGATCTTTTCGACCACCGAGACCCCATGGTTGGGGTACACGATCTTCTCGCCCACCTTGAAACCCACTCAAACCTCCTAAAAGTAAGTCAAAAGAGCCTATGTCGGGAGCCGCGAATTATAAGCCAATCCACGCTTGATTTCAAATCGTATGGTGCCGGAACTTATGCTGTTCCAGCAACTTACCGGCGGTATGTGTCCCTGGTCACAAGGACAGGTCGGCGCGGAACTCCAACAGGGACAAGACGATCCGGAAGCCCTCAGGCGGTCGCGGACCTGCGCCTGCGGGGACCGGAGGAAGTCGATTCCATCAACAGTTCCGTTATCCGGGAGAGCCCCTCCTTGAGCTTGGCGGGGTCATACCCGTAACCGATTCGGAGGTACTTGCCGATCCCGAAATGGGGGCCCGGCGTGATCAGGACCGACTTCTCCCTCCGCAGCCGGTCGAAGAGCGCGACCGGGGCGATCGGGAGGTGGTACCTCACGAGGACGGTCGCGCCGGCAACGGGTCGGATGCAGTCCAGAACACGATCGTGCCGGCGGATCCACCCCTCGACCTCCGGAAGCTGCCGGCGCAGGATCTCCCTCGTGCGCGAGAGGATCTTCTCGCGCCGGCCGGGCTCGAGAGCCGCACGCGCCAGCCGATCCGACAGCATCGACGGAGTCAGCGTCGTGTAGTCCTGGTACGACCAGAACCGCGCGGTCTGCGCGGCCGGCGCGACGATCCAGCCGATCCTCAGGCCCGGGAGCCCGAAGGCCTTGGAGAGGCCCGCCGTCACGACCACTTTCGGATACCTGCCCCAGAACGTCGGGGACGTCGGTCCGCCCGAGACCTCGGCTCCCCGGTAGACCTCGTCGGCCAGGATCCACGCGCCGCTCTTTCGGGCCACGCGGACCACTGCGTCCATCTCGGTCTCCGTGAGGACCGCGCCGGTCGGATTGTTGGGATTGGTCACGACCACGACTCTGGTCCGGCGCGTGACGGCGCGCTCCAGGCTTTCGACGTCGAGCGCCCAGCGGCGTGCGGGACCCGATCCTCTCTCGACTAAGCGGTATGCATCGGCGCGTCCCCCATAGACGCGCGACAGCCCCCAGGTCTGCATGTACGTCGGGATCATCACCGCCGCGCGGTCGCCCGGTTCCAGCAGGCCCCACAGCGTCGTGTAATTGGCCTCCGACGTGCCGGTGGTGACCAGCACGTTCTCCGCCGCCGCACCCGGGTAGAACTGTGCGATTCGCTCTCGCAGCAGAAGCGAGCCGTTGGACTCGGGGTACTTCAGCGCGGTCGCGAGGAGCTCGGCGCGGCCGGCTTCGCCTTCGAGCAGCTCCTCGACGCGGAGCGGCGCCACACCGCTCTCAGAAAGGTTCCAGCGGACGTCGTTCTCGTAGAGGCTCTGGGCCCGCTCCATGTGGAACCGGTCGATCCGCATCGGCGCACCTCGAACGACGTCGAGGGGATCCTACTATCGCCGGGCGTGGCGACGGGAAGCCGGGCCCGGCGGACCGCGCCCAAGCCCGGTGGCCGTCCGTTCCCGCGGAGCCTCGGGTCAGTTGCAGTCGGCGCGGATGTTGTCGTGGCTCGACGTCACGTCCCCGTTCGCGGTGATCGTGAGGTGGAAGTCTTCGTGGACCTGGAAATTGTTTCCCGGACCCTGCCCGATGATCCGAAAGTTGTTCACGAACGTCTCGCTGAACTGGCCACTCGTGAGCGTACGCGCGAAGTGATCGGCGGTGTTTCCGCTTCCGTGGTACGTCGCGCCGGTGTCCTGTCCGACCCCGACAATTCCCTGCAGTTGGAAGTGCGTGACGCCGCTGATCTTGTTGCCGTTGACAGTCGCGGTGATCAGGACGTGCAGCGGCCCGCTCAGGTCCACGACTTCGCCTGCCCCGCCGTTGGCGCAGGGAACGAAGACTTGCAAGCTGGTTAGATCGTTTTCTAGCGCTCGATCAGGCGAGTGGGAAGACAAGACACCGAACACACACGGGGCGAGGGCCCTAAGGTATCCTTGCCGCCTCCCTGCCGGAGTGGCGGAATGGCAGACGCAGGGGACTCAAAATCCCCCGCTCGCAAGGGCATGTCGGTTCGAGTCCGACCTCCGGCACCAGGCACCAGCGCCGGGCTACGGCCGCTCGAGACCGTATTCTTTGATCTTGTTGTAGATCGTCTTGAGCGAGAGCTTCAAGAGCTCGGCGGTCTTCTTCTTGTTGCCGCGGGCGAACTCGAGAGTCTTGGAGATCAGGCGCCGCTCGACGTCGGCTAGGGAGTCGCCCACGGCGATGCGCACGACCGGCGCCTTGCGGCGGCGCATGCGCGCCTGCGGAAGCGGCCGGCCCAGCACCGAACGCACCACGGTCGGCCCGATCACGTCTTCGGAGAAACGCGCGGCGCGTCGGACGGCCTCCGAGAGTTCTCGGGTATTTCCGGGCCAGTCGTGGGCCTGGAGTGCGTCGAGCGCGTCGGGGTCGAGCGACAACGCGGGATCGATCTGTTCCAGGAACCGCCGGGCGAGGAGAGACACGTCGCCTTCCCGCTCGCGCAGCGGCGGCAGATGCACGGTGTGCCCGGCAAGCGCCTCATGCAGGCGCGGCAGCAGGCGTCCGGCCTCCAGAGCGTCGCGGGGGTCCTCGTCGAGGGCGACGATGAATCGCGACGACCCCTCGACGTGGCGGAGCACGGCTTCCTGGAAGCCGGCCGACGTCGCCTCGACGGAGGGAAGAAAGAGGGTTCCGCTCTCGGCCTGGCGGGTCGCGAGCTGAAGCGACTCGCCTTCGCTGATGTAGGTCATCGTTCCGCCGCCGCGCGGAGACAACCGGTGGATCGCCAGCGCGGCCGCGTCCTTCTCGGTCCCCGACTCGCCCGTCAGGAGAACGGACGCGCCCGAAGCCGCCACCCTTTCGAGAGTGGCGAGCGCCGCGAGCCAGCTCGGCGAGCGTCCGGGAAGTGCCTCGCGGACCTCGACGCGCGCCAGGCGAAGCCGCGTCTCTTCGACCTCCGCCTCGCCCTCGCGCCGCGCCGCCGCCGCTGCGGCCAGCTGCGCGACCCGGCCGGGAGACACCGGCCGCCACAGGAAATCATCGGCCCCCGATTCCACGGCCCGCTCGAGGTCGTTCGCGTCCACGACGGCGTAGACGATCCGCCCGCGGGCTCCGGCGCGGAGCCGCACCACCAGGGCCGGCTCCGACGCGGAGTCCAGGGCCGCGACGACGACGTCCGGATCCTGTTCGGAGAGAGCGCGCTCGGCATCGGCGGGAGTCGCGAAAACGCGCACGGATCCGCCGGCCGCAGCGAATCCGCGGCGAAGGGCGTCGCGCGAGGACTCGTCGGGCTCGAGGATCAGGACCTTCATGCCGGGAACGACGATTCTACACCCTCGCCCCCTCAGCGGCGGCCGGACGTGGGGATTCCGAGGGACGGCCACAGAGCGTCGATCCGACGCTTGACCTCCGGACTCATCGTGATCTGGTCGGGCCAGCGCCGCTCGAACCCTTCCTCCTTCCACTTGCGCGTGGCATCCACGCCGACCTTGCTTCCGTAGCACGGCAGCCGCGAAGAGAAGTCGAGCTCGTCGACCGGACCGCGGACGATCTCGAGGTCCCGCTCGGGATCGATCGCGGTCAGGGCCTTCCAGAGAACTTCCCGAGGATCGTGGACGTTGACGTCGGCGTCCACGACGACGATCGTCTTGGTGAACATCATCTGGCCGGTTCCCCAGATCGCGTGCATCGTCTTTCGGGCGTGGCCGGGGAAGCGCTTGTCGATCGCCACGAGCATTAGGTTGTGAAAGATGCCCTCGACCGGAAGATGCATGTCGACGATCTCGGGAATCGTCTTCTTCACCAGCGGCAGGAAGAGCCGCTCCACGGCCTCCCCCATGAAGCCGTCCTCCATCGGAGGAGGCCCGACGATCGTGGTCATGTAGACGGGCTTCGCCCTCCGGGTCACGGCGGTGACGTGGAAGACCGGGAAGTCGTCGTCGAGCGAGTAGAAGCCGGTGTGGTCGCCGAAGGGTCCTTCGCGCCGGCGCTCCTTCGGATCGACGTAGCCTTCGAGAACGATCTCGGCCTCGGCCGGGACCAGCAGGTCCACGGTTTTGGCGGGAACCAGCGGAACGCTCTCGCCTCGCAGGAATCCGGCGAAGAGAAACTCCGACAGCCCCGGCGGAAGCGGAGCGATGGCGGAGAAGACGGTCGCCGGGTCGCAACCGATCGCGGCCGTGACCTCCATGCGGCGGCCCTCGCGTTCGTACCCTCGCGCCTGGCCCGCGCCGTCCTTGTGCTTCTGCCAGTGCATGCCGGTGGTGTTTCGGTCGAAGACCTGCATCCGGTACATCCCGACGTTGGTCTTGCCGGACGCCGGATCTTTGGTGATCACCATCGGCATCGTGATGAAACGGCCCGCGTCCTGCGGCCAGCACTGGAGAACGGGGAGCTCGGAGAGATCCACGGCGGATCCCTCGCGCACGATCTCCTGGCACGGACCGCTCCTCACGGTCTTCGGAAACACCGAGGCGAGCTCGGTCACGCGCGGAATCGCCTTGAGCTTCCCGAGAATCCCGTCCGGAGGTTTCGGGTCCAGGAAGAACTCGAGCCTCGAGTCCCACTCATCCCAGGACGAGAGCTCGAGCGCCTTCCACATCCTCTTGCGCGACGCGAACGTGTTGATCGCGACCGGGAACGCGGACCCTTCGACGCTCTCGAACAGGAGCGCAGGACCTGCGCCCTTCACGGCGCGATCGGCGATCTCGGAGATCTCGAGAACGGGCGATACCCTTTCCGGGATGCGCACGAGCTCGCCGTCGGATTCCAGAGCCTGAAGAAACGCGGACAGGTCGCGATACGCCACGACCCTTACCTCGCCGCCGCCGACCGGCGCTTCGCGGTCCGCGCGCCGGACTTGCCGGCGAGGCTCGCGTCCGCCTCGATGCGCCCGACCTCGGCACCCGCCGCGTTGTGGAGCCGGGGCTCGGCGTATTGGGCGAGCGCCCTGCGGATCGCCGTCGGTAACTCGCCGATCCGCTCGAGGACGTCGAGCGTGACGGCGTCGCGGGGCCGGGAGGACCCGTCCTCGATCTTGAACGCGATGCCGGTCGCCCGTCCGCGGCCAGCCGGCGCCAAGCCTACGGCGTACACGGCCTCGGCGCCTTCCTTCCCGATCCAGCGTCCGCGGCCGGCGGCGATGAACTCCGTCGTGAACCGGGCCTCCCCCGCGACCATCTCCGGTCTGGCGATCATCGCCCGCACGATGCGCCGCCGGATCGCGGCGGCGGCGCGGTCCTCACCCGGAACGCGGTCGGCCATCAGGCGCGCGTACGCCACGGCCAGCGCCGCGAGGGGGATCCGATAGACGGGCAGGTTGCATCCGTCGACGGCCGACGTGATCTCGGACTCGGAAATGTCGGCATACCGAGCGAGCAGCGCGCGGATCCGTCTCTGCAGCGGGTGGCCGGCGTCGTTGTAGTTGGCGTGCGGCAGATCCAGGAGACGGCAGGCCAGCAGCAAGCCGGCGTGCTTTCCCGAGCAGCTGTTGTGGAGCGCGGTGGGAGCTTTCCCGGCGGCGACCAAAGCGCGCGCCGAAGGTTCGTGCATCGGCGCGTGCGCGCCGCAGAGCAGGTCGCCGACTCGAAAGCCCCCGCGCTTGAGGATCGCTTCGGCCAGACGGGTGTGGCGCGGCTCTCCTCCGTGCGAGGCGCACATCAGCGCGATCTCTGGATCGCCCAGCCGGAATCGCTTCTCGCCCCCGGCGAGCAGGAGCGGCATCGTCTGGAACGGCTTCGCAGTCGAGCGCGTGTATACCGGCGACGCGGTGTCGCCGGCGGAGGCCAGCGGCCGTCCCTGCTCGTCGACGACCGCCACCGCGCCCCGGTGCGTCGACTCCACGCGTGACCCGCGATACACCCGGGCGAGCACCGGAGAAGCCTTGGCCATGGCGCCCATTATCCCGAATCGGTTATCCTGAATGAGCGAATGCCGCGGAATATTGGGCGCGTCCTGCCGGTTCGCTCGTCCGTGCGTTCGACACTTCTCGCCGCGGCCCTGGCTGTTGCCCTCTGTCCGGCTGCCTCGGCCCAGAACTCGGAGCGGCAGACGCCCGTCTTTCCGGACCTCGAATTCGTCGGGTCCGAAGGCGGAAGCATCCGGCTCTCGGAGCTGAAGGGAAACATAGTTCTCCTGAACGTCTGGGCCACCTGGTGCGGGCCTTGCAAGAAAGAGCTTCCGATCGTGCAGAAGATGTATGACACGTACAGCGATCGGAATTTCGTGGTCGTGGCCGTCAACGTCGACGCCGATCGCAAGCGCGTGTCGCCCTTCCTGCAGCAGTTCAACATCTCCGTCCCCGTCTACTACGCGGCCCCGGAAGACGCCGGACCGCTGACCGCCATGGGGATCCCCTCGACCTTCATCCTGGGAACGGACCGGACTCTCATCGACCGCTACGTCGGCTATTCGCCCGACGTCGAAGACCGATGGAAGAAGCTTCTGGACAGGAGTCTTAAGGCGCGCAAGTAAACCCGCCCGCGCCCCACGCGTCTCCTTTTCCCTGATGGAGGTCGAATCATGAGATCCCGGGTCTCTCTTCTCGCCTTCGCGATCCTCCTTACCGCCGCCGCATCCGCCCGTGCCCAGTACAGGGGCGGGACGGTCGAGCTCAACCCGTTCTACGGCTATCTGTTCGGCGGCAACATCGGCCACTTCCACGACTTCAACAATGACTGCTGCCATACCGACCTGGAAGTCGACGATCACCAGGCATACGGCGGCCGCATCGGCTACAACTTCAACAACCTCTGGGAAGTCGAGACCGAGTTCACCCAGAGCGACACGCACCTCGAGCTCGACCACCACGACAACTTCCCCAACGAGCGGATCGCGGACCTGCGGTTCCAGTACTTCATGGCCTACATGACCCTCAATTTCGGATCCTCGCGCTTCGTCCCCTACTTCACGCTCGGCAGCGGCGCGGCGAACCTGAGGTCGGAGTTCCCCGGCTTCTCGCAATCCGAGGTGCGCTACACGGCATCGGCGGGCGGGGGCATCAAGATCTTCCTGAACCCGCACTTCGCCTTCCGGCTCGACGGCCGCTCGTACTCGACGTACCTGAGCGACCGGGCGGTCTGCGGGCCGGACTTCTGCACGAACAACACGTGGGTGACGAACATCGTCGCCAACGGCGGGATCATCGTCGCCTTCTAGTTAGACGCGGCGCGTTCGGATCCGCCGCCCGCCGTCCGGCTCAGCCGTCAGCTCGACCTCGACGGACGGCGGCAGCAGATTCCGAATCGCGCGACCCGGCCACTCGACACAGACGGGCGCGCCCGCGACGGAGCCGGGAAGCCCGAGCACCGCCAGCTCTACTGCGGAGTCTGCGAGCCGGTACAGATCCAGGTGCCGCAGCACGAGGCTTCCGTCGCTTCCGGCGTATTCGTGGAGGAGAGCGAACGTGGGCGATGCGACTTCGCGCTCGCGCGCGCCGAGTCCCCGGGCGATCCCTCGAACCAGCGCCGTCTTGCCCGAGCCCAGGTCTCCCTCGAGATACACGACGTCCTCCTTTGAGAGGGAACGCGCGAGGGTTTCCCCCAGAGCCTCGGTCTCGGCCTCCGAAGACGTTCTCGTTTCGGGGGGGATCATTCGGCGGCCGGAGCAGGCCGGCGCAGCCGGTGACGCGCGGCCGGGACGGCGTCGGCGAGCTCGCGCACCAGCAGGCCCGCGTCGCCGATCACCGACTCGAGCTCCTCGCCGGCGGCCCCGTGGAGCCAGGCGCCGGCGCGCGCCGCGTCCACGGGATCCAAACCTCCGGCCAGCAGCGCGCCGATCAACCCCGCGAGGACGTCCCCCGAGCCTCCGGTCGCCATCAGCGGAGTGCCGGTCGGATTGGCGGTGATTCGTCCGTCGGGCTCAGCCACAAGCGTGCGCGCCCCCTTCAAGAGGACCACGCTGCCTGTGCCGCGCGCCAGCGCTCTGGCGGCCCCGAAGCGGTCGCTCTGGACCGAGCGCGCAGTCTTTCCCATGAGGCGGCCCGCTTCCCCGGGATGCGGCGTCAGCACGAGCGGACCCCTCCGGCGCTTGAAGACGCCGGGGCGCCCCTGGAAGGCGTTCAAGCCGTCGGCGTCGACGAGCATGGGAAGGCGCGATTCCCGCAGCAATGTCTCCAGAAAGGCGACTGTTTCGGGGGAGGTCTCGAGGCCCGGGCCGACCACCGCCGCGTCGAAGCGCGCCAGCGCACGAACCACGGTCTTCGCCGCCGACGCCGCGATCGCGCCCCCCGATTCCGGAAGGGGCTCCGTCATCGCCTCCGGAAGGTTCGCGACCATGAGAGGCGCAATCGATTCGGCGGAGAACACCGTGACGAGGCCGGCGCCGCCGCGGATCGCCCCGCGCGCCGCGAGTAGCGCGGCTCCCGCCTTTCCTCGCGAGCCGGCGATCACGGCCAGCCGCCCGAAGTCGCCCTTGTTCGACTCGATAGGCCGCAGCGGGAGCAGCGCGCGGACGTCCTCCTCCTCCACGAGGAGTTCCCGGGCGCCGCGCGCCTCGAGGATGCGCCGCGGGATTCCGATGTCCGCGACGATCAATCGGCCGCCGCAGCCGCTCGCGGGGGGCAGGAGGTGGCACGGCTTGGGCGCGCCGAAGGCCACCGTTCGCTCGGCCCGCACGGCCGGCCCGAGGAGCGCTCCGGTGTCGGCCGACACCCCCGAGGGAACGTCGGCGGCGACGACCGCCTTTCCCGAGGCGTTGATCCGGAGCACCGCGCGCCGCGCGGCGCCGGACAGAGCACGCGAGAGGCCGGTCCCGAAGAGCGCGTCCACGATGCCATCGCACTCCGAGAGCGCCCGCGAAAGCGTAGCAAATCCGCGAGTGTCGGTCAGTGCCGTGTGCGTGACGCCGACCGCCCGGGCCCGCGACAAGTTGGCTGCCGGATCCCCGGTGTATTCGCCCGCATCTTTGAGAGTGAAGACCGACGGCACGACGCCCGCAAGCGCGAGGATTCGCGAAGCGGCGAGCCCGTCTCCCCCGTTCTTGCCCGGACCGCAGAGAACCGTGACTTTCTGCCAGTCCGGGTGTGCCCGCCGTAGCTCCACGCAGAGAGCGGCGGCGGCGTTTTCCATCAGGACTTCGGACGGCGTGCCGGCGCGGATCGCAGCCTCGTCGGCCGCCCGCATGCGACGTAAATCGAGGACGGGAATCACGCGAGTCCCGGCTCGGTCCCGAGACTCGCGAGCACGCGGGCCGTCGCCGCCGGATAGTCCTCGGCCGACGGGTCGCGGCCAGCGAGATCCCGGCGAAGGCGGTCGAGATCCTCGGGCCGGTCCACGTCGTAGCCCGGCTCGAGCAGGCGATGGCGAAGCCCGGCGGATGCGAGCCGGGTAATCGTCTGCTCGAGAACCTCAGAGGTCGACCAGGCGATGCCCTCGAAGACGACGCGCGGGGGAACTTCGCGGCGAAGGCCGATCGCGCAGTAGCCTCCGTCCTCCGCCGGCACGAGCGCCGCGTCCCATCCTTCGCGGAGAGCGGCGAAGAGCTCTGCCAGCCTCGCCGCGGGCAGCGCGGGATGGTCCGCGCCCACCGCGACGCAAGAAGGCGCCTCCGACCCGAACTCGTTCTCGAACGCATCCGTGAGGCGCCGCCCCAGGTCTCCGTCGGATTGCGGCCTCCGAACCCATGGGTCCGGGAAGATCTCCGCCAACGATGGACCGAGTGCGCCCCCCTCGGCGTACAGGACGCTCTCCCAGAGACCGCGCCCGCGATAGGCGCGCGCGGCGTCCTCGAGGAAGGCGCGGTAGAGGTCGCCGGCGCGCGCGGCTCCGAGGGCCGGAACCAGCCGCGTCTTCACGCGCCCCGCCACCGGAGCGCGCGCGAAGAGCAGGAGGCGCGGAAGAGGGGCCGGCACGGCCCCGATTATCCGCCCACGAAGGCGAGC
The DNA here is from genome assembly GCA_046725935.1 of Acidobacteriota bacterium. Classification (GTDB taxonomy): domain Bacteria; phylum Acidobacteriota; class Thermoanaerobaculia; order UBA5066; family Gp7-AA6; genus DAHUXD01. The sequence continues at coordinate 4,738 of JBKOZO010000087.1, read as the reverse complement.
CTAGATTCCGGGCTTGCCGGGCTCCGCCGGAGGATTCGCCTGCTTGGGCAGAACCGAGACGAAGACGCTCTTCTGCAGGAACGAGGTCAGGTTCGAGACGGCGTCCCGCACGCCGATCGCCAGCTTCTGGCCGCCGGGGACGACGAGCAGCGTCGCGTCGTAGTAGAAGTCCTTGCGCTGCGCCGCAGCGAAGTCCTTGGCCGGGACCTTCACCTCCTGCCTCTGGACCTGGAGGTCGGACTGGTTGCCCGCCGCATCCTTGACCACGAAGTAGATGAAGAACTGGCCTTCGTACAGCTCGCCCGCGGGTAGCAGACCGAGCTTCCCGATCGGCACCGAGATCCGCACCGGCAGCGAGTAATTCTCCTTGTCGTAGGGCTTGGGCTCCCCCACAGACAACGACGCGCCGAGAGGGTTCTCGGTCCTCGGGTAGGACAGGCTCGCGACCACGGCCTCCGCCGTGCGCGTTTCGACGGACTTTTCGACGAAGCTCGTGCGCGTGCGGACCCGATACCCCTTCTGCTTGACCGAGACCTCGATCTTGTGGGGGCGGTCCGTCGCGCCTTTGGCGCTGCGGTATCCGAGCGAATAGAAGTTGGAGAAGTCGGCGGCGACCTCGTCGAGATTCGACTTCCAGTCGTTGGTGTTGATCGCGGCGAGCCCGCCGGTCTCCTCCGCCATCATCCGGATCGGACCCTGCATGTTCTGCCGGGCCGCGAAGTCGTTGACGTGGACGTCCTTGGTGGACCGCGAGTCCGCCGACAGCAGGTCGCTCGTCTGGAGTCCCGAGGCGTCGAGCGTGTAGATGGTGATGCCGTTCGCGTTGGCGGCCTGGACGATCTTGATGTACTTCGTGTTCATGTCGAAGTCGAACTGTTCCATCGTGGCCGACGTGTCCTGGAACTTGTCGCGGATCGCTTCGAACAGCTCGTATCCCGCCGACGAGGGCAGTCCCTCCGAGACGTAGAGAAAGCTCTTGCGCCCCTCGATGCCCGCCAGGCTGTCGAGTGTCTGCTTGATGGCGTCGATCGTGAACTCCAGGTCGTTGCGAAGGGAACGCGAGTAGTTCTTGGCGTAATCGATCGCCTCGCCCGAGGTCTTGGCGTCGGCGATGCGCTCGAGGGTGTCCTTGCGCTCCCCCACCGTCGTCGTGCCGCCTCCGGTCTCGAGTTCGATCTGCTCGAGCGCTCCAAGAATCTGGCCGGGCTCCGACGTGAACTTCTGGCGAACCTTGAGACTGCGGTTGAAGGTCACGACCATCCCCTCGGCGTTGGGGCCGATCGCCGTCGGGACGAATTCCTTCAAACGTTTGAACATCCGATTCCGGTTCTGCGGCTGGATGTTCAGGTTGTCGATGTAAAAAATGTAGTGAGCCGACAGGTCTCTCGGGATCTCGGCCTGCGGTTCCTTGGAGTCGAGCGGAACGACCTTCCCGTCCTCGAGAAGGAGCTTCCCGCCGGTGACCGCGTAGAAGTTCGTGATCGGCTGGATGACGCCGTCCTGGCGCACCTCGAAGTCCGAGGCCTTCAGGCCCGGCACGCGGTTCCCCTTCGAGTCCGTCACGACCACCTCGACATTGGTGATCGAGACCTCGACGCTTTCGGCGACCGGAGGGAATGGCTGCGGTTCCTGCGGCTTTTCAGGCTTCGGCACGGGCTTTTGAGCCGGCGCGGGAGGCGGATTCTGAGCCGCGAGCGGCGCCGCGACCACGGCCGCGGCGGCGAGCAGGGCGAGCAAGGAAATTCGCGTCAAACGAGTCCTCCGTTGAGAACGCAAAGCGCTGCCGTCATCGGCATTATTCCCCGGCTTGGGAAAGGATTGGCTGACCGGAGGACACACGGGCGTTGAGGCCGCACCGGGCGCCGCGGCCTCGACGGATGGCACGAAAACTCGCTGTTGCTTTGTTGAGAGGAATTCAACAGAATTCGGCCCCCGGGGCGAGTCCGTCCGCCCGGGTGGGACAAGAGGGAAAGTGCAAGGAGCCAAGCGAAGCATGCGCTATCGCCAACGTGCGGCCGCGGCCGCTTCTCTTCTTATCGCGGTCGTCGCGCTGTCGGGCTGCAATAAGATCAAGTCCAAGCAGGAGATCAAGCGCGGCAACGAGTTTCTGAAAGCCGCCCAGTACCAAAGTGCTCTCGCGGCGTACGAGGAAGCCCTGCGCCTGGACCCGGGAGAGACCAAGCTCCACAAGCACATCGGCATCGCGTACATGGGGATGTATCAGCCGGGATCCAAGCACGCTAAGGACCTGGAGTACGCCCAGAAAGCCATCGACCACCTCAAGCAGTACGTCGCCGCCTATCCCAACGACAACAAGGCGCTTGAGTACCTCGTCTCGATGTACCTCAACACCGAACGCTACGACGACGCGATCGACTTCTACCAGAACGTCCTGCTCAAGAGGGACCCAAAGGACAGCAAGGCGATGCAGTCGGTGGCCATGCTGTACTTCAAAAAGGGCGATTTCGACAACGGCGTGAAGTGGCTCAAGGCCCGGCAGACCGTCGAGGGCAACAATCCCGAGGTCTACTACCTGATCGGCGTCCAGGCCTGGGACCGCTCGTACAACTTCCCGGACCTCGACCCCGCGCTCCGCGCGAAGTTCGTCGAAGAGGGGCTCGAGGCCCTGAACAAGGCCGTCGAGATGAAGCCCGACTACTTCGAGGCCGTGTCCTACATCAACCTCCTGTACCGCGAAAAGGCCAAGATGGAGGCGGATCCGGCCAAGAAGCAGGAATACACCGACACGGCGAACAAATACCTCCAGCAGGCGCTGGAGATGCGGAAAGTGGCCCAGGAAAAAGCCAAGGCCGAAGCCGCCGCCCAGGGAGGAGCGCCGACGCCGGAACCGGCGAAGTAGGCCCGGTGTCATACCCGTTTGGGGGAATGGTTCATGTTTGAGAACTCACTGATCGAATCCGAGCATCACTCCGGGGGGTCGAAGAAGGTTTTGTCCTTCCCGGTTTCCGTGCTCATCCACGGCCTCGTCATCGGACTCGCGCTCGGCGCCTCCATCTGGTTCGTCGGCGACGTGCCCGAGCCCCCGATCCCGGTGACCTTCTATGCGGCGGCTCCTCCGCCGCCTCCCCCGCCTCCAGCGGCTCCGAAGGCTGCTCCCAAGGCTCCCGAGGCGCCCAAGCCCGTCCAGGTCAAGCCCGTCGAAATGGCCCAGCCGGTCGTGATGCCGGAAACGGTTCCGCAGCCCCTGGCCGTGCCCGAGCCGGCCGCGGAATCCACGGGAGTCGAGGGGGGTGTCGAGGGCGGCGTGGAAGGCGGCGTGCCGGGAGGCGTCATGGGCGGCGTTCCGGGGGGAACGGGCGCCGGAATGGGCGGAGAGCCCCTGCGCGTCGGCGGCGACGTCAAGGCTCCGGTCCTCTCCTCCCGCATCGAGCCCCAGTATCCCGAGGCGGCCCGGAAGGCCCGGATGGAGGGCGTCGTCATCCTGGAGGCCATCATCACGGCCGAGGGAAACGTGGAGGACGTCCGTGTCCTGAAATCGGTCAACCCGCTCCTCGACGCTTCGGCCGTTCGGGCGGTGCAGCAGTGGAAATACAAGCCGGCGACGCTGAACGGCCGGGCCGTCCGCGTCTACCTCACGGTGACGGTGACGTTCCGGTTGAACTAGGATTGCCAGGACAGGGAGCAACAGCGGCAGAGAATTCGGAAGGAGCGATTCAAAATGAGTTTTGACCCAATTCACCTCTGGAACCAAATGACCCCGATCGCAAAGGGAGTCGTCGTGCTGCTCATCATAATGTCGATCTACTCCCTGACCGTGGCCTTCGAGCGGTTCCTCTACTACCGCAAGGCGCGCAACCAGTCGGTCGCCTTCGCCAAGCTCGTCACGGGCTACCTCAAGCAGGACAAGCTCCAGGAAGCGATCGACGCCTCGAAGAAGTTCAAGAACAGCCACGTCGCCCGCGTCCTGGCGGCGGGCCTCTACGAGTTCCAGCACGACGTCAAGAGCGGCGGCGCGGGGGTCAAGGGCCACGACATGATCGAGGCCGCCGAGCGCGCGATCGAGCGCGAGGCCCTGGTGACCACGGCCGACATGAAGAAGGGCCTCTCGGGCCTGGCGACCATCGGCACGACGGCCCCCTTCATCGGCCTCTTCGGAACGGTCATCGGTATCATCAACGCCTTCCGCGGAATGGCGCTGACGGGCTCGGGCGGTATCGCGGCGGTTTCGGCCGGAATCGCCGAGGCCCTCGTCACGACGGCCCTCGGGCTCTTCGTCGCCATCCCGGCGGTCTGGATGTTCAACATCTTCATGAACAACATCGAGCGGTTCCAGGTCGAGATGTCCAACTCTGCCAACGAATTGATCGACTACTTCATCAAGCGCCGCGGAGCCAGCGCGCTCTCGGCATAGGAGACCTCCCATGGGTATGGGTGGCGGCGGAGGCCGCGACAAGCTGCAGAGCGACATCAACGTCACTCCGCTCGTCGACGTCTGTCTGGTCCTTCTGATCATCTTCATGGTGGTCACGCCGATGCTCCAGAAAGGCGTCAGCGTCCAGATTCCGCAGGCGGACAACCCCGACAAGAAACCCGAGAACAGCAAACAGCGGCTGATCTCGGTCCAGTACACGAATCCTCCGTCCTACTGGATGGACGCCAAGCAGTACAACAAGGCCGAGTTTCAGAACGCCCTCGACGAGATCTACCAGCGCACGCCGTCGGCCGAAATCATCATCAAGGCCGACCAGCGCCTGAAGTATGGGGACGTCAAGGAAGT
>JBKOZO010000086.1:0-48717 GCA_046725935.1 Acidobacteriota bacterium | reverse complement strand
CCCATGCCGAAGCCGGGGTCGAGCACGCCCTTCGCCCTGGCGACGTTGCGGAACGAGCCGTTCCCCTCGTTGTGCAGATACGTGTTGTTGCCGAAGTCGTTGGCGACGTAGATGTCGGGCCACCTGTCCCCGTCGAGGTCCGCCGATTCCAGCGCAAGGCCCCATCCCGTGTCGTCCGCGTGCGATGCCTTCGAGACGTCCGTGAACGTGCCGTCGCCGTTGTTGTGAAAGAGATGGTTCGGCGGCGCGTTCTCGGCCTCGAGCGTCGGGCCGCTCCCGGGTTGTCCGTAGACGAGCACGTAGAGATCCGGCAAGCCGTCGCGGTCGTAGTCGATCGCGGCCGCGGAAGTGCAGTAGTCGTCGAGCGCGACGCCGGCCCGGGTGGCGACCTCTTCGAAGGTGCCGTCGCCGCGGTTGCGGTACAGGAGGTTCGGGCGGAACAGGTACGTGACGTAGAGGTCCCTGTGGCCGTCGTTGTCGTAGTCGAAGGCGAGCGCGCCAGCTGCCTCGCCTTCCCGGCCCGCGACGCCGGCCTGGGCGGCGACGTCCTCGAACGTGCCGTCGCCCTCGTTTCGATAGAGACGATTGCCGTCGCCGCCGGCGACGAAGATGTCCTGGCGTCCGTCGCCGTCGAAGTCGAGAACGGCGGCGCCGGGGGGCATGTGCTCGCCCGGGATCGGAACGTTCTTCGCGGCATTGGGGAGGAAGGCGCCATGGGCGCGGGTCAGGCCGGCCTTCTCGGCGACGTTTTCGAAGAGCGGATCGGCCGCCGAGGCTTCGAGCCAGTTTTCGACGCGGCCCGAAACCATCGTCCATCGTCCGGCGCCGGAGGGCGCGAGGACGATCCGGATCTGGCCCCCCGTCTGCCGGAGCTCGCCGCGGGACCCACGGCCCGAGAGCAGGACCGTGAGGAGGATCTCGCGATCCTTTCCGCGCCGGGTGAAATCGAAGATCTCGGCCTCGGTGCGTGCGAGTGAGGTGAAGGCCGCGCGCAGGTCCGCCAGCCTCGCGGCAAGCGCCCCAGCGTCGGAGACGACCTGGGATCCGGCCGGGGCGGCCGCGCGATAGACGGCGACTTCGAGGGGAAGGCGGGCCGGCGCCGGCGTCAGCGCATCGCCGGGCAGCGGCCCGTTCCAGCGCAGAGCGGGCGAGAGGAGGGCGTTCCCGGGGGCGCCGGCCTTCCAGGCCGCGAGAAAGTCCGCGGCATATGTCGAGGTTCCGTCGGAGTAGTCCTCGAGGCTGGGAAGACTGCCGTCCTTGCGCGACGCGCACGCCGCCGCGAAGACGAGCGCGGCCGCGAGCATGCCCGGACGCAGACAGCGCGGCCGCATCGCCGAAACTATAATCCGCGCCGTCCGTGGCCACTCTTGCTGACCGGCTCCGCGAGCGCATCGCGCGCGAAGGGCCGATCTCCTTTGCCGATTTCATGCAGGCCGCCCTCTACGACTCCGACGGCGGCTACTACGCGCGCGGAGGCGCGATCGGGGAGGGAGAAGACTTCGTCACCTCGCCGTCGGTCAGTCCGGCCTTCGCCGGAGCTCTGGCGCGCCTCTTCTCGCTGGAGGCGGGCGAGCTCGAGGGTCCCGTGGATTTCGTCGAGGTCGGGGCGGGCGGCGGCCGGTTCTTGGAGGACTTCGCGCGGCAGCTCGCAGGGCTGGATCCCGTACTCTTCGAGCGGCTCCGGCTGACGGCCGTGGAAGTCTCGGCCGCGGGCCGGGCGGCGCTGGCCGCGCGTGGGATCGAGCCCGCGCCCCGCATCCTCGAGAGCGTCGAAGAGCTCGCGGAAAACTCGATCCGGGGATGGATCTTCTCCAACGAGCTGTACGACGCGCTTCCGGTCGTCCGCGTCATGGGCTCGGCCGAGGGTCTTCAGGAGCTTCGCGTCGGATCAGAGGGAGAAAGGTTCGTGTGGACGGCCGTCCCCGCCGCCGCGGCTCTCCGCGCACACCTGGATGCGTTCGGCATCGTCCTCGAACCTGGACAGAAAGGCGAGATCGCGCCGGGAGCCGCGGGATTGCACCGGCGGCTGGCCCGCGCGCTCTCGCGAGGGTGGCTCGTCGCTTTCGACTACGGGCATCCCGCGCGGGTCCTCTACCATCCGCTCGCGCGCCCGGAGGGCACTCTTTCGGTGCATGTCGGAGGCCGCCGCGGCGGAGATCCTCTGGAAGATCCCGGTGCGCGCGACCTGACGGCCCACGTGAACTGGGACGTGCTCCTCGCCGCGGGAGAGGGAGAGGGACTGCACACGGACCGGCTCATGCGTCAGGGAATGTTTCTCGCGGAGGCCGGCGTCTTCGACTTCGCCGCGAGCGACGCGGAGAAGTGGCGCATCTTCCGTCTCGTGGATCCCGGCGGAATGGGCGAAGAGATCTCGGTTCTCGTTCAGTCGAAAGGAGTGGCAAGCGCGACCGCGACACTCTGAGCGGCGCCGAACGGACGTGGCAGCGGATGACAAGCCCACTGGCCTCCGATAGAATGCCGCGCCAGTGGGCCACTACTTTCCCATACTGGTGTTCGCCCTGCTGGCGGCGGCTCTGCCGCTCGGAACGATCGTGGTCGCCCGCGTCATCCAGAAGAACCGTCCCAACCAGGTCAAGCTGGAGCCCTACGAGTGCGGGGTCGAGCCGTCGACCTCGGCGTTCGACACCCGGTTCTCGGTCCGCTACTTCCTGATCGCCGTGCTCTTCGTCGTGTTCGACGTGGAGACGGTCTTCCTGTTTCCGTGGGCCGTGATGTTCAACCGGCTGGGACTCTTCGGCCTGATCGAGATGGTGATCTTCCTGGCGATCCTGGTCGTCGGGTACCTCTACTGCTGGAAGCGGAAGGCCCTGGACTGGGCCTGACCCGCGAGGGAGCGCGCGCATGGGTCTGATCGACAACCGGTTCGAGGAGAACGTCGTCACGACGACGGTCGACTCGGTGATCAACTGGGCCCGGCGCTCCTCGATCTGGCCCATGCAATTCGGCTTGGCGTGCTGCGCGATCGAGATGATGGCCGTCATGGACGCCCGCCACGACCTCTCCCGTTTCGGGGCCGAGGTCTTCCGCGGGACGCCCCGGCAGTCCGACTTGATGATCGTGGCCGGGACGGTGGTCGAGAAGATGGCCCCGATCGTCAAGCGCCTCTACGACCAGATGCCGGAGCCCAAATGGGTGATCGCGATGGGTTCGTGCGCCACCTGCGGCGGCCCCTACAAGACCTACGCCGTTACGCAGGGCGTGGACCGCATCGTGCCCGTCGACGTCTACGTGCCGGGCTGCCCGCCGCGGCCCGAGGCTCTGATCTACGGAATCATGGCCCTTCAGAAGAAGATCGATCGGATGAAGGTCATCCGCAAGGCGTCCTGATTGGCGGACGAGTCCAAGGCTCACGAGGAGAAGAAGTCCCGGCCCGAGGCGACAGACGCCTCGGGCCATACCTGGGTGCGGTCGATCCGCGCCGCCTTGCCGGACGCCGTCGTCTCGGCCAAGGAGTTCGCCGGGCAGGTCACGGTCGTCGTGGCGAAGGACGCGATCGCGCGCGTGGCGCGACACCTCAAGGACGCCGAGGACTTCAAGTACTGCGTGGACGTCACGGCCGTCGACTGGAAGGACCGCCAGCCGCGCTTCGACGTCGTGTATCACTTCTATTCGTTTTCGAAGAACGATCGGATCCGGGTCAAGTGCGGCGCGGCGGACGGGGAAGAGGTGCCTTCGATCGCGACGGTCTTCCTGGCGGCCAACTGGTCCGAACGCGAGACCTACGACATGTTCGGCATCCGGTTCGCCGGCCATCCGGACCTTCGCCGCATCCTGACGTGGGAAGGTTTCCATGGGTACCCGCTGCGCAAGGATTTCCCGCTCGAAGGCATCGACACCGGCGCCGCCATCTACCCCGAGGAATGGCCAGACGGCGGCGGTCCGCCGATGAAGGATCCCAATCGCAAGGTGGTCTCGTGAAGGCGGCGAGCCCGACTTCAGGTTCCCTCTTCCCCCTCCGGGAGGAGAGGGTCAGGGTGAGGAGGGCGGTCTGACCGACGAGAAGATCTCCCAGGCCGAGAAGGACGAGGCCGCGTACTTCGCCGAGCGCGCGAAGGCGCAGGCCGCGGCCGTTACGGCCGCTGGAGGTTCGTCCGCGGCCTCCGCGAGCGCGGCGGCCGGCCCGAAGGAGCACACGCTCTTCGACGTCCAGGAGATGGAGCTGAACTTCGGGCCCCAGCACCCCTCGACGCACGGCGTGCTGCGACTGGTGTTGCGCGTGGACGGCGAAAGGATCCTGGAAGCCAAGCCCGACGTCGGGTACCTCCACCGCGGCACCGAGAAGCTCTTCGAGACCGAGACCTACCCGATGGGGATCCCCCACACCGACCGCATGGACTACGTCGCGGCGGCCACGAACAACCACGCGTTCTGCCTGGCCGTCGAGAAGCTGCTGGGTGTCGAGATCCCGCGCCGCGCGCAACTGATCCGCGTGATCCTGGACGAGCTCCAGCGGCTCTCCTCGCATCTGGTGTGGCTGGGAACGTCGGGGATCGACCTCGGGGCGGTTACGCCGTTCTGGTACGCCTTCCGCGAGCGCGAGCAGATCCTGGACTTCTTCGAGGAGTACTGCGGCGCGCGCCTGACGCTCAACTGCATGCGGATCGGCGGTCTGCCGTTCGACCTGACGCCGGGCTGGACGGAGCGACTCTCCGAGTTCGTCCGCGACCTGCCGTCGCGCATCGACGATTACGAGCAGCTCCTGACCGACAATCGCATCTGGAAGAAGCGCACCGTGGGCATCGGCGTGATCTCCGCCGAGGAGTGCATCGAGTGGGGCCTGACGGGACCCATCCTCCGCGCTTCTGGCAAGGAGTGGGACCTGCGCCGCGCGCAGCCCTACGAGTGCTACGAGGAGCTCGACTTCGTCGTCCCGACGCGGCAGAACGGCGATACCTACGACCGCTACATCGTGCGCGTCCAGGAGATGCGCCAGTCGGCCCGGATCCTCCAGCAGTGTCTGGAGAAGCTCCAGCCGGGGGAGATCCGGGGCAAGGTCCCGCGTGTGATCAAGCCCGTGGCCGAGGAGGCGTACGCGTCGATCGAGTCTCCCAAGGGCGAGCTCGGCTTCTACTGCGTCTCCAACGGCTCTAACAGGCCGTACCGCATGCACGTCCGGCCTCCCTCGTTCATCAACCTGCAGGCGCTGCCGAGGCTGGCCAAGGGCCACCTGGTCTCGGACCTGGTGGCCCTGATCGGCACGATCGACATCGTGCTCGGGGAAGTCGACCGATGAAGCTGCCGCCCGAGTTCTGGACGTACCTGAAGGTCGTCATCCTCGTGGCGACCGTGCCGGCGATCGTGGGCTTCGTCATCGTCCTCGCGGAGCGGCGCATCATGGGATTCATGCAGGCGCGGCTGGGCCCCAACCGCGTCGGTCCCCAGGGGCTGCTCCAGGGCCTTGCGGACCTCGTCAAGCTCGTCACCAAGGAAGACATCACGCCGGCGCGGGCCGAGAAGGCGGTGCACTTCCTGGCTCCCGTCCTCGCGGTGATCCCGGCGCTGACCGCGCTGGCCGTGATCCCCTTCGGCCCGCCGATCCAGGTGGGGAAGACCTCGATTCCCCTGTGGGTCGCCGACATCAACATCGGTCTCCTGTTCCTGCTGGCGATCACCTCGATCGGCGTCTACGGCATCATCCTGGGCGGCTGGTCCTCGAACAACAAGTACTCGCTGCTCGGAGGACTGCGCTCCGCCGCGCAGCTCGTCTCTTACGAAGTGCCCATGGGCCTGTCGCTCGTGTCGGTGCTCCTGATGACGCGCTCGCTGTCTCTGGTCGAGATCGTCCGGCGTCAGGAGGCCACGCAGCTCTGGTTCGTGTTCCCGGGCCTGATCGCGTTCTTCATCTACTTCGTGTCGGGTGTGGCGGAGACCAACCGCAACCCGTTCGACCTGCCGGAGGCGGAGTCGGAGCTCGTTTCGGGCTTCAACACCGAGTACTCGGGCGTGAAATTCGCGTTCTTCTTCCTGGGCGAGTACACCGCGATGATCATCATTTCCTGCGTGGCCGTCACGGTGTTCTTCGGCGGCTGGCTGCCGCCCTTCCCGAACGTGAAGGCCCTCGACTTCCTCGACGTCGTGCCGGGCGCGCTGTGGTTCCTGTTGAAGGTCTCGACCTTCATCTTCGGATACATCTGGTTCCGCTCGACGTTCCCGCGATACCGCTTCGACCAGCTCATGGCCCTCGGGTGGAAGTGGCTGATCCCGATCTCGCTGGCGAACATCCTGGTCGTGGCCGTCGCGATCCTGCTCTTCCCGGGGAGGACAACGGGTCTGGTCTGGCTGTCGTGGATCTTCGGAGGACTCTTCGTCCTGATGTACCTGCTCGCGAAGCTGCGCCAGAAGCTCGCGCGCCGGGACCGGCTCGCGGCCACGCCGCAGACGGTGGAGGGTTAGGCCGTGGCGCTGAAGAAGTGGCTCGACAAGCTCACGCTCCTGGATCTCTTCGACGGGCTGTCGGTGACCGGCCGCCACCTCTTCAAGAAGAAGGTTACGATCGAGTACCCCGAGCAGAAGAAGCTGCCGTCGGACCGCTTCCGCGGGATGTTCCGGCTCGACGAGGAGAGATGCATCAAGTGCACGCTCTGCGCGATCGAGTGCCCGATCAACATCATCTACATCGACTGGCATAACGAGAAGAACGAGGCCGGCAAGTCCGAGAAGGTGCTGGACCGCTTCGACGTGGACCTGAAGCGGTGCATGTTCTGTCAGCTCTGCGAGGAAGCCTGCCCGACCGTGCCCAAGTCGATCTGGCTGACCACCAAGACGTACGAGATGGCGGCCTACGACCGCAACGAATCGCTCTACCTCGACATCCGCAAGCTGACCGACTGGCGCGAGGCGCCCAACGTGAAGCCCTTCACGGTCGTGGAGAGAGGGTAGCGGTGACCGAGGGCGCGCTGCTGACGGGCACCGCCGGGGTGCTCTTCACCGTCTTCGCCGTGCTGGCCCTCGCGACGGCGATCGCCGTCGTCGTCGCAAAGAACCCGGTGCACTCGGCGTTGTTCCTGCTGGTGTCGTTCCTGCTGGTGGCCTGCATCTTCATCCTTCAGCAGGCCGAGTTCGTCGGCGCCGTGCAGATCCTGGTTTACGCCGGCGGGATCATGGTCCTCTTCCTCTTCGTCGTGATGCTCGTGAACCCGCGCACGGTGGAGACGAAGACATTCCAGCACCAGTGGGACGTGGCGCTGCTGCTCTTCCCGGTCTTCCTGATCCCGTTCGCCTACATTCTCTGGACCGAGAAGCTTCCGGACGTGCCCGTGAACGCCGTCGCTCTCGTTTCGGTGCGCGGGAAGCTGGCCGGCAATACGGAGGCGGTGTCGTGGGTGCTATTCCGAGACTACCTGGTGCCCTTCGAGGTCGCGTCGATCTTCCTCCTCGTGGCGATGATCGGAGCGGTCGTTCTCGGGAAGCGGTCGCTCGAGAAGGTGGACTGAGGCGATGACGATCACGATCAACCACTACCTGATCGTCTCCCTCCTTCTCTTCGGGATTGGTTTCTTCGGCGTACTGGTGCGGCGCAATGTTCTGACGGTGCTGATGTCGATCGAGCTGATGTTGAACGCCGTCAACCTGAACCTGGTGGCGTTCTCGCGGCGACTCTCGGACCTGACCGGCCAGGTCTTTTCGGTGTTCGTGATCACGATCGCCGCCGGGGAAGCGGCCATCGGGCTCGCGCTGACGATCTCGCTCTTCCGCCAGAAGAAGACTCTGAACGTGGAAGAAGCGGACACGATGCGGGGATAGAGCAAGATGCGACACTACATCTGGCTGATCCCCCTCGTCCCGCTGGCCGGGTTCTTGTTCAACGGCCTGCTCTACCTCGTGTCGCACCGGACGAAGGGGGAGGTCAGCCACGGAGACGCCGAAGACGGCCACGGCGAGGCGCACCTGGTCCCGCCCACCGCCGGCAGCCACGACACCGTCCACGGTCACGCCGCCCACGTCGCGATCCCGTTCAAGTCCGTGCACACGGCGGTCGGCGTCGGAAGCGTCGGCATCGCGTGCCTCCTGGCCTTCGGCGCGATCCTCGACGTCGGTCTGAAGGCCCTGGCCGCCGGCGCCACGCATTCCGAGACCCTCTACCGGTGGTTCTCGCTCGGCGTGAACCAGGCCGTCGGCCAGGTCCCGGGGCCGCTGAAGGAATGGGTCGTCGACGTCACCTTCCGGCTGGACTCGCTCTCGGCGCTGATGCTCGCGTTCGTGACGTTCGTCGGCTTCCTCATCCACGTCTACTCCGTGGGCTACATGGGCCACGAGGAGGGGTACGGGCGCTACTTCGCGTACCTGAACCTGTTCATGTTCGCGATGCTGGTGCTCGTCCTCGGCGCGAACTTCCTGATGCTCTTCGTCGGCTGGGAGGGTGTGGGCCTGTGCTCGTACCTGCTGATCGGCTACTACTACGAGCGCAACTACGCCGCCGACGCCGGCAAGAAAGCGTTCGTCGTCAACCGCATCGGCGACTTCGGCTTCATTCTCGGGATCTTCGCCGTCTTCTCCCTGTTCGGGACGCTGGACTTCGAGAAGGTGTTCGGCGCCGCTGCGGCGGACCCGAACTCCTACGGGCCGTACATGACGCTGGTGTGCCTGCTCCTCTTCGTCGGCGCCTGCGGCAAGTCGGCGCAGTTCCCGCTGTACGTCTGGCTCCCCGACGCCATGGCGGGTCCCACACCGGTGTCCGCGCTGATCCACGCCGCCACCATGGTGACGGCCGGCGTGTACATGGTGGCGCGCTGCAATGTCTTCTTCCGGCTGGCGCCGGAGGCCATGATCGTGGTCGCGGTCGTCGGTGCCTTCACGGCGCTCTTCGCCGCGACGATTGGCGTCGCGCAGAACGACATCAAGAAGGTCCTGGCGTACTCGACCGTCTCGCAGCTTGGCTACATGTTCCTGGCCTGCGGGGTCGGCGCCTTCACCGAGGGCATGTTCCATGTCACGACGCACGCGTTCTTCAAGGCCTGCCTCTTCCTCGGGTCCGGCTCGGTGATCCACGCGCTCGCGGGCGAGCAGGACATCCGGCGGATGGGCGGCCTCGCGTCCAAGATCCCGACGACCTACCGTACCTTCCTGGTCGCCACGCTCACGATCGCCGGCGTGCCGTTCCTGGCGGCCTTCTTCTCCAAGGACGCGATCAAGGCCGCCGTCTACCACGCCGAGTTCGCGTCGATACCGTGGCTGCCGAAGGTGCTCTACGCCGTGGCCCTCTTCACGGCCGGGCTGACGGCGTTCTACATGTTCCGACTGCTGGCGCTGACTTTCTGGGGTCACTTCCGCGGCGGCACGGAAGCGGAGAAGCACATCCACGAGTCGCCCAAGACGATGACGATTCCCCTGGTCGTGCTGGCGTTCCTGTCGGTCGTCTCCGGGTACGTGGGCGTCCCGATCCTCGAGGGCGGCAACAAGATCGGCGAGTTCTTGAAGCCGCTACGCCTGCCGATCGCCGGGCGCCACGAGGAAGCGCACCACGCGCCGGTGTCCGTCGAGCTCGCCCTGATGGGCGCGGCGGTGGCTGTCGCCGCCATCGGCATCTACCTCGCCTGGAGCTGGTACGCCAAGGGCGAGGGGAGGGTGCCCGCGCAGCTCGTCCAGCGGTGGCCGGGCGTGTACCGGGCGGTCGAGAACAAGTACTTCGTGGACGAGGCCTACGACAAGGTCTTTGTCAAGGGATTGGCGCTCGGCGGCGGCAACCTGCTCTGGGAGGTCGACGCCACGGTGGTGGACCTGATTCCCAACGGCGCGGCCGCCGTGACGAAGGGATCCTCCTGGATCGCATCGTTCTTCGACCAGTACGTCGTCGACGGCCTGGTCAACGGCGTAGCCGACAGCCTCGCGGCGCTCTGCGGCGTCTTCCGCAAGGCGCAGACCGGGCGTGTGCAGAACTACGCGCTGGTCATGGGAGGCGGGCTCTTCTGTCTCGTGGCCGTGTATCTGCTGTTTCGATGAGGCGATAAGGAAGGCGCATGGACTTCAATCACATCCCGATCCTCTCGATCACCACGTACCTCCCGCTCGTCGGAGCGCTCGCCATCGTCTTCCTGATATCCAAGGAGAAGACGGGGACGATCAAGGCCTTCGCGACCTTCGTCGCGGTCCTCGACTTCGTCATTTCAATGCCGCTGTGGTGGGCCTTCGACCGGGGCAAGGACGGCTATCAGTTCGTCGAGAAGGCGGAGTGGATCCCGTCGCTCGGGGTCTCGTACCACTTCGGAATCGACGGCATCTCGCTGGTCCTGATCCTCCTGACGACGCTGATGGGCGTGATCGCGGTCGTGTGCTCCTACACGGCCATCGCCGACCGGCAGAAGGAGTACTACGTCCTGCTCCTGCTCCTGCAGACGTTCATGATCGGGACGTTCTGCTGCCTGGACCTCTTCCTCTTCTATGTCTTCTGGGAAGTGATGCTGGTGCCGATGTACTTCTTGATCGGCGTCTGGGGAGGACAGCGCCGGCTCTACGCCGCGATCAAGTTCTTCCTGTACACGCTGGCGGGCTCGGTGCTGATGCTGCTCGGCATCATCGCTCTCTACTTCTACAACACGACCGGGTTCCTCGGGTACAAGGGTCTCGGCAACGCAGCCACCTTCTCGATCGAGAAGCTGACCGCGGTCGCGCAGCAGATGCCGCCGGAGCTGCAGGTCTGGCTCTTCTTCGCGTTCTTCCTGGGCTTCGCGATCAAGGTCCCGATGTTCCCGTTCCACACCTGGTTGCCCGATGCGCATACCGAGGCGCCGACGGCGGGCTCGGTCATCCTGGCGGCCATCCTGCTGAAGATGGGGACGTACGGCTTCGTGCGCTTCTCGCTGCCGATGTTTCCGGAGGCCGTGCGCGACCGCCGGGTGATCGCCGTGATGGTCGCGCTGGCGATCATCGGCATCGTCTACGGCGCGATGGTCACCCTGGTCCAGAAGGACATGAAGCGGCTGATCGCCTATTCCTCGGTCTCGCACCTGGGGTTCGTGATGCTGGGGGTCTTCGCCCTCAACATGTCCGGCATGCAGGGCGGAATCCTGCAGATGATCAACCACGGCATCTCGACCGGCGCACTCTTCCTCTTAGTCGGCGTCCTCTACGAGCGGCGCCACACGCGCATGATCTCGGAGTACGGCGGCCTCGCGAAGCAGATGCCGGTTTTCGCGACCTACTTCATGATCATGGCGCTCTCCTCGATGGGCCTCCCGCTCTTAAACGGCTTCATCGGCGAGTTCACGATCCTGCAGGGCGCCTTCGCCAGGAACTTCTGGTGGGCGTTCTTCGCCGCTACGGGGATCGTGCTCGGCGCGGCCTACCTGCTCTGGCTCTACCAGCGCCTCTTCTTCGGCGAGATCACCAACCCGGCCAACGCGAAGCTCCCGGACCTCACACTGCGCGAGCAGTTGACGCTCCTTCCGCTCGTGATCCTGGCCCTGTGGATCGGTCTCTATCCGGCGCCGATCTTCCGCGTGATTCGCCGTCCCTCCGAGAAGATCGTCCAGATCGTCGGCGGCGCGACTGCCGAAGCGCCGGCCATGGCCGAGAAGGCCGCCCCGGCGCCCGACGCCTCCGGCGGCGGAGGGGCCGCGCGTCCATGACGTTCGCGGTCAAGGCCTCCGACTGGGCGCTGCTCGCGCCGGAGATCTTTCTCTCGGCGGCGGGCCTGCTTCTCCTCGCGATCTCCGTCCTCATCGGAAAGGAAAAGGAGGAGTTCCTCGGATACCTCGCCACGCTCTCGGTCTTCGTGACCGGAGCGCTGGTCATTTTCGTGGCGCTGCGCCCGGACCGCGGGACGCCGATCCTCGGAGGCGCGTTCGTCGTCGACAACTTCGCCCTGTTCTTCAAGGGACTGATCCTGCTGTCGCTCGTCCTCTCGATCCTGGCGTCCGTGAAATTCGTGGGCCAGGCGCCGTACCCGGGAGGGGAGTACTACGCGCTGCTCCTCTTCGCCGGCGTCGGCATGCTGTTCATGGCCTCGGGCAACAACCTCATCTCGATCTACATCTCGCTCGAAACGATGGCCCTGGCCTCGTACGTCCTGGCCGGCTACTTCAAGGGCGAGATCAAGTCGACCGAGGCGGCGCTGAAGTACTTCATTCTCGGCGCGTTCTCCTCGGGGGTGCTCCTCTACGGCCTCTCGCTGGTCTACGGAGTGACGGGGACGATGGGCCTGCCCGAGCTGGCGAAGAAGCTCGCAACCGCCGAACGGTCGAACCTGCTGATGCTCGGCATTCTCCTCATCCTGGCGGGGCTGCTGTTCAAGATCGCCGCCGTGCCGTTCCACGTCTGGACGCCCGACGTCTACGAGGGCTCGCCCACGCCGGTGACGGCCTTCTTCTCGGTCGGGCCCAAGGTCGCGGCGTACGCAATCCTGGCGCGGATCTTCTACGTCGCGTTTCCCAAGTTTCACCCCGACTGGGGCCTGATCGTCGCGCTGGTGTCGGCGGCGACGATGATCCTCGGCAACGTCGCGGCGCTCCTCCAGACGAACGTGAAGCGAATGCTGGCGTACTCCTCGATCGCAAACGCAGGCTACGCCCTTCTGGGCGTGCTCGGGTTCCGCACGGAGTGGGGTCTCTGGGGAATCCTGATCTACCTGCTCGCCTACACGTTCATGAACTTCGGCGCCTTCACGCTCGTCATCTTGCTCGAGAGCCGGGGATACGCGGGAGAGTCGGTAGCCGACTTCAACGGTCTCGCCCAGCGCAACATGCCGGCGGCGATCCTGATGCTGGTCTTCCTTCTCTCGCTGGCCGGGCTGCCTCCCACGGCCGGGTTCATCGGCAAGTACTACCTGTTCACGGCGGCGATGAAGGCCGGTTACGCGTGGCTCGCGCTGCTCGCCGTGCTGATGTCCGCGATGTCGCTCTTCTACTACTTCCGCATCGCCGCGGCGATGTTCTTCGCGGAAGGGTCGGGCGCAGAGCTGCGCGGCTCCTACGCGCTGACGGCGGTCGCGGCGGTCTGCGGGCTCGGGACGCTCCTGATCGGCGTGCTCCCGCAGCCGTTCATCGCGGTGCTCAAGAGCTGCGTCCTGTCGCCCTGAGGCCGGCGCGCGCGTGCCCGGCCAATCCCGCTACACGCTGATCGCCGAGGCCACGACCGCGGGTCTCCTGTTCCTCCTGGGACCGGGGGCCGGCTACCTC
Source organism: Acidobacteriota bacterium (assembly GCA_046725935.1). Taxonomy (GTDB): domain Bacteria; phylum Acidobacteriota; class Thermoanaerobaculia; order UBA5066; family Gp7-AA6; genus DAHUXD01. Next base: position 35,584 of record JBKOZO010000086.1, on the reverse strand, counting down.
ATCGGCAAGTGGCTGGGTGAGGCGATCGGCGCCGGCCGGATTCCCGCTTACGTCGGCGCGGTGCTCGGCCTCGTATCGGCCTTCGTCAACCTCATGCGCCTGACGGGCCGAGCGTCGAAGTGACCGACACGGAGTCTGTTGTCGCCCGTGTCAAGCGGCGGACTTTCCTCGTCGCGGGAGTGACGATCGCGGGCGCCTTCCTGCTGGGACCTCGGCGGGGGGCTTCCTTGACAATCTGCGCCGCCGTGGTAATTTCCAGCTTCCTGGCTCTCGAAAAGATTCTCGAGCGGCTGGATCCCGGACGCGCGAAGCCGGGGTTCCGGACGCTGGTTCCCCTGCTCCTGGTGACCGTGGCGAGTTTCGCGCTTCTCGGGGTCGTTCTCTGGCGTTGGAAGGGGTTCGATCCCGTGGCCGGGGCCGTGGGGCTCTCGGTCGTGGTTCTGGCGATCATTCCCGAGCTCTGGGCGAGGAGGTAGGAGCGCGTGCAGGAGCATCACTCGATTCTCTACGGGCCGATCAACGCCCTGTTGGTCCGCCTCCTGGGCCACCCGCCCGTGGAGAAGCTCTCGCCGGCGATGGCCAAGTTCTTCTTCCCGGACGGCCGGGAGGCCTGGATCCCCGACGCGGCGCTCATGGCCCTCCTGCTGACCCTGGTGGTCGCGATTCTCTTTCCGCTGGCCGCGCGGCGCTACGATCGATACCGCCCGGGCGGCACCCAGAACTTCCTGGAGATGCTGGTCTCTTTCCTGCGCGAGCTCGTCTCGGAGGCCATCGGCGAGCACGGGGCGCAGCGGTACCTGCCGATCATCGGAGCGCTCTTCGTCTTCATCGCGATGGGGAACCTGTTCGGCCTCTTCTTCTTCCTCCAGCCTCCGACGGGCTCCCTGTCGACGACCGCGGCGCTGGCGGTCATCTCGTTCGTCTACTTCAACGTCCAGGGCGTTCGCGAGCACGGGCTGGGCGGCTACCTCAAGCACTTCATGGGCCCGCTTCTGTTGATCGCGCCCCTGTTCTTCGTCATCGAGATCATCGGCACGTTCGCCCGGATCCTGTCGCTGTCGCTGCGCCTCTTCATGAACATCTTCGGCGAGCACACGACGACCAACGTGTTCGCCAGCCTCGTGCCGATCGTAGTGCCCTGGCCGATGATGGCCCTGGGTATCTTCACCGCGCTCCTGCAGGCGTACGTCTTCGCGCTGCTCTCGGCGGTCTACGTCAGCGGCGCCGTGGCGCACGAGGAGCACTGAGCCGCGGGGAAGTCGTGATAGCTTTCGCGAACTAATCGCGTCGAAAAGGCCTCGAACAAGGAGATACGTGGGATGGTGAAGAAGACAGTTGTGTTGTGTGCTCTCGCCCTGGCGATGCTGGCGATGCCGGCGCTGGCCCAGGAGACGGGGACGGCTGCCGGGGCCCCGAGCGGAGTGAAGTGGGGCGTCATTGGCGCCGCCTTCCTGCTCGGCCTGGCGGCCGCTGCCGGCGCGACGGCTCAGGGCAGGGCGACCTCGGCGGCGGCCGAGGGCATGTCCCGCAACCCCGGCGCGGCCAAGGACATCCGGGGCATGACCCTGCTGGGGCTCGTGCTGATCGAGTCCCTCGTGCTGTACGCGCTCCTGATCTGCTTCCTGATCTACGGCCGCTAGCTCTTCCTCGTCGGGCCTGGAAAGCCGCGTCCCGGGGGCCTGACCGGTCCCCGGGCGCCCAATGTCCTCCCCGGGCGACAGGCTGACCCCCCGGGGGAACCCATTCTTGGGGTCCAGGCGTAATTCTTTTCGAAGAAACCCAAACGCCGAGGGGGCTTAGCCCGTACTAAATGCGAAGGTTAGCCCGAGTTTCCCCGGTCCGGCAGACGGCGGAAGCCGCAGGCTCCGGCCGGGCAAGGATTTTGCGATTTGCTGAGGGCATGGAAAAGGTAAACGTGCAAGAGAATCCCGAGCCGAACGCACCAAAGCCGGTATCCCACTGGAACTTCGATTCCCAGGTCATGCCGTTCGTGGACTCGCTTTACAACACGGCGTACCGCATGACGCGCAGCGCCGAGGACGCCGAGGATCTGGTCCAGGAGACCTACTTCAAGGCCTACAAGTACTACGACAAGTTCGAGGAAGGCACCAACCTGAAGGCCTGGTTGTTCAAGATCCTCAAGAACACGTTCATCAACAACTACCGCAAGCGCAAGCTCGAGCCGCGCAGCGTGGATTTCGCCGAGATCGAGGACTCCTTCGAGCGGATCGTCCGGCGCGACTCCAGCGAGCAGCCCTCGGACCCGGAGGCGGACTTCTTCTCCGGCGTCCTCGACGAGGACGTCAAGAAGGCGCTGGAATCGCTGCCCTACGACTACCGGATGGTCGTCATCCTGGCCGACCTCGAGGACTTCTCCTACAAGGAGATCGCCGAGATCCTGGATTGCCCGGTCGGGACGGTCATGTCCCGGCTCTACCGCGGACGCAAGCTCCTGGAGAAGGCGCTCCTGAAGTACGCCCGCAAGCACGGGTACATCCGGGGGGCCGAACCGACCAAGATGCGGACGCGTCCGAAGCCGAGGCCGGCGTAGGGGTCATACCCGGCCGCCCCGGTTCCCGGGTGGCCGTGGCGGGGGTCACAACATCCCCGGCCTTCCTTCATTAAGGACGGAATAAGAAAGTTCCACCCCCCGTTTTTCCCCTCGGTCCGATGAACTGTTCGAAGGCTCGTTTTCTTCTCTACGCCTACCTCGACCGCGAGATCCCGCGGACCGACTCGGAAGCCCTCCAGCGCCACATCGCGCACTGCGGTCCCTGCGCCGCTCGGAGCCGGTCGGCCCGCAACCTCGGCCGGTTGCTGCGGACGCGGCTCGATTATGCGCGGGCCCCGATCTCGCTGCGCGAGAGGCTCCACGCCGGCGCCGAGCCTGCGTACGTGAGGCCGCGCTACGCGCCCGTGGCGGTCGCGGCGTCGATCCTCCTGTTGATCCTTCCGCTCGTCGCCGATCAGCGGAATCCTCGCGTGGCCGCCGCGTCGCTGGCCGGCGCCGTGGCGCTGACCGCTCCTCCGGCGGCCGTCCGTCCGGTCTCTCGGAAGATGACGGGCACGTTCGTCTGCCTGCAGTGCGAGGCGCACCACCACTCGACCGCGGTCTGCCCGCTGGACGAGGCCGTGCACGAGCTCGGGTTCTGCGCCGACAACGGCGAGACCTGGCGCGTGATGTCCACCGACTCCGCCTTCGCGCAGTCCTCCGTCGGCCAGACCGTCACGGTCGAGGGCGTCGCGTTCCCCGAATCGGGATTCCTCAGAGCCTCACGCGTCGGTTACTAGGCTCGGATTCTGAGCGGCCCGCTTCGATTCTGAGCGGCCCGCTTCGCGGGCCAACCGAGGGGAGAGGGGAAGTCGCTCCGGAAAACTCTCCCTAAGAATCCCTCCCGTACAATCCCTTCCGCATGTCCCAATGGCTCGAAGTCACGGCCCCCGCCCGGGTGGACCTGGCGGGAGGCACGCTGGATCTCTGGCCTCTCAACGTCCTCCATCCCGGATCGGTCACGGTGAACCTGGCGGTGGACCTGAGGGCGCGCTGCCGCGTACGTTCGGCGACCCGCGGTTTTCGCGTGACGGTGCCCGGCCTCGGCTACAAGCGCGTCGTCGAGACACCGCGAGACTTTCTCGCGGATCCCCGGGCGGCGCTGGCCGGCGCCGCGCTCGAGGCGCTGGGCGTGACGCAGCCGCGGGAAATCGAGCTGTCCTCCGACGTGCCCTACAGCTCGGGCCTGGGAGGTTCCTCGGCGTTGACCGTGGCGATGGTCAGCGCGCTCTGCGCGAGCGTGGACCGCCCGATCGAGGATTCGGCCCGCGTCGAGCTGATGCGGGACATCGAGACGCGCGTGCTCGGCAAGCCCGCGGGCATCCAGGACTACTACCCGCCGATCTTCGGAGGCCTGCACTCCCTGGAGCTCCTGCCCGGCCGCGTGGCACCGCGCCGCCGCGACGTCGACACGGCGGCCTGGTTGCGCCACCTGACGCTCTTCGACACCGGCGCCGCCCACTCGTCGGGGATGAACAACTGGGAGATCTTTCGCGCGCGCATGGAAGGCGATCAGGCCGTGGCGGCGCGCCTCGACGACGTGCGGGACGCGGCCCGCGAGATGGCGGAGGCCGCCGCGCGCGCCGACTTCGGCGCGATGGGCCGGGCCCTCGGCAACGAATGGGCGGCGCGCCGCCGCTTAGCCCCCGTCGTCTCGTCGCCGGCGATCGAGAGAGTCATCCAGACAGCCGTCTCGGCGGGCGCCTGGGCCGGAAAGGCGTGCGGCGCCGGGGGAGGGGGATGCGTCGTGATCCTCGCGCCGCCCGAGAAGACACCGGCGGTCCGGGAGGCCCTCGGCGGGTTCTCTGGCGGCAAGCTCCTGCTCGTGGCCCCGGAGAACCGGGGGATCGAGGTTCGGGCGGCGTAGGGGCGGCCCTCGCGGCCGCCCGGGCGGGGACAAGCCCCGCCCCTACACGGTCTTCATCCAGGCCACGCAGCGCTCGAGCTCGCGCCGCATCGCCCGCGGAGAGTCGGCCCGGTAGGAGCCGCCGTGGCCGGGCAGAACCCATTCGAAATCGAAGTCGAGCAGGCGCTCCATCGAACGGATGGTCTCGGGCCAGGAGTACCAGTTCGCGTCCCGAAAGGCGACGAGATGCCCTCGGCGGCCCGACCAGGCCAGATGGTCGCCGGTGAAGAGGAACTTCCGCCGGTAGAGCAGGACCGCGTGCCCGCGGGTGTGGCCCGGCGTGGGGATCGCCAGCAGATCGTCGGCCAGGGGCACGGGTTCCTGGCCCTCGATAGGCCGCTCGATGCCGGCCGTCCGCGCCGTGACGTCGTCGCGGTGCATCACGCGCTCGCAGCCGAAGCGCTTCCGCAGCGCGGCGTGGTCCGCCACGTCGTCGCGGTGCGTCAGGAAGAGCGTGGAAACGCCTCCCCGTTCTTCCAGGGCCTTCAGCAGAGGTCCGGCCGCGCGCGGCGAGTCGACGAGAACGTTGCCTTCAGGCCTCTGCACGAAATAGCTCCATGCGCCGAAGGAGCTCTCCGCCGTGAATCCACAGAAGAAGACGTTGTCGGCGACGAGCTCCGGAAAGGCTTTGACGCCGGGCGTGGCGTCGGTCTTCGCCACCGTGCCGATCGAGGCGGTCGGGCAAGCGACGAGCGCCATCAGCGCGCGCCGGCGGCCGGTGTCGCTTCCCGGCTGGGCGTGCACGTAGGAGTGGCCGTCCCCTTCCTCGAAGACCTCGGGCGCGATCCGGCGGCAGGTGTCGCAGTCGATGCAGCTGCGGTCGACGTAGAAGTCGCCGGGAGCGTTCTCGGGCAGCCTCTCCGACAGGGAAGCCATCAGATCCGGTCGAGGACGGCCACCGTGCGCTCGCCGCGGACGTTGCCGGTGTTCAGCGTGGTCGCGGGCTCTATGAGGACGATCCAGCACTCGTCCTTCGCCGTCGGCCGGTGTTCCACGCCCTTCGGCACGATGAACATCTCGCCTTCCGAGAGCTCGATGTCTCCCGTGCGCAGGCCCATCGTCATCTTGCCCTTCATCACCAGGAACAGCTCGTCCTCGTTCTCGTGGTGATGCCAGACGAAGTCGCCCTGGAGCTTGACGACCTTGACCTGGTGGTCGTTCAGATCCCCGACGACCTTGGGCTTGTACAGCTCCTGGAAACGTCCGAACTTCTCGAGCAGGTTGACCTTTTCCACCGGCGGCCTCCTTTGGCGTCTTCCGTACAGGCCCGGGATGAACGCCGCGCTTCGCGCGACGTTGCCTACCGCCGAGGGCTTGCCTTCGGTGGTCGGCTGTCTCGTCGCTTCGCTCCTCGGGATGACCTCGCAAGAGCGCTGCGCGCTCCGCGAGGGTCACATCCTGGCCGGCTCCGGAATCCCCAGCAGGCCGAGCAGGCGGGACATCTCCCTACGGAAGATACGCGCGATGGCCAGGCGGCGGTTCCGGATCGCCTCGTCTGGCTCCTGGAGGATCGGATTGCGGTGGTAGAACTGATTGAACGCCTGGGCGAGGCCGAACGCGTGGCGCGCCAGCGTGGCGAGCTCCAGAGTCTCGACCGAGCGCTCGGCGACCTCCCGGATGGACGCCGCGTCGAGGGCGATCCCCCAGAGGTCGTCCTCGAAATCGCCCGAGAGGCCGTCGGGTAAGGGATCCGACGGCAGACCCTTCTCCTCGAGCTTGCGAAAGATGTTGTCGGCGCGGACCAGCGAGTACTGCAGGTACGGCCCGGTGTCCCCCTCGAAGTTCAGGGCCTCGTCGAAGTCGAAGGCGATGATCTTGTTACGGCCGACTTTCAGGAGGAAATACCGGAGCGCCCCGACGGCGATGGCACGGGCGTCGCGCTCCGCGTCGGCCGCGTCGGCGCCCTCGCCCCTCCGGCGCCCGACCTCGGCCCGGGACCGTTCGAGGAGAAGCTGAACCAGGTCGTCGGCCTTCACGCCCAGGCCCTTCCGGCCGGACATCTCGACGAACGGCTTCTTCTCGTCCTCGGGAGAGAGGCGGTACTCCTCCCCGAAACGCTCGGAAAGCTCTCGCGCGGCGGCCGGTGAGAGGGCCACGATCTCGTAGGAGAAGTGGACGGAGCGATCGGCCTCCTCCTTGAAGCCGAGGACGCGGAGGCCTTCGCGCACGACGTCCTGCAGATACATCTGGCGCACGTCGATGACGTTGTAGACGCGCCGGCCGCAGCCGAAGGACGGAGCGTCCGGGTCGCCTCCGGTGTGCTCCGTGCGCCAGAGGGGATGGGCCCGCACCTTCTCCGGAATCTCCTCCTCCCGCACGGAGCCGGAGTTCCAGTTCGGCCGGAAGCGCGCGTAATCGAAGTCCACGTCGAGCAGGCCGAACTTCCAGAGCTGGTAGGCGATGTCCTTGCCCGTGTAGGTGACCGTGCCGTTGGAGCGCACCAGGATCTTGTCGGGCTCCTCGAGGCCGGCGAATTCCTCCGACTCGGCCAGGCGAAGGACCCAGCAGCCGGCGTGCTTGCCCTCGGTTTCCAGGTGAAAGGCTCCGGAGCCCTTGAGCCTCTCGAACGCTCGCGCCCAGAAATGCTTGTGAAGGATGTCGCTCTCGCGGGGGAGAAGGTCGTAGGCGATTCCGACCCGTCCCATCGTCGCCAGGTGGGCGCCGGAGATGGCCTCGGCCACCGCCGCCGCGATCGCGGCGATCTCGTTTCCGCCGGCCTCGAGCGCGTGGAGCACCTCAGCCTGCCAGGCCTTCGTCTCCGGACGGGCCGCGTACGTCCTGCCGACCTCCGCGTAGAGGTCCCAGCAGAGGTATGCGAAGCCCTTCGGGTTGGAGGCGCCCGACGGGAAGCGACTCTCGCGGATCGCCTTGCGGGCGGCCTCCAGCGTGGTCACGTTCTCCAGATGCAGCAGGCCCGCGACCACATCGGCGACCTGGACCCCGGTGTCGTCGAGATAGTTCTGGACCTCCACCGTGTGCCCGAGGTAGCGGAGCGCGCGCACGAGGACGTCTCCCAGGAAGGCGTTGCGCAGATGGCCGATGTGGGCCGCCTTGTTCGGGTTGATGTTGGTGTGCTCGACGATGACCTTGCCCTCTCGCGAGGACGCCGCGGAGACGCCCGCGAGGAGGTTCCCCACGAGGGTTCCCCGCCCGAGAAAGAAGTTGAGGTAGCCGCCTCCCTCGACCCGCACCTCGCGGACTCCGGGCGGAAGCACGAGGGCCTTCGCGAGGTCCGCGGCGATCGCCCGGGGCGCTTTCCGCAGCGTCTTGGCCAGATCGAAGGCCGCCGGAGACGCGAAATCGCCGAGCTCGATTCGCGGGGGGCGTTCCAGGACGACGCGCTCGACAGGCGCGGAGAGACGCTGCGCGCCTTCGCGAATCGCGTCGGCGAGCAAGGACCGGACCGAATCGAGCGTGAGCGGCGGCGCCATCGGCGCGGCAGTATAGCCGCGGGTCGCTTTCCGGCGGCTGACACGGGCCGCTCGACGGACTAAGATCGCTCCATGGCGTCCCCCGTCACCCGCTCCATCGCCATCGGGGCGCCGCCCACCGACGCGTTCGACGCCTTCACCCGCGTTTCGGATCTGCTCTCGTGGCTCTGCGAGGGGGCGCTCGTGGGACTGCGTCCCGGGGGCAACTGGGCCGTCGGGTTCACCGACCAGAGGGGAATCACCGAGGCCACGGTCCTGGGAAAGATCGTGGAGTTCGAGCGCGGGCGCCGGCTCGTGGTGGCGGATATCTCGTACGAGCCCCGCGTGGGCGAGCCGCTCTCGGGAATCCGCCTCGAGCTGACCTTCGCCGAGCGCGAAGGCGGATGCCTCGTCACCGTCGAGCAGGACGTGCCGGACGCCGGCCCGGCATACACTCGCTATCAGGGAGAGGCGGCGTCGGGCTGGGAATCGAGCCTCGAGGACCTGAAGCGGTATCTCGAGGGGCCGCGGCGGCGCCGCATCGTGATCGAAGAAGGACTGCCGGAGAACTGAGCGCGATGAACGGCGCCGTGGAAACCGGAGCCTGCACGACCTGCGGAGGAACGGGCTGGCTGCTCGACTCCGCCGGCGGACGCAAGGAGGCGCATCCGTGCGCCTGCCGCGGCGCGGCCATCGGGCGCGCGCGCCTGGACGCGGCGGGCATACCGCAGCGCTACCGCGACTGCACTCTCGCCAACTTCTCCGACAACACGCTGTCGCTGACGAAGGCCAAGGCAGAGGCTCGAGAGTTCGTCGACGCGTACCCGGCGGTCGAGGCGGGCCTGCTCTTGGTCGGCCCGGCCGGGCGGGGAAAGACGCACCTGGCGTGCGCGGTCCTCTCCGAGCTGGTCGCGACCAAGGGCGTCTCGGGACTCTACGTGGATTTTTCCGACCTGCTGATGAAGATCACGACGTCCTTCCGGCCGGACGCCGATTTTTCCAAGGAGTCGGTGCTGACTCCGTACTCGGAGGCCGAGGTGCTCGTCGTGGACGAGCTCGGCGCCTCCAAGCCGCACGCCTGGGTCCTCGACGTGCTCTACAGTCTTCTCAACACGCGCTACAACCGCAAGAAGATCACGATCGCGACGTCGAACTTCGAGGACGAGCTCGATCCGGCCTCGGGAGAGCGCGAGCGGCTCGAGGACCGCATCGGTTACCGTCTACGCAGCCGCCTCTACGAGATGTGCCTGATGATTCCCCTGCGGGGCAACGACTTTCGCAAGGACGTGCTCGGCACGAAGATCCGGTCCCGCTTTTGAGCCGCCGCCTCCGACACCTCCCGGCGCGGCTGGCGCTCGCGGCCCTGCCCTTCGCGGCGGCGTGCGCGACCGCGCCTGCCCCCGCGCCTCCGCCGCCCGCGCCCTCCGCCTTGGCCCCGGCCGAGAAGCCCGTGCCCGTGCCGGTCGTCAAGGTGGCCACGCCGGAAGCCGTGACGCGCTCGGGCGTTCTCTACCGCGTGGGCCTGAAGAGCGACCTCGTCGAGTTCTCGGCAGGCGCGGCCGGCACCCTCTGGATCGTCGCGTCGGGAGACAAGGCCGAGCTCCTCCAGGGTCCCGTGACCTTCCGCGCCCAGGGCACAGCGACGGGCGCCGGGTTCTTCCAGGTGCAGGCCGGCGCGTTCTCGCAGGAAGAGACCGCACGCCGCCTCGCCGATCGGCTGGCGGCGTCGCTCGGAACGAACGCGGAGGTCGCCTTCTCCGCGGATCGCGGTCTCTACCGCGTCCTGCTCGGCGGCTCGGAGGGACGCGCCGAGGCCGACGCGCTCGTCGAGAGGCTCAAGTCGCAGGGCCAGGAGGGATTCGTCGTCCCCGGCGCTCCGCGCGCATCCGCCGCGCCGGCCTCGATCGCGGTCGCGGCCGCGGGCGGGGAGACCGCGCGGACGCTGCCCTCTCCCGTCGACGTCTTCGGTCCGGCGCCCGACGCGCGCGTCGCAGTGGAAGGAGTTCCGTACCGGGGAAGCCTGCGCATCCTGGTCAATCCGCGCGGCACGTTGAACGTGATCAACCGCGTGGACGTCGAGGACTACCTCTACGGCGTCGTGCCGGCGGAGATGGGGCCCAGGCGCTACGACGCGATCGAGGCGCTCAAGGCCCAGGCCGTGGCCGCGCGCACGTACGCGTTCGCGCACCGCGGACAGTTCGAGAGCGAGGGATACGACATCTGCGCCACGGCCAAGTGCCAGGCGTACGGAGGAGCGCCCGTCGAGGATCCGCTGTCGACCGCGGCGGTGGACGGAACACGCGGCCTCGTCCTCGCCTACGAGAACAAGTTCGCCGACGCGCTCTTCGTCTCGACGTGCGGCGGCGTGACCGAGAACGTCGAGAACGTCTTCGCGGGCGGCCCCCTTCCGTACCTGGTGTCCGTCGAGTGCGGCGAGCTCCATGCCGACGAGGTGCCGGGCGCCATCGTGCCGCGCGACGGAGGAGCGGCCGGGCGTCCGGTGCTGGAGTGGCGAGGCTACGTTCTGCGGCGCTACGCCGGAAAGCGGGCGGCCCCACGCGCGGCGAGCCTCGAGACGGCGCAACGATGGGCCGGGGTTGCGAGACGGGGCGCGCCTCCCTCGCGCCTGACGCCGAACGCCGTGTATCCCTCGATCGTCGAGGAATTCGGCCTCACCGAGGCGCGCTCGCTCCAGGTGACTCCGCGCGACGAGGGCTATTACGCGGAGCACCCCTCGGCGCTCGTCGGGCTGTCGGGCGCCGCGCGTTCCTCGTACGAGCTGCTCCTTCGCTTCCGCTTCGCGGGCGACGCCCTGCCGCCGTCGGATCGCGACCTGCGCGAGGAGGAATACGCCGGGCTCCTGCTGTCGGTGGCGCTCCGCCTCGGCGGCGTGACGGAGGGCTCGGGGCGGTTTCTCTCGCGGGAGGGCTCCAACATCTGGGTCAAGACGACCGAGGGGCGGCAGGGTCTTCCGGTCGACCCGGAAGTGCCGATGGCCCGCCGCATCGGCGATCTCTACTACCCGGCGAGCACGCTGAAGCTGCGCCCGGGAGACCGCCTGCGCTGGTTGAAGAACGGCTCGCGCCTGCTCGCGCTCTGGGTGGAGATGGATCCCGACGGCCCGACGTTCGAGCGCGAATCGACCTGGACGGAGTGGGTGCGCCGCGTGCCGGCCCGCGAGCTCGCGCGCCGGATGTCCGGCCGTGTCGCGGGCACCGAAGTCAAGGAAATCGAGATCACCAAGCGCAGCCCCACGGGCCGCGCCATCGAGATGCGCGTGAAGACCGACCTGGCCGAGGCGACCTTCAAGCGCTTCGATCTGCGCCAGGCCGTCGAGATGCCCGAGATGCTCTTCTCCGTGTCGAAGGTCGAGGGTCCCGGGTCCGAAGCCGAGTTCGTATTCCTGGGGCGCGGCTGGGGCCACGGCGTGGGTCTGTGCCAGAACGGCTCGTACGGGATGGCCCTGGCCGGCCAGACCTACGACGCGATCCTGCGCCACTACTACACCGGTATCGAGATCCTGCCGGCGACGGACGTGACCGGGTCCACGTCGCCCTCGACGCGCTGAGCTTCCTTTCTCAACAGGTCGGGCCGCGGCGGGCCAGCAAGTCTTGAAGAAACTCTTGAGAAACGACAGCGGAGGCGGCCGGGCCCCGGGGCCGGGTAGAATCTCCCCCGTGACCACCGCTGTTTCCGCCGAACGCCAGGCGATCCTGCAGACTTTGCGCGACTTTCTCGAGGCCGAGGTGCGCCCCCACGTCATGAAGTGGGACGAGGCGCAGGAGTTTCCGCGCGAGGTCTTCGGCAAGCTCGGCGAGCTGGGTTTCCTGGGCGTCCTGTTCCCCGAGGAATACGGCGGCGCCGGACTTTCGTACATGGACTACCAGGCGATCGTCGAGGAGATTTCAAGTGTCGATCCCTCGATCGCCCTCGCGCTCGCCGCGCACAACAGCCTGGGCTCCAATCACATCTTCCAGTTCGGCTCGGAGACGCAGCGGCGCAAGTACGTTCCGCGGCTCGCGACGGGGGAATGGATGGCCGCCTGGGGACTGACCGAGGCGGAGGCGGGATCGGATTCGAGCGGCACGAAGACGACCGCGGTGCGCGACGGCGACGGCTGGGTCTTGAACGGCTCGAAGAACTTCATCACGAACGCCTCGGTGGCCCGCGTGGCCGTGTTGATGGCGGTCACCGATCGGAGCAAGCGCAATCGCGGGATCTCGGCCTTCATCGTCGAGCTCGACAACCCCGGCATTCGCGTGGGCAAGAAGGAAAACAAGCTCGGGATGCGCGCCTCCGACACGTGCACGCTGGTGATGGAGGATTGCCGCGTTCCGCTCGAGAATCTTCTCGGCGAGGAGGGGTCGGGCTGGGTCGACTCGATGAAGATCCTCGACGGGGGCCGCATCTCGATCGCGGCCCTTTCGGTGGGCCTCGCCCGCGGCGCCTACGAGGCGGCGCTGGCCTACTCGAAGCAGAGGCACCAGTTCGGCAGGGCGCTGTCCGAATTCGAGGCGATCCAGTTCTACCTGGCCGAGATGGCCACCGACATCGACGCGGCGCGGCTTCTGACCGAGCGCGCGGCGGCGGCCAAGGACGCCGGCACGCCGGTGACCCGGCTTTCCGCGCAGGCCAAGCTCTACGCCTCCGAGGCGGCGGTGCGCGTCACGGAACGCGCGATCCAGATCCACGGCGGCTACGGCTTCACCAAGGACTACCCGGTCGAGAAGTACTACCGCGACGTGCGGCTCTGCACGGTGGGCGAAGGCACGAGCGAGATCCAGAAGCTCGTCATCGCGAAGCAGCTCCTCTCCGACGGCGCATGAGCTCGGCGGCCGCGGCGGCGTCCGAGGATCTCGCCCGCGGAGTCCTGGCTCAAAGCCCGCGAGCCATCGGCCGCGCGATCTCGGAGGTCGAACGCGATTCTCCCGCGGTGCCGGACTTGCTGCGGCGCCTCTTTCCCGAGACCGGGCGCGCGCGCATCGTGGGCGTGACGGGTCCTCCGGGCGCCGGCAAGTCCACGCTCGTCCAGCGCCTCGCGCAGGCCTACCGCAAGCGCGGCCGACGAGTCGGCATCGTCGCAGTGGATCCGTCCTCGCCGTTCACCGGTGGAGCGATCCTGGGCGATCGGATCCGGATGGCCGAGATCTACACCGATCCCGGCGTCTTCATTCGCTCGATGGCCACGCGCGGCGCGCTCGGAGGCCTCGCCCGCGCGACCTCCGACGCCGTCGACGTGCTCGACGCGGCAGGCTTCGACCTGATCCTGATCGAGACCGTCGGAGTCGGGCAGGACGAGGTGGACATCGCGCGCACCGCCGACACGACCGCCGTGGTTCTGGTCCCGGGCCTGGGCGACGACATCCAGGCGATCAAGGCCGGCATCCTCGAGATCGCCGACGTCTTCGTGGTCAACAAGGCCGAGCGCGACGGAGCCGACCGCGCCGTCGCCGAGCTGTCGATGATGCTGGACTTCGCGCCCCAGGAGGGGTGGCGGCCGCCCATCGTCAAGACTTCGGCGCCGCAGGGCGCAGGCGTGCCGGACCTCGTCGAGGCTCTCGAAGCGCACGGCCGCCATCTCGAGGAGAGCGGCGAAGCGGAGGCGCGGCGAGCCGGGAGGGCCCGCTCGCGTCTCCTCGCGCTCCTCGAAGGGCGCTTCCGGAGGGCCGTCGAGGCGAGGGCTCCGGAGCCCGACGGCCTCGAGGAAGCGGTGCGCGCGGTCGCGACGCGCGCCGAGGATCCTTACGCAGCGGCCGACCGGCTCTTCGAAGGCGTCGTGCGGCCGGGAGCCGCCGCGTCGGGACGCCGGCCATGAAGCCGTACAAGATCGATCATCTCGGCGTGGCCGTCGCGTCGATCGACGATGCCCTGGCGGTCTATCGCGCGCTGGGCCTGTCGGAGGCGAAGCGCGAGGAAGTCGCCTCGCAGAAGGTGATCACGGCGTTCCTGCCGGTGGGGGAGAGCTCGATCGAGCTTCTCCAGCCGACCTCTCCGGATTCCCCGGTCGGGAAGTTCCTGGAGAAGCGCGGCGAGGGGATTCATCACGTCTGCTTCGCGGTCGAGAATCTCGAGGCGGCGCTGGCGGATCTGTCGCGGAAGGGATTCCGACTGATCCACACGGCTCCGGTGCCGGGCGCCGGCGGCAAACGCGTGGCGTTCCTGCACCCGGAGGCGGGCCGCGGCGTCCTGATCGAGCTCGCCGAGAAGGGAGGCCCATGAAGATCGGCGACTACGTGCTGGTGCACCTGACGGCGCCGCGCGAGAAATTCTGGGGTCTCCTCAAGGATCGTGACGCTTCCGGCATCACGGTCCGCGGCCTCTCGCTCGAAGGCTTCGAGGGCTGGCTCCACGAGATCGCTCGCAAGGAGACCGTCACGGTTCTGCCGGCCACGGTTTTCTTCCCGCTCCACCGCGTCGAACGTGTGTTCCTCGACGAGACCGCCGGCGAGTTCGTTTCCTTCGCCGACCGTTTCAAACGAACGGTGGGGGAGGATGCGCGGTACTACTTGACGCCCATGCCGGAGGGGCCGTAGGGGCGGCCCTGGCGGCCGCCCGCGGGCGGGGACAAGCCCCGCCCCTACATTCTTTCGAGTGTTCGCTTAAAGCGTCACGTTCTGGACGAAGTAGTCCGCGGCGCTGATCTGGCCGTTGACGAGCAGGCGCGCCTGCTCGGGGCTCATCTCGAGCGTTCCGGCGGAGTCGCCCGAGGACGTCGTCAGCACGATGTGCAGCGTGAGGTTGACGCCGCGGCTCGCGGGGTCCGAGAGCGCGCGGGCGGCGGCGTTCAACGCGTTGAACACGGCCTCCTCGGTATTCGTCGTCACGAGTAGTCCCGTCTTGCCCTTGAAGTTCGTCAACTTGTACTGCGTGATCCCGGCGCCGTCGAACACCTTCGACACCGCGCCCTGGAGATTGGGGTCGATCAGTCCGAAAGCGGGCCCGGATCCGGCTTCGGTCTTCTGCGCGTTTCCGTTGGCGGGCAGCTGCATCCGCGGCTGCCGCTCCTTGATGTAGTCCTGGAGCCGCGGCGCCGGCGGACCGTCGGGCGCGACGGTCGGCTTGCGGCTGTCGGGAGTGTCGATGGCGACGACGTTGCTGCCGAAATTCTCTTTGTTGTACTTGTCCGAAGCTTCGATGTCGATCTGGTCGAGCTTCATCGCCGTGACCGTGCCGTTTTCGAGCGTGATGATCGCGCGGTCGCCCTTCACGGTGTACTTCGTCCGGGCGTAGATCAGCGAGCCGTCCTTGAGCTTGATGACGTAGCCGAACGCCGCCGGGCAAAGGGCGATCAGCGCGGCGACGACCAGAAACAGGCTCTTCCTCACGATCCGCGACCTCCCTAGCCCTTTCGGGCCGTGTTTGACACGATCTGCGTCGGTTCAGATGATAGCACCCGCATGCTGATCGTCATGGATGCGTCGGCCTCTCCGGAGGACATCCGACGCGTCGTTTCCGCCGTCGAAAGCCTGGGTCTCCAGGCGCATCCCATTCCCGGCGCGCAGCGCACGGCGATCGGCATCACCGGCAACCGCGGATCCGTGGAGCGCGGGGCCTTCGAGAACCTTCCGGGTGTGACGGAGGTCATACCGGTCTCCGCTCCCTACAAGCTCGTGTCGCGCGAGGCCAAGCGCGAGAACACGGTCGTCTCCGTGGGAGGCGTTCCGATCGGCGGCAATCGGCTGGCGGTCGTCGCCGGGCCGTGCGCGGTCGAGTCCGAGAAGCAGGCGATCGAGATCGGGCGGCGCGTGAAAGACGCGGGCGCCACGCACTACCGCGGCGGAGCCTTCAAGCCGAGGACCTCGCCCTATTCCTTCCAGGGCCTCGGTGAGAAGGGTTTGAAGATCCTCTCGCGCGTCCGCGCCGAGACGGGGCTTCCGATCGTCACCGAAGTGCTCGACACGGAGACGGTGGATCTCGTGGCCGAGCACGCGGACTGTCTCCAGGTCGGCGCCCGGAACATGCAGAACTTCTCTCTTCTCAAACGGCTCGGTCGCCTGCGCAAGCCCGTGCTGTTGAAGCGCGGGATGTCGGCGACGATCGAGGAGCTGCTGCTTTCGGCCGAGTATCTTCTGTCCGAGGGCAACTACGACGTGATCCTGTGCGAGCGCGGCGTGCGCACCTTCTCGGACCACACGCGCAACACGCTCGATCTGTCCTCGGTGCCGTACGTGCAGCGCATTTCGCACCTGCCGATCGTCGTGGACCCCTCGCACGGAACCGGAAAGCGCACCAAGGTGCTGCCTCTCTCCCGCGCGTCCGTCGCCGTGGGCGCCGACGGGCTCCTGATCGAGGTCCACCACGATCCCGAGCACGCCCTCTCCGACGGGCCCCAGGCGATCCTGCCGGAGATGTTCGCCGAGCTCGTGGCGGAGGTCCGACGGCTAGCGCCGGTCGTGGGGAGGAGCGCATGAAGGGACTCCTCGTCCTCGAGGACGGCACCGCTTGCCGCGGCGAGGCGATCGGCCGGCCGGGCACGTCGTTCGGCGAGATCGTCTTCAACACGGCGATGAGCGGCTACCAGGAGGTTCTGACCGACCCGTCCTACGCGGGTCAGATCGTCGTCATGACGGCCGCCCATATCGGCAACTACGGGATCCGGGAAGACGAGGCGGAGTCGGGCCGCGTTCACGTCGCCGGGTTCATCGCGCGGGACTTTCCGTCCCTCTGGAGCGGGTCGGACGGCGAGAAGAGTCTCGCCGAGTACCTGAACGCGCAGGGAGTCACGGGTCTCCACGGGCTCGACACGCGCGCGCTGGTCCGGCGGATCCGGAGCGAAGGCGCGATGCGGGCCGGCGTGTCGACCGAGATCGACGATCCGGCGGAGCTGCAGCGGCGCGTCCTGGCGTCGCCGCAGATGGTCGGGAGCGACCTCGCCCTGTCGGTCTCGCCGGCGAAGGCATCGGTGGCGCCGGGCGGCAAGGGCAAGAAGAAGTTCCGCGTCGCCGCGGTCGACTACGGCATGAAGCGCAACATCGTGCGCCTCCTCCAGCGCGGCTCCTGCCGGGTGGCGATTTTCCCGGCGACGGCCTCCTGCGCCGAGATCCTGGAGAGCCGGCCCGACGGCATCTTCCTCTCCAACGGGCCGGGGGATCCGGCCGCGCTGCCGGGACCGATCCGCACGATCGAGGGCCTGATCGCGACCGAGAAGCCCATCTTCGGAATCTGCCTCGGTCATCAGCTCCTGGGCCTGGCGCTGGGCGCGAAGACGTTCAAGCTGAAGTTCGGGCACCGCGGGGCGAACCACCCCGTCCAGGACCTCGCCTCCGGCCATGTCGCGATCACCTCGCAGAACCACGGCTTCGCAGTGGACGCGGAGACGATGCCGCCGGAGCTGGAGTCCACGCACCGCAACTTGAACGACGGGACGCTCGAGGGCTTCCGCCATCGGACGCTTCCGATCCTGGCGGCGCAGTTCCATCCCGAGGCGGCTCCGGGTCCGCACGACGCCAACGTCCTCTTCGAGAAGTTCCTGGCCGCCATGGAGGTCGCGCGGAAGTGAAGAGCCTCCCGCTCGAGGTGGCGATCCGGTACCTGAAGTCCCGTCCCTCCAAGCTCGTCTCCTCTGTCTCGCTCCTCTCGATCGCCGGCATCGCGCTCGGCGTCGCGGCGCTTGTCGTGGCGATGGGACTGCTCTCCGGCTACCGGACCGAGATCCGCGAGAAGCTGATCGGCGCCAACGCCGAAGTCGTCGTCTTTCCGCTGATTCCCGGAGGCGACCCGGATCCCACGGCGCTGGAGCGGCGCGTGGCCGCAGTGCCGGGAGTCGCCGCCACGTCTCCGGTGATCTACCAGACGGGCGTGGCGTCCTCTCCCGCCGTGCCCGACGGGACCGATGCGATCCTGAAGGGGATCGATCCCGCGAGCGAGCGCCGGGTGTCGGATCTCGACGCCTACCTGCCCCGCGCCGAATCCATCGTGACCGCCGAGACTCCGACGGGCCCGCCCGGTGTGGCGATCGGGGCGGAGCTTGCGCGCAAGCTCGACGTGAAAGCCGGCGACACGATTGCGCTTTCTGTGACCGACGCATCCGGAGCGACCGGCCGCTTCGCCCCGAGGACCGGCCGGTTCCGCGTCGCCTACGTGTTCCGGACGAACTTCTCCGAGTACGACACGGAGTGGGTTTTCCTGGCGCGCGAAGAGCTGCGCCGACTCTCGGGCGTTCCGGGACAGGCCAACGTGATCGAGGTCAAGCTCCGCTCGATCGACGAGACCGAGCGCGTCTCGGCCGCGGTCGCCCGCGCCGCGGGCAACGGCTACTCGGTCTCGGACTGGCGCTCGATGAACGGAACGCTGTTCCAGGCGCTGCTGATCCAGCAGGCCGCCCTCTTCATCGTGATCGGCCTGATCGTCGCGGTCTCGACCTTCAACGTCGTCGCGGCTCTGATCATGACGGTGCAGGAGAAGAAGCGCGACATCGGCGTTCTGACGGCGATGGGCGCCGAGCGCGGCCTCGTCACGCGGGTCTTCCTGACGCTCGGGGCGATTCTCGGCGGAACCGGGGTCGTCGCCGGAATCCTCTTCGGCGTGCTGGTGTGCTGGGCCATGACCCGCTTCCGACTTTTGTCGTTCCCTCCGGGGGTGGCCGAGATCTACTTCGTGTCCTTCATCCCGTTCCTGGTGCGGGCCCGGGACATCGCCTTGATCGTGGGCTGTTCGGTGCTCGCGATCTTTGTCGCGTCGTGGATCCCGGCGCGACGGGCCGCGCGCGTGGATGTGGCGGAGGCGCTCCGATATGAGTAGTCTCGCGCTGGCCGTCGTCGCCGCGGTGCTCCTCCAGGACCCCTCGGCGCCGCCGCCGACGTCCTCCCTCGACCACTTCCGCTTCCAGCCCAAGCGCATCCGGGTCGGCGAGGTCGCGCACTACATCAAGTCGAATCGCGACGGCTCCAAGCCCACGCGGGTCTCGATCTTCGTCGCCGCGCCGGATCGGCTGGAGGTGGCCAAGGTCGAGAAGAACGTCGGCGACGCCGCCTGGGTGCGCGCGCATTTCGACTGGAAGCTCTTCACGGCCGACCGGCTCGACGCCGCCGTCATCAACCTCGACGGGTCCGTCGAAGAGCGGGTCTCGTTCGACGTGGACCGGAAGACCGGGGCGGTCAACGTCAAAGTCGGGGAGAAGACTGGCGGCGCCGCCTGGCGCCATCTCCCGTTTCACGTCTACAACTTCGACTTCACCAGCCTCAACTTCGCGTTCCGGCACCTCGCGGATCCGAAGGCCACATTCTCCATCGGGGTCATGGACCCGACCTTCGCAAAGGAAGGCGAGATCTTCACCTATCGCGGCGAGGCGAAGATCGAATACGTCAAGGACGAGAAGCTCCACGGCAAGACGTGCCGCCTCTATCGGATCTCGGGCCCGGGCATCGGCGGCACCGAGGGCTCGATCTGGTGGGACCCCAAGAGCGGCTGGCTCGAGAAGATCGAGATCCCGTTCCCCGACAACCCCGACTGGACCAGTTTCCGGCTCGAGCTCGAAGGCGTCGAGGTCATGACGCCCGAGCAGTGGAAGAAGTACATCGCCGAATCGTTGGCGAAAGCCAACGCGAAGAGCTGAGTCAGGGCTTGCGCTTCGCGAGGAACTCCTTCTGCTT
Source organism: Acidobacteriota bacterium (assembly GCA_046725935.1). Classification (GTDB taxonomy): domain Bacteria; phylum Acidobacteriota; class Thermoanaerobaculia; order UBA5066; family Gp7-AA6; genus DAHUXD01. The sequence continues at coordinate 16,126 of JBKOZO010000086.1, read as the reverse complement.
CCGTACGGACTCGGTGCGGATCGCCGCGAACTCGGAGGACGGGCGAATGGATTCGAACAGCGGGTCTCGATCCATCGCCTCGTGAACGAGGTAGTTGTCCTCGACGGCCTTCCGGAGCAGCCGCAAGGCCGCGTCTCGGTAGCCGGCGAGCGCGAGGTGGCCCGCGGTGTAGTACTTGTTCTCCGGATCTCGGTCGCTCATTGCCTTCGCCTCGACGGCGGCGGCCAGGCGGTCGCGCTCCGCCCCGGGCCCGGCGAGCAGGACGGCATATCCGCCGACGGGCAAGTTCGAGTCCATCCGGACCCCTGCCAGGGCCTCCTCGCGCTTGCCTTCGCGCAGCAGGGTGTCGGCCTCGACGTTCTTCGACCAGGCCGACCCCGCATCGAGGCGGGAGAAATCCCGTGCTCGCGCGTAGTCGCCCTTCGTCATGAACAGGAAGCCGCACGACCGGAAGAAGCGGTTGCGAGGGTCGAGCGCGCGGGCCGCCTCGCACTCCCGGGCGGCCTCTTCCATGAGTCCGGCATAGCGGAGCACGTAGGCGAGACTGAAGTGCGCGTGGGCATCCTGCGGCCGCCGGCGCACGAGATCTCCCGCCTTCGCGTAGGCCTCGTCGAGATTTCCGCTCTCGGTCGCGAGAACGATGAGGCGGACGGACGCCTCGGAGAGGTTGGGGTCGAGCGCGAGCGCCTTCTGGGCGGCCGAGGCCGCGCGCTCGAGACCGTCGGGCGAGCTCTCGCCAAAGGAGACGGCGTAGTAGTAGCGGAGTCCGAGTGCGGCCCAGGCCGGAGCGTAGTCCGGATCGAGTCCGACCGCGCGCTCGAGCATGGCGAGGGCCTCCTTGTTCGGCTCGGGATCGCTTGTGAAGGGCTTGCTGCGAAGGTACAGGTCGTAGGCCTCGGCGTTCCTGGGATGCGTGGCCGCTGCCTCGCCAGCCGTGGATCCTCCGAGCAGCGGAAAGAGTCCCTGCCGAAGGCGGCCCGAGATCTGCTCGCGCAGCCCGATGAGATCCGACGCCGCGGCGCTCGACGTGTCGCGCCAGAGCAGGCGGTTCGACTCCGCGTCGACTACTTCCAGCGTCACGCGGAGCTGGTCGCCCTCCTTCTGGAAGTGCCCGGTCAGGACGTCCGAGACGCGGAGCTCCCGGCCGGCGGCTTGCGGGTCCACGTCTCCCTTCGCGTACTTCTGCGTCGCCGCGAAGGGGCGAATCGCCAGCGTCGGAATGTAGGACAGAGTCGTGATGACCTCGTCGGGAAGCGCGAGGCGCAGATAGTCGGTCGAGGGATCCGCGCCGAGGTTCTGGAACGGGAGGACCGCGAGCGTGGTCTGATGGCCGGCCGACGGCGAAGAGGCCGGGCGGTGCGTCGCCCACCAGATGATGCCGGCGGCGGCGATCACGCAAGCGGCGGCGATGGCGGGGATTTTCCACCTCGGGGCGCGCGCCGGAGCCGGGAGAGGGGCCGCCGCGGTCTTGCCGCTCTTGGCCGAATCCGAGTCGCGCTTCAGGCGCTTCAAGTCGGTCTTCAAGTCGGCGATGCTCTGGTAGCGCAGATCCCGATCCTTCTCGAGGGCGGTGTTGACGATGCGCTCCAGCTCCGCCGGGAGCTCCGGGTTGAGCTTGATGGGCGACACCGGTGCCTTGTTCAGGATCGCATCGAAGATGACCGCCGAGGTGTTGCCGGCGAACGGCTGCCGGCCGGTGGCCATCTCGTAGAGCACCGCACCGCAGGAGAAGACGTCGGTGCGCGCATCGAGCCCCTCGCCGCGTGCCTGTTCCGGGGACATGTACGCCACCGTTCCGATCGCCGTGCCCGGACTGGTGAGGTGCTTCTCGTCCATCGCCGTCGGCAGGGCGGTGTCGCCCGGCGTGGGCGGCTCGACATCCGTGTTCTTCGCCAACCCGAAGTCCAGCACCTTCGCCTGTCCTCTCTTCGTAACGAAAATGTTCGCGGGCTTGATGTCGCGATGCACGATGCCGCGCGCATGCGCCGTCTCGAGCGCATCCGCGATTTGTGTCCCGAGGTCGAGAAGCGTGTCGAGTTTCAGCGGGCCGGGGCCCAGGCGGTCCCGCAGCGTCTCGCCTTCCAACAGCTCCATTGCGATGAAGGGGCGGCCCTCGTGCTCGTCCACGTCGTGGATCGTGCAGATGTTGGGGTGCTGGAGCGAGGAAGCCGCGCGCGCCTCGCGCTGGAGCCTCTCGAGAGCCTGCGGGTCCCTCGCGAGCTCCTCGGGCAGGAACTTCAGGGCCACGCGCCGTCCGAGCTTCAGATCCTCGGCCTCGTAGACGACGCCCATGCCGCCCCCGCCGAGCTTCGACAGGACGCGATAGTGGGAGACGGTCTGGCCGATCATGACGGTCTCGTCGTGCCGCGTCGCGCGACGAACTCCTTCTGGCGGCGCAGCGCCTCCTCGCGGATCGCGGCGAACTCGGGATCCTTGCGGATGGAGTCAAAGAGTACGTTTCGATCCATCGCGGGGACCGCCAGGTAGTTGTCCTCGACCGCCCGGCGCAGGAGGCGGAGCGCCGCGTCCCGGTACCCGCAAGGGGCCAGCCAGGTCGCCATGACGTATCGGTTCTCCGAGTCTCGCTCCTCGAACGCCCGCTTCGCCAGGGCTTCCGCCGCCGCGTCGCGGTCGGCCTGGCTGCCCTCTTTGAGGATGAGCCCGGCGACCTGAGACCACCTCGGGCTTTCGCGTAACAAACGAGCGGTCGCCTCGGGCTTGTTTTCGCGCAGGAGAAGTGCCGCCTCTTGAGACCTCCGCCAGCGGGAACTCGGATCGTCGAGCTCGTAGTAGGAGCGCGCCTTCGAGAAGTCGCCGAGCTGGGCGAAGGGCGTGCCGCAGGATCGGAACTCGCGGCTCTGAGGGTCGGCGGCGCGCGCGGCGTCGCAGTGGCGTGCCGCCTCGTCGAGCAGGCCCGCATAACGCAGGACGTAGGCCTGGGCGAAATGGGCGTGGGCGTCGTTTGGCCGCCTGCGAAGGAGGTCGCGTGCCCGCTCATCGGCCTCCCGGAGCCTCCCGCCCTCGGTCTCCAGGACGATCGACTGGCTCGCGGCCTCGAAGAGGTTGGGATCGAGCGCCAGCGCCCGGTCGATCGCCGCGCGCGCCTGGGCGTACGCCGTGCCGCTGCCCGAACCGCCGATGTAGTAGTAACGGTTGCTGAGCGCGGCCCACGCTGGCGCGTAGTCCGGATCCAATCGGACGGCGCGCTCGAGCAGCTCCACCGCTCGCTGGTTCGGCTCCGGGTCGCTCGTCAGCGGCTTGCTACGGAGAAACAGATCGTAGGCTTCGGGGTTGGTGGGGCGCGTGGCCGCTCCGGTCGCTCCGGTCGAAGCGCCAAGCAGCGGAAAGAGGCCCTGCCGGAGTCGGCCCGACATCCGCTCGCGCAGACCGATCAGGTCGGCGGCGGCCACGCTCGTCGTGTCGCGCCACAGCAGCCGGTTGTTCTCTGTGTCCACCACCTCCATCGTGACCCGGAGCTGATCGTTCTCCTTCTGGAAGTGGCCGGTGAGGACGTCGGCGACGCGCAGCTCCCGACCGGCGGCCTGGGGATCCACGTCGCCCTTCGCGTACTTCTGCGTCGACGCAAACGGCCGAATCGCCAGCGTCGGGATGTACGACAGCGTCGTCACGACCTCGTCGGGCAGGGCGAGGCGCAGGTGATCCAGCGACGGGTCCGCGCCGAGATTCTGGAAGGGCAGCACCGCGAGGGTGATCTGGCCGCCGGCGGAGGACGAGGCGGACGGGGTCCTGCGGGAGAGCGCCCAGAGGACGACCACGGCCAGCGCCGCCGCGATCGCGGCTGGAGCCCTCCATCGATCGAGTCGGCTGCTTCGCACGGGCAGTGCGGCCGCGGTCTTTCCGCTCGCCGCCGACTCCGAGTCGCGTTTCAGGCGTTTGAGCTCGCTCTTGAGCTCGGCCGCGCTCTGGTAGCGCAGATCGCGATCCTTCTCGAGCGCGATGTTGACGATGCGGGTCAGCTCCTCGGGGAGTGCTGGGTTGAGCTTCACCGGCGGCACCGGCGCTCGATTCAGGATCGCCTCGAAGATCACGGCCGAGGTGTTTCCGGTGAAGGGCTGCCTTCCCGTCGCCATCTCGTAGAGGACGGCGCCGCACGAGAAGACGTCGCTCCTTGCGTCGAGCGTCTCGCCGCGCGCCTGCTCCGGCGACATGTAAGCGACCGTGCCCAGCGCCGAGCCGGGGCTCGTCAGGTGCTCCTCGGGCATCGCCGTCGCCGCCTCCGTGTTTTCGCCGCCGGTCCCGGTCTCGGCCTGCTTGGCCAGGCCGAAATCCAGCAGCTTGGCCTGGCCGCGCCGCGTCACGAAGATGTTGCCGGGCTTGATGTCGCGGTGGAGGATTCCGCGAGCGTGCGCGGCTTCGAGCGCGTCGGCGATCTGGATGCCCAGGTCGAGCAGCACGTCGAGCTTCAGCGGTCCTGGCCCCAGCCGCTGCTGCAGTGTCTCGCCCTCCAGAAGCTCCATGGCGATGAACGGACGTCCGTCGTGCTCGTCCACGTCGTAGATCGTGCAGATGTTGGGGTGTTGGAGCGAGGAGGCGGCGCGCGCCTCGCGCTGGAGTCTCTCGAGAGCCTGCGGGTCGCGGGCGAGCTCCTCGGGCAGGAACTTCAGCGCCACGCGCCGTCCGAGCTTCAAATCCTCGGCCTCGTAGACGACGCCCATGCCTCCACCGCCCAGCTTCGACAGCACGCGGTAGTGAGAGACGGTCTGACCGATCATGATTGCGAGGCCGTCGCGCGCTGCGCGAGGAATTCCTTCTGACGCCGCACCGCCTCCGCGCGGATCGCGGCAAACTCCGGATCGCTGCGGATCGAGTCGAAGAGCGCATTCTTGTCGGTGGCGGTCGCGAGGTAGTTTCCCTCGATCGCCTTTCTCAGCAGGCGCAGGGCGGCGTCGCGATACCCGAAAGCGGCCAACCAGGCTGCGGTGCCATACCGGTTCTCGGGATCTCGGTCGGACATCGCGCCGGCTTCCAAGTCGGCCGCCGCGCGATCCCGGTCGGCGGAAGCGCCGGTTCGAAGGACCAGGGAGGCCCACACCGCCCCACGGGTGCTCGCGAGCTGCGCAGCCGCGGCCTCGCGCTTTCCCTCGCGGAGGAGAAGGTTGGCCTCGCGGGCTTTCGACCACCCCGACTCGGCGTCGACGCGATAAAACTCGCGCGCCGCGGCGTATTCACCGAGATCGGCGAACGCGGTTCCGCAGGAACGAAACTCACGGTTCCCCGGATCGAGCTGCCGTGCCGCGACGCATTCCCGCGTGGCCTCTTCGAGCAGGCCGGCATAGCGCAGGACGTAGGCGCGCGCGAAATGCGCCCATCCGTCGGAGGGCCTCTGCCGCAAGAGCTCGCTCGCTCTGCGATACGCCTCGCGAAGATTGCCTCCTTCGACTTCGAGGATGATCAAGTTTTGCCGAGCTTCGGAAAGGTTCGGGTCGAGTGACAACGCGTGCTCGCTGGATGCCAGGGACTCGGCGTAGGCCTCGCCGCTGCCGGGGCCGCCGACGTAGTAGTAGCGATTCCCGAGCGCGGCCCAGGCGGGCGCGTAATCCGGGTCGAGCCTCACGGACTGCTCGAGCATCGCGATCGCCTGCCGATTCGGCTCGGCATCGCTCGTCAGGGCATTGCTGCGCAGATAGAGATCGTAGGCTTCGGCACTCTTCGGGCGCCTCGCCGTATCCGCGCTCGCGGCGGATCCGCCGAGGAGCGGAAAGAGTCCCTGCCGGAGGCGGTTTGAAATGAGTTCGCCGAGTCCGATGAGGTCGGTGGCGGCCACGCTGGCGGTGTCGCGCCAGAGCAATCGGTTCGATTCCGTATCGATCACTTCGAGGGTGATGCGGAGCTTGTCCCCTTGCTTCTGAAAGTGCCCGGTCAGAACGTCCGCGACGCGGAGCTCCCGTCCCGCGGCCTGGGGATCCACGTCGTCCTTCGCGTATTTCTGTGTGGCCGCGAAGGGTCGGATCGAGAGCGTCGGGATGTACGAAAGAGTCGTAACGATCTCGTCCGGAAGCGCGAGCCGCAGGTGGTCAGTGGCCGGATCGGCGCTCAGGTTTCGAAAGGGGAGGACGGCGAGCGTGGTCTGGCCGACGGGAACCGCGCCGCCGGGACGACGGTGCGCGACCCACCATCCGACGGCACCCGCGCCGATCAGGAGTCCCGCTGCGATCGCGGCTGTTTTCCAGGGCGCTCGTAGCCGGTGAGACGGCGCCGCGGCGGCGGTCTTCCCGCTCGCGGCCGACTCCGAGTCGCGCTTGAGGCGCTTGAGCTCGCTCTTGAGCTCGGCGGCGCTCTGGTAGCGCAGATCGCGATCCTTTTCGAGCGCGATGTTGACGATGCGTGTCAGCTCTTCGGGCAGGGCCGGGTTGAGCTGCACCGGCGGCACGGGAGCCCGATTCAGGATCGCCTCGAAGATCACGGCGGAGGTATTGCCGGCGAACGGCTGGCGGCCGGTCGCCATCTCGTAGAGGACGGCGCCGCACGAGAAAACGTCGCTCCTGGCATCGAGCGGCTCGCCGCGCGCCTGCTCGGGGGACATGTAGGCCACGGTTCCCAGGGCCGAGCCCGGGCTCGTCAGGTGCGCCTCGGGCATCGCCGTCGCCGCCTCCGTGTTTTCGCCGCCGGTCGCGGTCTCGGCCTGCTTGGCGAGGCCGAAGTCCAAGAGCTTGGCCTGTCCCCGTTTGGTGACGAAGATGTTGGCGGGCTTGATGTCGCGGTGGAGGATTCCGCGGGCGTGCGCGGCTTCGAGCGCATCGGCGATCTGGATGCCCAGCTCGAGCAGCACGTCGAGCTTCAGAGGCCCTGGCCCCAGCCGCTGCTGCAGCGTCTCGCCCTCGAGCAGCTCCATGGCGATGAAGGACCTGCCCTCGTGCTCGTCCACGTCGTAGATCGTGCAGATGTGGGGATGCTGGAGCGAGGAGGCGGCCCGGGCCTCGCGCTTCAAGCGTTCGAACGCCTGTCCGTCGGCTCCGACCTCGTCGGGGAGAAACTTCAGCGCGACCTTGCGCCCGAGCTTCAGGTCCTCGGCCTCGTAGACGACGCCCATGCCCCCGCCTCCCAGCTTCGCGAGGACCCGGTAATGGGAAACCGTCTGGCCGATCATCGAGAGCGCGCGGCGATTCTATCCGCTATACTCGCGACTCCACCCTTTCCCAGCGAGGTCGCCCATGTCGAAGTCGCTGCTCCGTCTTTCCGGCGTGCTCGTCGTTCTCTGTCTGGCCGCACCGCTTCACGCTCAGACCTGCGGAGAGTGGAGCTGGGTCAACCCGCTCCCTCAAGGCAACGCGCTCTCGGCCGTCGCGTACGGCGCCGGCCAGTACGTCGCCGTGGGACGCGCCGGCACGATCGTGGCGCGCCGCGACGGAGGCACCTGGGAGGTACGCACCTCCGCGCTGACGTCCGAGGATCTGTGGGACGTGATCTGGAACGGCACGACGTTTCTGGCCGTCGGCTCCAACGGCACCGTCCTGATGAGCGCCGACGGCGGGAACTGGTCGACGCGTTTCACCAACTCGTCGGCGCTCCTGACACGCGCGGCGTGGGGCGGGTCGCGATTCGTGGCCGTGGGTGAGGGGGGCGCCATCCTGTCGAGCACCGACGGTCAGACCTGGGCCGCGCACTCGGCCGGCACCGACGTGAGCTGGAACGACGTGGCCTGGAACGGGCGGCAGTTCGTCGCCGTGGGGCAGCCCGGCGCCGCCGCGTCGAGTCCGAACGGAATCGCCTGGACGCGCCACGACACGAATTCCGTCGACCTCCTCTTCGGGCTCGCCTGGAACGGGTCGCGCTGGATCGCGATGGGAACGAGCTTTCCGTACGTGCAGACAGTCTGGCAGAGCACGGACGGCGTCGCGTGGAGCGCCGAGCGCCTTCCGCAGGGCAAGAGCCTGCGCCGGATCACGTGGACCGGCAGCGAGCTCGTGGGCGTCGGCGATTCCGGCGCGGTTGCGTCGAGTACCGACGCGCGGCAGTGGCAGGTCCTCGAGTCCGGGACGGCGTCGACGCTGCGGGGCCTGGCCCGCGGGGCGACCGACTTCGTCGCCGTGGGCGACCGCGGCACGATCCTCGGGAGCGCCGACGCCGCGGTGTGGACGTCGGAAGCCCCCGGGCCGCGCTCGGGCGTGTCGGACGCGGCCTCGAACGGTACGACGTTCGTGGCCGTCGGCGCGCAGGGCTTCATCGCGACGGGAACGCCCGAGTCCGGCTGGACGCGGCGCGACTCGGGAACCTTCCGGTGGCTGCTCGGCGTGGCATGGAGCGGGAGCCTCTTCGTCGCGGTCGGCGAGACCGGGGCGATCCTGACCAGCCCAGACGGCATTTCGTGGACGCCGCGCGCCTCCGGCCTGACGGAGACCCTGTACTCGGTTCTGTGGGACGGCTCGCGCTTCGTCGTCGTCGGAAGCGGCTCGGCCGTCCTGACGAGCACCGACGGAACCGCCTGGAGCTACCGCAAGGTCGGACCCAACAAGAGCCTTCGATCGGTCGCCTTCAACGGCTCGCGCTACGTCGCGGTCGGCGGGGAGACGGGGATCGGGATCTACTCGAGCAACGACGGAAACACGTGGACGCGGCGCGACCAGGCAGACGCGCCGCCGCTGGCGGATGTGGTCTGGAACGGGAGCGTCTTCCTCGCGGTCGGAGACCAGGGAAAGGTCCGGGCGAGCGCCGACGGGGAGACCTGGCGCGAGGGCTCCGCCGGAGTGGACGCGAACCTCACCTCCGTCACGTGGACGGGAGCGGTGTTCGAGGCGGTCGGCGAGGGAGGTATCGCCCTCGAGAGCGTCGACGGAGGGCGCTGGGACCGTCGCGAGTCGGGCACGGTCAACGATCTGTACGGCGTGGTCTGGACCGGCGGAAGACTGCTCGGCCTCGGCCGCGGCGGGACGATCCTGGACGGAGGATGTCGGGCCGAGCCGGCTCGGATGCCGCGCAAGCTCACGCGCGAATAGAGCAGGCTCTCGGCTGCATCGCCGGGCGGCTATACTCCCCGCCCGGTGCCCAAGCGGGACGACATTCGATCGATCCTCGTCATCGGGTCGGGACCGATCGTCATCGGCCAGGCCTGCGAGTTCGACTATTCCGGTACGCAGGCCGTTCGCGCGCTCCGCGGCGAGGGCTACCGTGTCGTGCTCGTCAACTCCAATCCCGCGACGATCATGACGGACCCCGAGCTCGCGGATGCGACGTACGTTGAGCCTCTGACGCCCGAGTTCCTCGAACGGATCGTCGAGAAGGAGAGGCCCGACGCGATCCTGCCGACCGTCGGAGGCCAGACCGCGCTCAACCTCGCGCTGGCGCTGGCCGAGCGGGGGACCCTCGAGAAGCGCAACGTGCGCCTGATCGGCGCCAACGAGCGCTCCATGCGGCTGGCCGAGGACCGGGAGCTCTTCAAGCAGGCGATGCTCGAAATCGGCGCCGAGGTGCCGCGGTCGGGCCGGGCCCGCACGCTCGCCGAGGCCGAAAAAATCGTGCGCGAGATCGGTCTGCCCGTGGTCGTCCGGCCCTCCTTCACCCTGGGCGGGTCGGGGGGAGGGGCGGCCAAGACGCGGGCCGAGTTCCGCCAGATCGTCCAGAACGGCCTGCGCGAGTCGCCCGCCCACGAGGTCCTCATCGAGGAGTCGGTCGAAGGCTGGAAGGAGTTCGAGCTCGAGGTCATGCGGGACACGGCGGACAACGTCATCATCGTCTGCTCGATCGAGAACTTCGACGCGATGGGCGTCCACACTGGCGACTCGATCACGGTCGCTCCGCAGATGACGCTGTCGGACCGCCAGTACCAGGCCATGCGCGACGAGGCGAAGGCCGTCATCCGGAAAGTCGGCGTCGACACCGGCGGGTCCAACATCCAGTTCGCGGTGGATCCGAAGACCGGCCGCCGCGTCGTCATCGAGATGAACCCACGCGTGTCGCGCTCCTCGGCGCTGGCCTCCAAGGCGACCGGGTTTCCGATCGCGAAGATCGCGGCGCTGCTCGCGGTGGGGTACCACCTCGACGAGATTCCCAACGACATCACGAAGAAGACACCGGCCTCTTTCGAGCCCTCGCTGGACTACGTCGTGGTGAAGATTCCCCGATGGACGTTCGAGAAGTTCCCCCGCGCTGACGCTCGCCTGACGATCCAGATGAAGTCGGTCGGCGAGGCCATGGCGATCGGGCGCACGTTCCCCGAGGCCCTCGGCAAGGCGATCCGTTCGCTGGAGATCGGCCGCGACGGCCTCGACGACGGACGCGGGCCTCTGCCCAAGGAAGAGCTCCTCGCCAGGCTCGAAGAGCCCACCGCCGAGCGTCTCTTCCATCTTCGCCGGGCCTTCGTCGCGGGAATGACCGTGGACGAAGTCGCCGCGGCGACCAAGATCGACCCGTGGTTCTTAGACGGCGTGCGCCGGATGGTCGAGACGGAGGAATCCTTCGCCGGCCGCGCGCTCGCGTCGGTGTCGCGCGACGAGCTGCGGGACGCCAAGCGCTTGGGTCTCTCCGACGGCTCGATCGCGAAGAAACTGGGCTGCGAGGAAGCCGACGTGCGCGCCCGGCGCCAGGAGCTCGGAGTCATCCCCGTGTCCAAGACGATCGACACGTGCGCCGCCGAGTTCGAGGCGCAGACGCCGTACTTCTACTCGACCTACGAGGACGAGAACGAGTCGATTCGCACGGAGAGGCCCAAGGTCGCGATCCTCGGCGGGGGTCCCAACCGCATCGGCCAGGGGATCGAGTTCGACTACTGCTGCGTCCACGCCTGCTACGCGCTCGCAGAGGCGGGCTTCGAGACGATCATGATCAACTGCAATCCCGAGACGGTCTCGACCGACTACGACACTTCGGACCGCCTCTACTTCGAGCCGCTGACGTTCGAAGACGTCTCGGCGGTCCTCGACAACGAGAAGCCCGACGGCGTGCTCGTCCAATTCGGCGGCCAGACGCCGCTGAAGCTCGCGCGGGCCCTGGAGGCGGCCGGGTATCCCATCTGGGGCACCTCGCCCGAGTCCATCGACCTCGCCGAGGACCGCGGCCGCTTCGGGCGGCTGCTCTCGGACATCGGCCTGGCCGCGCCGCCGCACGCCGAGGCCCGCAGCCCCGAGGAGGCGATTGCCGCGGCCCGGCGCATCGGCTACCCGCTGGTCGTGCGGCCGTCCTACGTACTCGGCGGCCGCGCAATGGCGATCGTCTTCGACGAGGCGCGCCTCTCGAGCTACATGGGCGAGGCCGTGAGGAGCTCGGGCGAGCATCCGGTCTTGATCGACCGCTTCCTCGACGACGCCGTCGAGCTCGACGTGGATGCGCTCTGCGACGGAAAAGAGACCTGGATCGGCGGCATCCAGCAGCACATCGAGGAGGCCGGGATCCACTCGGGCGACTCGTTCTCGGTCCTGCCGCCGTGGCGGGTGCCGCCGAACCTCCTCGACGAGATCCGAACGGCCACGCGGCGTCTGGCCGAGTCTCTCTCGGTGCGCGGGCTCGTCAACATCCAGTTCGCGATCCAGCACGGCAAGCTCTATGTGCTCGAGGTCAACCCACGCGCCTCGCGCACCGTGCCCTTCGTGTCCAAAGCGATCGGAGTTCCGATGGCGCGCGCCGCCGCCCTGCTGACGGTGCCGGGCCGCACCCTCGCATCGCTCAACCTGCCGCCCGAGCGGGATCCGGTGGACTTCTTCATCAAGGCGCCGGTCTTCCCGTTCCGAAAGTTCCCGGGAGAAGACGTCCTGCTGGGTCCCGAGATGAAGTCGACGGGCGAGGTCATGGGAATCTCTCCGCGGTTCGGGGACGCGTTCGCCAAGGCGTGCGAGGCGGTGGGGACGAAGCTTCCGCTGTCGGGACGGGCGTTTCTGACCGTCAATCCGTACGACAAGGCGGCGGTCATCCCGGTGGGCCGGGAGCTTGCGAGCCTGGGCTTCGCCCTCTGCGCCACGGAGGGCACGCGCGAGGCGCTCAAGGAGGCCGGTGTGGAGACCGAGCGCGTCTTCAAGGTCAACGAGGGAAGCCCCAACGCCGTGGACCGCATGGAAGCGGGCGAGATCCAGCTCGTCATCAACACGCCGCTGGGAAGAGAATCGCGCTTCGACGAGGCGGCGATCCGGGCCGCGGCCCTGCGCCTCTCGATCCCGTGCATCACCACGCTCTCGGCGGCGACCGCAGCCGTCGAGGGCATCCGCGCCCGCCAGGAAGAGGCGACGGGAGTCGCGCCGCTCCAGGAGTACCACCGGGAATGAGGCCCGCGTGAACGATCAGCCGCCGCGCCGGCCGGGGGGCGCGGCGCGGCTCCTGCTGCTGGCGGCGACGGCGGCCGGGTTCTTCGCCGTCTTCTCCGTCGGGTTCCCGCCGGCGTCGCGTGACCGCTTGCCCGTGCTCGTCGCCGCGCTGGGACTGGCGTTGCTCGCGGCGTGGAGCCCGAATCGCGGGCTGGTCGCGTTCGCGTTTCTCTTTCCTCTCGCCGGCGCCGCGGACCGGGCCCTCGGGGGCGCCGACGCCGTGGCCTGGCCGGTACTGCTCTTCGCGGGATTCGCGGGCGGGTGGACGTTCCGTTTCCTCTACGACTTCGAGAACGTTCCGGACCCGTCGCGGATCGACGGCGCCCTGCGCGCCGTCCTCGGGATCTGGCTCGCCGCCGCGCTGCTCGCGTTCGTTCGCGCGAGAACGCTCTGGGCGCTGACGCGCGGACTCCGGCTGCGCGCCGTCAACGTCGAAGGACTGCCGGATGCCGACGCCGTGCGCGACAGCCTGCTGACCTTCGCGGCGCTCGCCGTCGGCGCGGCGTTCTTCTTCATCCTGCGCCGTTCGGGCGCCGCCGTTCGGGCTCGCGCGTTGTCCGCAGCGCTTCTCGGGTGCGCCCTCTCGGGCGCTCTCGCCGTCCTCGAGAAGCTGGGACTGGCTCCCGGAGAGGTCAACGCGTTCTGGAAGCTGACCGGACGACTGTCGGGCGGAGCGATCGACCCCAACGCCCTCGGCATCCTCTGCGCGCTGGGGCTCGCGGTGTCCGCGTCCGGACTGGTCGGATCGCGGGGTGGCACAGTCCGGTGGATCGTCGTCGCCGCGGCCCTCTCGGCGGGGCTGGCGCTCTCGGGCTCGCGCAGCGCCGTGGTTCTGCTCGCCGCGGCCCTGCTGGCGCTTCTCGCGGCGCCGGGAATCCCGGCGCGCCGCCGGATCGCGCTGGCCGCGGGGGGACTCGTGATCCTGATCGTCGTCGCGGGTCTATTCGCGCGGACGACGCGGGGAAGCGTGGCATCCCGTGTCGCGCTGTTCTTCGATCCTTCGGCATCGGCCGAGTCGCGCGTCTCGACCCGCACGGTCCTGTGGCAGAGCGCCTGGCGGCTGTTCGAGAAGCACCCGATCACGGGGGCGGGCCTGGGCGCCTTTCCCTGGCAGCTCCCGAACCTTCTGGCCGAGGAAGGACGCGCGCTCCCGCAGCGCGACAATCCCGGAAACGCATACCTGCAATCGCTCGCGGAGGCGGGAATCCTCGGATTCGCCCTGACGATGGTGCTCGTGTTCGCGCTCGCGCGCGAAGCGCTCGCGGCGTTCAACGTGGTTCCAAGTTCCAAGTTCCAAGTTTCAGGTGGCGCCCGACTTGAAACCTGGAACCTGGAACCTGGAACCCTCCCGGGCGTCGGCGCGGCGATCCTGGGATTCCTCGTGGCTCTCTTCTTCGGCTCCCACTGGCTGGCTCCCGACGTGTCGCTGTTTTTCTTTCTGCTCGCCGCGGTGGCGTCGAGGCCTCCCGAGAAGGCGTCCTCTGCCGCGGCGGTCCGCGCGCGCCGTCTCGCCGTCGGCGCCTATGCCGCGGCGGCGGCCGTGGCGGCGTTTGCGACGGCGTCGCCGGACGTGGCGTTCCGCTACCGCCCGGCGATCGGGTTCCACGGAAGGGAAACCGGAAAGGGAGGACCTTTCTACTGGACCCGGCGCCGCTTCGCGATTCGCGTGGAGCCGGGCCGGACCATGCGGGTGGGACTGGCGCACTTCACCCCGGAGGGAAGGCCCGTCGAGCTCGTCGCGGTCAGTGACGGACGCGAGGTGCTCCGCCGGACCTTGGAGCCGGGCGAGGGAAGCACGCTTCTCCTTTCCGCGAACGGGACGCGCCCCCGGGTCGTCGAGTTCGCGCTCTCGCGGGCCTTCGTGCCGAGACGCCTGGGGCTGTCATCGGACCGCCGGGAGCTGGGGCTGGTGTCCGTCTTTCCCGCCCAGGCCCCATAATCCGATCGGGAGCATGGAGTTCCAGTTCCATCCGGCCTCGCCGAGAGGCCAGGTCCGAAGCCTCGTCTTGAAGAGACGCGGCGAGAAGGCCGTCATCCTTCTGACCGCCGCGGCGGCGCTGGCGCTGGTCTCGCTCTGGGTCACCGTTCCGATCGCGGCGGTCCGCTCGCTGCGCCGCGACCGCTCGGCCTCTCTCGAGCGCGACGTCGAGGAGGCGCGGCGGGACCGGCGGGACCTCGAGCGGCGCGCCGAGGGTCTACGCGATCGGACGCGGGAGGCGGCGGACCTTCTCTCGCGCATCGCGTTCCTGTACCGCGTCGAGCCCAAACAGTGGCCGAGGACGCTGTCTCCCGAGGCCGGGGCGCTTTCGCCCGACGGCCTCGACCGCCTGGCGTCGGGACTCGAGCGCACGCTCGCCTCCCTCGAGCGCGCGCGTGCGATCCTCGAGGCCCGGGAATCCGCGGATTCGGGTCTGGCCGGCCGCACCCCGTCGAGGCTTCCGCTCGCGGGCGAGATCGTCGAGCCCGCCGCCCTCTTCGGCCCCCGTGTCTCCCCGTGGACCGGCGCGGAGGAGTTCTTCACGGGCCTCGACCTGGCGGCGCCGGCGGGCACGCTCGTCGTGGCCCCGGCCGCGGGGGTGGTCGTTTTCACCGGTAAGGTCGCGCCGTCGCTGCGCTCTCCGTATTCGCGCTTCGGCAATCTGGTCGTGATCTCTCACGGCGCCGCCGGCGCGACGCTCTTCGGACACCTCGGCAAGATCGACGTCGGCCGCGGCGCGCGCGTGCGAGCGGGGGAGCGGCTGGGCACGGTCGGGGCGAGCGGCTGGGCCGCCTCGCCGGTTCTCCACTACGAGTACTGGCGGGGCCGCGGCGACGCGCTGGCGCCCACGGACCCCCGATTCGCGGTCCTGGACCGGCGAATCGGCCCTCCCGGCGTGTCGCTCGAGACGATGGAGGCGACCTCGGCCCCGGCGGCGAAGGAGAGGCCGCCCGGGCTCTGATTATCAGGTCGTTGCGGTATCCTCAGGAGGCCGTGACCGAAACCTTCGACATCGCGGCGATGGCCTACGCGCGCTGGACACGCGCCGTGGATCTGCTGGTGCGTGAGGTCGTGCGCCGGCGCAAGAGCCGGCTGGCCGCCGAGGAGCGCGCCCGAACCGAGCAGCGCGTGAAGAACCTGCGCCGTATCGTGCGCCGGGCCCTCTCCGACTACAGCCGGATCCAGATCGCGCGGCAGTAAGAGCTGTCATCCCGAGCGCAGCGAAGGATCCCGGACTCGACGCGGGACGTCGGCAATCAAGCGCGGGATCCCTCGTCGCTCACGCTCCTCGGGATGACGGCTTCAGCGACGCGAAGCGCGCGTCCAGGTCGAACGGCTCGGGCTTCCCGACGCGGATCTTTCGGAACTCGGCGTGCGCCGGATTGAGCAGGAAGTTCGCTTCCCGCGGCACCAGGGCCGAGGGGACCGACAGAACCGCGGTTTCGAGACTCTTCGCCCAGTCGCCGCCGATGCCGGCAAGGGCTTCTGGCGCCGGATGGCGACGCCAGCCTCGCGGCAGTTTCTCGGGCTCGATCCTCCGGACCCGCACCGTTTCGGGGACGTCGGCCTCGATCGCCACCAGGTCCTCGGGGAGGAGCGCCGCGTCGGCGTGGACCAGCAGCTCCAGGGCGGCGAGCGAAAGCGACTCCGAGGCGTAGACGACGGCGACGCCGCGGGGATTCCAGCGCCCGCCCGCCTTGCGCGCGCCCTCGCCGTCGAAGGCCGCGTGCACGCGCTTGCAGATGCGCCAGACCTTCAAGTTCAGCCGACGACGCCGTGGGCGAGACGGAGCAGGACTTCCTCGACACGTTCCGCTCCCAGATCGGTGTCGAGCTGTGACAGGGGGGCCGCGCCGCCCAGGCCGCGGTTGGCGGCGTGAAGCCAGCGGTTGGCTTTCTCG